>NZ_PKRS01000013.1:0-100402 GCF_002855535.1 Emticicia sp. TH156
ACTATATTCGAATATATTGATGGGTACTATAACAACACAAGATTGCATTCTGGAATAAATTATTCCAACCCCATTGCTTTTGAAGAATTGTACTACCGAAAAATAGGTTCAAAAAGTAAATATTTGTCTTTTAATAATTCGCAAAAAGTGTAAACTAAAAATGAACCACGTCAGACCAATTCAAGTACGAGTATTTAGTATTATAAGGCCATCCAATAATTAACTTGTTGGATGGCCTTTTTTTAATATATTACCTATCCGGACAACACACCTGTTGCCTATTAAGCCTTCAAAATAAAGAAAAGGAAAGTACGTCTAAATGCGAAGAATTAGCTTTGGCGCAAGGACTTATAATGCGAGTATCGGGAGATTTGATGGGGTTAGGTTAGGCTATGCTGCGGCACCGATGCATTGACAGGAAAATCATGCTGAAAAAACATGCTATCATTTAAAGATGCAAAATTGTTTGTTGCTGTTTCTGAAAAATTTTACTGAAAACTTCTAGAAACAGCAACAAACATTCAATCTGATGTTTGCCAATGGTTGGCGTATATTTTATATTGCCTGGGCGGTATTTTCTTAGCTCGGCGTTTAAATTATAAAATCAGAACGCCCACAATACAAATGCACCAGCAGATCTAAAACTCAACAATAAACCCAAGGCTTGGGGTTGGCCTGCCCGACAAGTTATCTAAAATAACCGGAATGGCATTTGAGCCGTCTGGCCTGACTGATTGCCCGTCGCTCGACTCAAAGTCGGAATTATCGGCCTTGCGTTTAAAGGTAAAATAAGGCATAGACTCATTTTTAAAGGCCAGAACGTTCTGTACATCCAGAAATAAATCCAGGGTCCAGCGCGGGTAATTCCATTTTTTATCTACGCGTAAATCTACCTGATTAAAGGCTTTCAGTCGAACCGAATTTAAACGGGTGTAATCAAGAATCCCCTGCCCTAATGTCAGGTAATTCTGCTGCGATGCGGCAAGGTCATAAGGCGTGTAGGGGCTACCGCCTGCAAACCTGTATTTCAGGCCTAACTCCCATTGTTTGTTCAATTTAAGGCCATAAATTAGTGACACCAGGTGCCGTACATCCCATGCCGATGGCCTTAGTGCGGTATTCTGCCCACCAAATTTGCTTCTCACAAAGGTGTAAGAGAGTGTCAGAAAATTACGTTTTACCAGTTTTTGCTGTACAAAAAATTCAACTCCGTATGTTTCACCTCTGCCTACAGACCTCACCGCCTCATTACCAATGGCGCCAAATTCGCCTCCCAGGTTAGCCAGTGAAATATTGTTAAGGGTAGTTACCGGATAATTTCTGTAATCTTTATAAAAACCTTCAACCGTGAATCTCAAATCGGGCCTGGGCAGATACTCCAACCCTAGTGCATAATGCAGGGTATTAATGTATTTGTTGTTGCGGTTGGTATAGTTACCCTGGGCATCTTTAAAACCCAGCACCGTATAAATAGGTATTTTGTAATAGCTTCCCCAGGCGGCATTGAGTCTGAAATTACTGCTTAAAGGTACCGAAACCGAGATGCGGGGCGAAAGCGTTCTGAGTGGATTCTGCCCCTCATCAGTAAAGCTGTTCATATCGGTTCTTAGCCCGCCTGATACGCTCACCTGATTGGCAAATGTCTTACCAATTTGTGCAAAAGCGCCATATTTCCAGAAGTTAAGGTCGGTCATAAACCGGTAAGCTACTTCCGGCTGTATTACATTCCCGTTTTGGTCGGTTACACTATTTCTTATTTTCTGAAAGAAATCGTTCTGGTAATTAACATACTGTATTACGCCGCCAAAACTGTAAGTAAATCCATTACGCGATTTTTTAAGGTATGCTCTGAGCTTGGTTTCCACCTCTTTTGATTGTGAAAACAGGTTCTGCGACTGCGGCTCCGGGTTATTGTTGTCTTCGTAGCGCTCTAATGAGTTGTTCAGGTGATTCCGGCTGAGCGCCACATTAATGAAACCTTTGTTAATGAGGTGCTTGACAGACGCCCCTGCGGTATAGTTCCACTGATTAATCAATGAAGAATTTCTGAATATATAGATATTTTCGGGGCTGGGGTCTTTGGGTAACGCAAACTTAAAGTCGTCTATGGCGCCTATACCTATCAGATTCAACGTGGTTTTTTCTCCGAGTTTATGTGTGATTTTTGTCTGGAAATCCCAGTAATTAGGTCTGATGGGCAGGTCTATCAACTTAAACAAAAGTTGCAGATAAGACCGACGCCCCGAAAGAAGAAAATTGGTTTTGTCGCTCAGTTTGCCATCAAAGGTTGCGGCCAGTTCGGTTGCGCTTAGGCGGATATTACTTTGCAAGCGTTCTGAGTTACCCACTTTCTGGTTAATTTCAAAAACCCCAGAAAGGGCGTTATCAAATTGCGCATTAAATGCCGAGGTGCTCAGCTTAATATCGTCTACAAAAGCGGTATTGATTATACCTGCGGGTCCACCGGCGCTACCCTGCGTTGAAAAGTGGTTAAGCACCGGTATTTCTATGCCATCAAGATAATAGATGTTCTCGTTGGGGCCGCCGCCTCTCAGTATTATATCGTTTCTGAAACCCCCGCTTCCTGTGGTTCCGGCTACACCCGGCAGCGCCTGAATCACTTTTGAAACATCAAAGTTTCCACCCGGATTACTCCTGATTTCTTCAACCGTGAGGGTCTGCACCGACAGCGGTGTCATTACGTCTGAAGCAAGGGCTGATTTTGCCCGTTGATTTTTCACCGTTACTTCACCTAATGTAGCAGTTTCGGCCTGTAATTCAAAATTGACAGACTGCGCATTACCAGACGTAAGGTTGATATTATATTTAACAAGTGTCTGGTAACCAACATAAGTTACTTTCAGGTTGTAGCTGCCAACGGGTAACGATAAACGAAAGTTACCTTCCAGGTCTGTTGTGGTACCCTGCGATGATTGCTCTACACCCACGGTGGCTCCTATTAGTGGTTCCTGCGTGTTTTTATCAATTACTTTACCGTAAATGGTACCTGTATTCTGGGCAAAAGCTGAAAAACTAAAAAATAACAACAAAAAAAAGAAGTAGAGTTTAATGGTTTTCATACCAAATAAATTAGATTAGTTTTACATAAAACAATTTCAGGCTTTAAATGTTTTATGTAAAACAAAATATTTTTTAATTGAATGGTATAATACCATTTTGCGTTTCAAATATTGTTAACAATAGTATATGGACTACAGTATTTTAAAAGAAATTATAGCATTGGCAGAGGCGTATCAGCAGCAAACAAACGCCCAGCGTTGGCAAAAAGAGCAATTTGTGTCCTGGATTATCAACGAAGCCAATAAAACACAGCCCAAGCCGCAAAGCATGATACCGTCGCAGGACGGGCTTATTTCTATGTTTTTAGGAATTGCCTACAAGTATGCCCAATTTTATGCCAAGCGTGTTTTCAGAAATACTGAAATCTACTCGCTTGATGACTTTGCCGTGCTGGTTTCTCTTTTTCCTGACAAAGAGTTTAAGAAAATAGATGTGCTCAGGATGTGCATACAAGAAAAATCGTCGGGCAACGAGGTACTAAAAAGACTGCTCCGCGACGGGATGCTACAGGAAAGAGATAATCCTGCCGATGCCCGGTCAAAACTATTATCACTGACAGACAAGGGTCGCACCCAATTTGGTCTGATTCAAAACGGAATCCAGAAGATGTCGGGCCACATTGTAGGCGATCTGAGCATTGAAGAAAAAAATCAGTTGTTGCAAGTCTTAATGAAGCTGCACCATTATCATCACCCCTATTTTGAAGAAAACAATGAAGACGTATTAAAGCAATTGCTTAACTAAGTGTTTGTGCCGACAAATCCGGTTAGAATTTAGTTTACTGCATACCCGCTCTGGCCGGGTTTTGTCTTAAATGTCGGCAGGCAGACAATTCATCCGGCACGCTTGCTTTAGGTTTGTTGCCTACAAACCCATTATGTATGCCAGAGCCAATAGCTATTTTATTACTCACAGCCCTCATCAGTTTTGTGGGCTCTGTACAACCGGGGCCGTTAAACCTGGCAGTGGTACAGGCCACACTTTCGCGCAGTTTTAAAGATGGTGTTTACGTGGCTGTAAGCGGCTCGCTGCCTGAGGTAATCTACACCATAGCCGCACTTAAAGGGCGGTTTTGGTTGATGCAAAACCAGATACTGCTTGAAGCCCTGCAACTGGCCGCCATTCCGTTTTTTTTAATAACAGGCCTGCTTAGCCTTTTTACAAAGGCTAAAACCACCGCAGCAATCAAAACCACAAAAATACCTAAAGCATCCCTAAGTGGCTTTGGCAAAGGAATGCTTAACCCGCAGCTTTTGCCTTTCTGGCTGGTTGTGCTGGTTTATCTCCATTCGTTTTACAGTTTGCGATCGTTCAGCTCGCAACTGTCGTTTGTTTTAGGGGCAGCTTTGGGTTCATTTGCCATTCTGCTGCTTTTTGCCTGGCTGGCCAAGCGTTTTCAGGGTCAATTGCAAGGTTTATTTCTGAGGTTTTCGTTCAACAAAGCCATAGGTTTGCTATTTATTTCAATGGCTGTTGGCCAAACGCTCAGAATCTTTTTCTGAATTGTCATTGAGCCGACAATCCGTCAGTTACAATTCTGCCAGTTTTGTAAAAAAAACTTCACTAAAATGAAAAACACCCGCATTCAAATCATCATCCTTTTTCTTCTTGTTTTTGCAGGAGGCGCCTTTGCACAAGATAATGCCGTTTACCAGAAAAATGGCATTGCTATTAACGGCTATGATCCCGTAGCTTATTTTACAGAAAACAAGGCCGTAAAGGGTTCAGAAACTTTTGGGTACCAATGGCATGAAGCCACGTGGCTTTTTAGTTCGCAGGCCAATTTAGATGCTTTCAAGGCAGACCCTGCCAGATACGCGCCTCAGTTCGGCGGTTTTTGTGCCTTTGGGGTGAGCGAGAATCACAAGTCGCCCACTGACCCTGACGCCTGGACAATAGTCGAAGATAAACTCTACCTGAACTACAGCCCCAAGGTAAAACAACTATGGTCGAAAGACATACCGGGTCGCATCAAAAAAGCCAACGATTACTGGCCTGCACTAAACAAGCCCAATAACTAACCCTAAACCACCGTACAGATGAAACGCAGTTATTTAATTATCCTTATACTCATGGTGTTAATTGGCCAGGCCTTGGCACAACCCAATACCAGAGCCAGGCAGTTTAATCTTGAAAACGGCCTTGCCATTCAGGGTTATGACCCCGTAGCCTATTTTAATGAGCACAAAGCCATTAAAGGCAACAAGCAATGGAACACCAGTTATGAGGGCGCAAACTATTGGTTTGGCAGCCCTGCAAACAAAGAAACTTTTTTAAAAGACCCGAAAAAATATGAGCCACAGTATGGTGGCTGGTGTGCCTACGCTATGGGAGCCACGGGCGAAAAAGTAGAAATTGACCCCGAAACTTTCAAAATACTGAACGGGAAACTCTATCTTTTCTATCATTCGTGGGTAAATAATACCCTGCCCAAATGGAATAAAGATGAGGCTAATCTGAAACAGAGAGCAGATAAAAACTGGATGAATTTTATACGCTAACCCGCATTGCAAATCAGATGAAAACACAGAAAATCATTTCGTTGGGCTTACGTATCATAGCTGCCGTTATTCTTATTCAGACACTTTATTTTAAATTTACGGCACATCCTGAGTCTGTGGTGTTGTTTACCAAACTGGGTGTCGAACCGTGGGGCCGCATAGGCACCGGCGTTTTAGAACTGGTAACTGCTTTGTTATTGCTGCTACCGGCCACTGCATTTGTTGGGGGGCTGGTGGCCATGGGCTTAATGCTGGGTGCAATTGCCGCTCATTTACTGGTTATAGGAATTGAGTCAATGGGCGATGGCGGACAACTGTTTATATTGGCCATAGTTGTTTTGTTTTGCTCGGTAGTGATTCTGGTTTTGCACCAGCAACAGGGCCTGGCATTGGCCAGAAAATTCTTTACCGATGCTTTTAGATGATTTTACACGCCTTATTATGAAACTCCCGCTTTTTGTTATTAAAACTTTCAATTATGAATACTGGCCCTGGTGGTTATTTTATTTACCAATGGCTCCGTACTGGCTGTATCTGGCTTTCAGAACGCGCTCGTTTACCTTTTTTACGGCGGTTAACCCGGGTATAAAAGCAGGTGGTTTTTATGGCGAAAGCAAGATTGAAATTCTCAGGAAAATCAACCCCGATTTTCTACCTAAAACCATTTTTGTAGAAAAAGAAAAAGAACCGGGCAACATTATTGATTTAATTAAAGCTGCGCAAATAGGCTTCCCTATGATAGCCAAACCTGATGTTGGCGAGAGAGGCACCCATGTTGCCAAAATTGAAACAGCCGAACAGTTGCATAACTACCATACGGCAGCACAGGGAAATTACATAATTCAGGAATTTATCAGCTATCCTATTGAATTGGGCGTACTTTTTAGCCGTGTGCCGACGGAGCCAGCGGGAATTGTTTCTTCCATAACCCTAAAAGAATTTCTGACGGTTACGGGTGACGGTAAATCTACCATCCGTGAGTTGATTGGCAGGTCTACCCGTGCGCGGTTTCAGTTGGCCGCGCTGGAGTCAAAATTAGGTGAGCGGATAAACGAACAGCTGCCGCTTAACGAAAAACGCCTGCTTGAACCCATTGGGAATCATTGTCGGGGAACCAAGTTTATAAATGCCAACCACTTGATTAACGAGCAAACACATGCCATATTCAGCAGCATTGCCGAAAGTTTTGATGGGTTTTATTATGGTAGATTTGACCTGAAAGTGCCCAGCATTGAAGATTTGTATAATGGCAAAAACATAAAAATAATGGAACTGAACGGGGTGAGTTCAGACCCCGGGCATATATACGACCCTGCCTACTCTTTACTGAATGCCTACAAAGATTTACGCTGGCACTGGAGCCGCAGCGCCGACATAAGCATTGACAACCAGAAAAGAGGTCATCTGCCTTTATCCCTTGCCGAAGTTTGGGTAATAATTAAGAAGCATTTTAGTTAAAAATTGTCTGCAATCTGTATATTAGCATAGAATTTTTCCGGAACCTGATGAATCTTGATACAAAATACTGGTATCTGCGAGACCATAAACTTTTTAGTGTACTATCGTCGTCTGAATTGAGGTCGATATGTATGATATCAAATTTCAAAACTGCGCGGAAAGGCGAAATCATTTTGTTTTCGCATGATGAAAACACCAGGGTTTATTTTCTTAAAAAAGGTACGCTTAAAATTGTAGAGACAGACGAAAACGGCAACGAAATTGTAAAAGATGTGATTCAAAAAGGCGATATCTTCGGGGAGTTTACCCTAACCGAAACGCAGTCTGACGAATACGCGGTAGCGGTTTCTGACAACGTAATTTGTTGTAGTTTCAGAATGGACGACTTTGAACAGCTGCTGGAGAAGAATCCTCAACTGGGTTTATCCTATACCAAATGGATGGGGTTCAGATTCAAACGGCTTCAGAGCAGATACGCCAATCTTATGTTTAAAGATGTACGGACGCGCTTCATGATTTTCTTAAAAGATTGGGCAACAAAAGAAGGTACTCCCGCTGACACAGACATTATTCTTAAAAACTACCTTACCCATCAGGACATAGCCAGCCTTATCTGCAGTACCCGGCAAACAGTTACCCAACTATTTAATGAGTATAAAGAAAAAGGCATTTTAGACTATAACCGAACGGAAATCATCTTAAAAAAAGAGGCATAAACTACCTTCATTTTCTTAGTTAGGTCGTCTGGCCGACAAACCGGGCCAGGTCAAATCATCAAATTTGTAGGGTCAATAAAGCGCGTAACAATACCAACACAAGGCTGGTTATGCCCATTGGATTGTTACGCAACTTGAATAATTAAATGATTTGCATAGTCAGTTTCAGGCTTAGTTACTGCTACGGGCACATAAAACTTACGAAAGAAATGACAAGCCAGGCAACCACAGAAGTATTTAATCAACTGAAAGAATTACTCAATCAGCTAAACCCGCAAACCTACACAGAAAACCTGCCGGTTTTAAACAACAGCAGTATAGGGCAGCACGTACGGCATACCTTAGAGTTTTTTCAGTGTTTAATTAATGGAGCGTCAACAGGCATAGTAGATTACGATGGCCGCGAACGTAATCATTTAATTGAAACCGAGTTAATTTATACTCAAAAAAAACTGGCCGAGATTGAAGCCACTATTAAAAACGAAACGAATCTGAACAGGCCGCTTCTGGTAAAGGTGAGGTACAGCGAAAAAAACCACGAACTGGTTGAATCTAATTTTATGCGCGAGCTGGTGTATATGATTGAGCATTCTATTCATCATTTTGCGCTTATTCGTATTGGTGTGCAGGTGCATTTCAGCCATATACCAATAGACCCTGCTTTTGGTGTGGCTTACGCAACCATCAGATACAAACAGCAGCTGGAGGCCTTAGAAAACTGAACCGCCGACCTGACGATTATTGTCAATTGCGAAATGATTATGGGCTGATTAATGATGAAAAACTTTTGATACCATGTGCGTTCTGACCTATATACCAACCGGCAACAAAGGATATATTCTTACCTCGAACAGAGACGAAGCCGTGGCTCGTGAAACGGCCACTCCACCCAGAAAATATACCATTAACGGGCATCAGGTTTTTTATCCGAAAGACCCACTGAGCGATGGCACCTGGATTGCCGGCAGCAAAGCCTTAAGCCTGTGTCTTTTAAATGGCGGGGTTAGCAGGCATATCTCCCACCCGCCTTACCGGCAAAGCCGGGGTAGAATTATCCCTGATTTCTTCCAGTTCGGCTCGGTAACCACATTTATTGAAAGATATAATTTTGACGGAATTGAACCCTTCACGCTTGTAGTTATTGAAAACAGCCATGAACTTTTTGCCCATGAATTGAGATGGAACGGCAAGCAAATCAGTACAGAAAAAATTGATGTGTCAAGACCTCAGATATGGTCTTCGGTTACTTTATATACTCCTCGGGTAATTGAGGAAAGAAAACAATGGTTTACGAATTTTTTACAACAGCCCGTAAGTGCAGACAGTGTACTCGACTTCCATCAGAATGGTGGCATAGGAGATATCAGGAATGACCTAAGAATCAATCGTGATAATGTGCTTAAAACCCTTTCTACCACCCAGTATGTTATCAATGAAAACTATTTTACCATCTACTATGAAGACCTGTTAAACCAAAGAAAATACAATTACAGGGTAATTGAGTAAAACATGATCGACCAAACTACATAAGCCATGCAATTAAGGGCCCATCATCTCTTTCCGGTGTTCTTTCCCCCATTCTGACAAACTACTAATTACCGACTTCAACTTCTTTCCATGTTCAGTCAATTCATACTCAACGGTTATCGGCTGGGTATTGATTACCGTTCTTTTCAAAAGCGAATTTACCTCCATTTCCTTTAGTTCTTTGCTCAGCATTTTGTTCGATATCCCGCTCACATCTCTCAGAATATCAGAAAACCTTCTTTTATGATGATAGCAAAGCACGGCTATGATTGATATTTTCCATTTGCCGTTCAATAGGTCCATGGCATCATAAACGGCCATGATATTCCTTTTACAATCTCTAATATAAGTCTGGTTACTCATCGGTTACCTGGTTACTTCTATGTTACTGTTACTTTTTGTTACCTTGTTACAAATATACACAATAACATTTACATTTGCCACACAAAACCAAAAATCAATTATGACACTTATAGATAATTTGAAATGGCGCTATGCCACCAAAAAAATGAATGGGGCGGTTGTTCCGCAAGAAAAACTGGACTACATACTGGAAGCAGCAAGATATGCGCCCTCATCTTCTGGTTTACAACCTTACAGAATCTTTGTTATCAACAATAAAGAAATACTTGAGCAAATACGCGAATTTGCCTATAACCAGAGCCAGATTACAGATTGTTCGCATCTGCTGGTTTGGGCCGCATGGGATGAATACACACCCGAAAGGATAAAGGAGGTATTGACCAAAACAGCTGAAG
This sequence comes from Emticicia sp. TH156, assembly GCF_002855535.1. Taxonomy (NCBI): domain Bacteria; kingdom Pseudomonadati; phylum Bacteroidota; class Cytophagia; order Cytophagales; family Leadbetterellaceae; genus Emticicia; species Emticicia sp. TH156. The sequence goes on from NZ_PKRS01000013.1 coordinate 10,042, forward strand.
AAAGAGGGCTGCCTGCCGACAGCTCGGAAGGGTACCAAAAAATGCTTTGGGGGTTATATGAGCCTTTGGGTAAAGAATGGCACAAGAATCATTCGGCCAAACAAGCCTATATATCGTTCGGACTAGCCATTGCCGCCGCCGCCGAGCAAAAGGTAGATGCCACGCCCATGGAAGGTTTCAACACAGAAAAAATGGATGAATTACTGGGGCTGGCAGAACAAGGCCTGAAAAGTGTGGTAATTTTGCCCATTGGCTACCGTGAACAAGAAGGCGACTGGCTGGTGAATCTAAAAAAAGTCAGAACTCCAAAAGATGCATTTGTAACAGAACTGGGTTAACCGGCATCAAAAGAAAAACAAAAGAACTGACTAGCCAGGCGCTGGTCAGTTCTTTTTTGCGTTTTAAAAATAAACTATTCCGGCAAATCTTTCACCTCTTTTAACGCGTGGGGTCTGGAGCGAAATGGTGATGAAGTATTTTGCTGCACCTTTATCCCCTTTAGGTAAGTACGGTTAGAAATAGACGAGGAGAAGCCAATCAGATAATATTAATTACTCAACAAAATCACCAACAGGGTATATCTTTTAAAGGTTTTACCTGCTCATTAGTTAGTAATAAACATTTTTGCTTTAATAAATATAGCGCTTTCTTCCTGCCTAAACCAATTCACTTAGCATCTTTACTTCTTTTATACTCTTAGTTTTTCAAAAGATGCTAAGTCAGTACATTATATTTCCCCAACTCACTTAGCAGAAATAAAAATATAACCATCTACTTTTCTCAACTAGTGCGCCTAAAGGCAAATATTCATCCTTGCAATTATAGATTTATGTTTATCTACAAAGTTATAACCCATTTAAATTCCCGCCCTTCCAAAAATGGACAAGCTACCTAAAAATAAAAATTACAAAATTTAATATTCTCTCAACTTTAAAAAAAGTATTTTTATGAAAACGTATCTAAAATTACTACTGCTCCAGGTACCTAACCCAAAAAAATGAAAATCCTGTTTATAATACTTACCTCATTTCTTACAATTAATTGCTATTCTCAAAACCGCTCCGATAAATTAAGATCAATTGCTGAAGATTGCTTTGATAATGGTGATATAGAAAAGGCCTATTTCTTTTATATCAAAGCATTTAAAATAGCAAAAAAATCGAATGATTATGTAAGAATGACCAACTTGTACATTGATATAAGTTCATTGCATCATTATAAAGCAGAATACAAACTCGCCTTGGAAGCGTGTAGAGAAGGTTTAGCCTATCACGCTAAAATTACACCATCTGTTGATACCATTTCTTTTAAATTGTATTCCAATTATGGTACTATGCTCAAAGCTCTGAATATGCGCGATTCTGCAAGGTTATATTTTGAGTCAGCCAATAATCTGCTATTAAAAAATAAAACCATTGAGGGCAAGATTCCATCATATGCCATTCATTTTTACAATAATTATGGAAGATTCTTAAATGATTATAGAGACTTCTCAAATGGAATTTTACTTATCGAAAAGGCTCTGCTAATTGCGCAGAAGTATAAGCTAAAAGAAGATGAGGTAATAATACTAACTAATCTGTCAAATATTTATGAGAGCCTTGGCGAGAATGAAAAAGCATTAAGATATATTCAGAAGGCAGACCAAGAGCAAACAGAAAAAAATCAGCTCAAGTGCTTTACATTATCTTGTTTGGGGTGGTGTCTTATTCTAAATAATAAATTTAATGAAGGAGTTGCCATTTTAAAAAAAGCACTTAAACTGGCAAATAAACTTGAACTAACTCATAAACCAGTTGACAATTTTAGACTAAAAACTAATATTTTATATAATCTTGGAATTGCTTATCTTACATTAGGACAAAAGAAACAACAGGCAGAAAGATACTTTCAAGATGCAATCAGAATATTCAAAAAAAAGAAAATAAATAAGGATATACGATTGGCCAAATGTTATTTGAGATTAAGCGAAATTAATAAAAACAATCTAGATTTAAGTATTGAAAATATCCAAAAATCATTAAAGGCTATTTTTAACCATTTTGAAAGCAAGGATATATTTGAGAATCCAGTAGAACTAAGCAATTTAAACGAAACAGTAAGTATAGAAGTATTAACAAAAAAGAGTTTATTCCTATTTAACTCTTATAAAAAGAATAATGATAAAAGCTACCTCAATTTAGCATTAAAAACAATAAATCTTTGTCTTGATATTATATCGAATACACGTAATAATTATGATTATTCAGAATCAAAGCTGGTTTTCAACAAAACAATACATTCGTCTTACCAATTAGCTGTAACTATTGCTTTGGCAAAATATCAATTATCACATTCTCTCTCTGACAAAGAATATATACTCTCCTTAATCGAAAAAAGCAAAGCCACTGAGTTGAATGAAGCTCTTTATTTGTCATCAATTAAGAATAATCTCATACCTGTTAATTATCTTAAAAAAGAAGACAGCCTAAACGAATTGATTTTAAGGAAAAAACTACTAAAAAACAAAGATAGAGGTATAGAGGAAAGCCTAAACAGTCTCAAAATTGAAAAGATTAATCTACTTCGCCAGATAGAAAAACTATTCCCGGAATATTACAATCTGAAATTTAAAACCTCAGAAGTGAAGTTGGCTGAAATACAAAAGAAACTTAACGATAATGCGGTTTTTTTATCTTATTTCAGTACGGAAGAAGAGTTATTAATATGCATAGTTACCAAAGAAAATTTTGAAATAAAGACAATCAAGCTTACTCCGCAGTTTATCAGCAATTTAAACTCCTTTAAAGATGAATTGTATCAAAATCCTGGATTTGGGAACTATGAAGGAATTGAGTTATCTGCCAATTTATATGAAACTTTAATTACTCCCTTAAAACCACTTATAAAAAATAAAGACAAACTAATAATAAGTAAAGACTGGCTGATTAATTTTTTACCCTTCGAAGTACTTGAATCTGGTAAAACAATAAAAGATTATTTAATTAAAAAATATAGTGTAGAATACACTTACTCTGCCAGGCAAATAATTGAAGAACCTAAAAAAGCTAACTATACAAAAACTCTGGGTTTAGCTCCTTTTAATGAAAATAAACCTACAAATGGCAATTTGAAATACTTACCAGAATCGGAAAAACAAGTAGTTGAAATAGCTGACGAGACACTATTGGGAGAAAAGGCAACCAAAAATAATTTCCTAAAACATTACCAATCATTTAGTATACTTTATTTGGCAACGCATTCTTTTATGAATGACAAATTCCCGAGCAGCTCATTTATTTGTTTTTATCCGAAGGGCGACTCAAGTTTAACAGTTGATGAAATATATACTCTTAAACTGACTAACACACGGTTAGTAGTGCTTAGTTCATGTGATGCCGGTATCGGCCAGGAACATCATTCTGAAGGAATGCTTTCAATTGCCCGTGCATTCAGTCTGGCAGGATGTTCCTCTATTATTTCAACGCTATGGGCTACTAATGATGAAAGCGCATCACTTTTAACTCGAAGGCTCCATTATTATCTCAAAAAGGGGGTTTCGAAAGATGTGGCCTTGCAAAAAGCCAAAATAGATTTTATTGAAAAAGATTTTGCAAAAAAATACAACCACCCATATTTCTGGTCTAACCTTATTCTGATTGGTAACGACCAACCCGTATTTCAGGAGTCCTACCACTATTTATTACTTACTTTAGGGTTCCTTATACTTTTTACTTCAGGGTTAATCTATTTCTTTAAAAAGAAAAAAATGTAACTATTAGATTTTGAAAGTAATAATTCAATAAGATAACTATAATATTTATGATTTTCATTAAAAGACTGCTTTATACCCTTTTGGGAATATTTTTGTTTCTTTTTGAAACTATTGGACAGGAAAAAGTAGATATTACAACTTGTGACGCATCTAATTCAGGAGTTATTTGTGTTTCGCCAACAGATACTCTTTATGAGGTTTGTGTCAAATTAAAGCCGGGGCCTAGCCCTGAAAAAACCTATAAAATTAGCTGGGGAGATGGTAAAGCTGAAGAAATTAAGCTTAATGCCGAAACAACAACACGGCACATTTATGATTTAAAAAGCTTTTTAAAAGATTGTAATGACCCGGAACTGGAAAGAAGTATTAGCATAAAAAATACGAACCCGGATAATGCGAACGATAATAAGGGTTTTATACTGACTTTTAATAAAAAACCTCAAGCTAACCTCATTGTAAAAGAAGCATGCGAGGGGTCTGCAATCAGATTTGAAAACAATAGTTGCCCGAGTTCAGGCAATGTTAGTTATCTGTGGGAATTTAGTGACGGCCGCAAAAGTACTGATTATACGCCAAACATAAGCTTTACAGATCCTAACCAAACGTATTCAGTTAAATTAACTGCTACTTCACGAAACTGCGGTGTTAATACCAAAGAAGCTTCATTCAAAATGAGTAAACTTCCGGTTGCTTCTTACAAAGCCGACGGATATACGGTTTCTAATACTGACACCGTGGTTTGTATGTCCAACGGTGGCATACTTTCTTTAGATGGAACGATTTCTACAGATGAATCTTATTATGAATGGAAAATATCAGGTGGTAGCTATTCTTATTTAGAAGGCCATCCTGGTAGTGGCAAAATCAAAATTAAATTTAATGATTCTAAAGAATATACAATAACCTTAATTGCAAGAAATGTATGTGGCAACTCAAAACCATTTATCTGTAAGCATCGAGTTGTAAGCGAACCACAGTTGGGTATATCTCCGCAAAACGATGATTGTGAACCTATTAAATACAAGCTTGCAAACCCAAATTCACAGGCTACGTATACTTTCAATGGCAACCCACTCGGTTTAAATGAGATAAAGGAAGCCGGGTACTCTGATACACCTTACATAATTGGGGCTACTCTTAAATATGAATGTGGTGTTAAAATTGCAAAGCCAGATACTTTTTTTGTCCGGCAAAAGCAAGCGGTAAAAATAACGTCTTTCAGGGATACCACACTTTGCGTAGGCGCAAATGCTGTTGATATTTTGGCCACGCCAAATGGAGGAAATTGGACAGGCAAATTTATTGAAAACCAGAAAATGTTTAATCCTAAAGAGATAGGTATCTATGAAATAAAATATAGTTTAGGGGTAGGGAAATGTGCTACCCGAGATAGTGTCAAAATTAATGTTCAAGGCATAAACATTGTGGCTAATGATGAGGCTATTTGTCAGGGCCTGACCAAGCTACCTCTTAAGGCTACCCCAGGGGGTGGAACATGGAGTACGAATGTATGCTCGGGATGTATAAAAAATGACACATTAAATACAGTTGGTCTAAACAATTCAGACTTTAAGCTCACTTATTCAGTAACAACTTCAATAGGTGGAGGAAAAAGTTGTAGCGCCAAAAAAGATATAAATGTAAAAATTGGAAGACCTTTGGCTGATTTTGATGTTAGTGGAGGATGCAGCGGTGCTTCTAGTCAGATACTAAATAAATCAACAGGGGCATCTGCTTATGAGTGGTACCTGAACAATGAAACATCGCCTTTTTCTACCATACAATCTCCTTCTTTTTCACTTCCTAAGGGTAATGCCTCAGTAAAACTTGTAGCCTTTGCAGGAGCTTGCCATGATACCACCACCAAAAAAATAACCGTTTCTGTGCCGCCTGAACCTTTTGATATAAATCTGGATAAAACCATAGGTTGCTCACCTCTGCCAGTAACATTTTCTATAAATACAACAGAGAGAAATGATTTAGCTTATCATTGGGATTTTGGAGATGGCAATACTAGCGATGGTTATAAACCAAGCCCCTATATTTTTAACAATCAAACCACAAAAGATAAAGAATTTACTGTAGAAGTAACTTTAAAAAATACATGCGGAGAAGAAAAAAAGACAAAGAAAGTTACGGTAAGGCCTTTAGCAAAAGCTGAAATTGGGGTAGATTCTACTATTTTCAGATGTAGCCCTGCAAGGGTTAAATTTTCAAATCGCTCAAGTGGTAATCTGGGCACTTCAAGTTGGGTATTTGATAATGAAGCTCCATTTTTTTCTGCATCTGACACACTATCTCATATTTTCTCGGCTAAAGATTCAGTTAAAAGCTATCAGGTAAGCCTAATCGTATCTAATAGCTGTGGTAATGATACCAGTAAAGTTGCTATTACTGTTTTTCCTGAGAATGTTAAACCGTTGTTTACTATGAGTACAATAACAGCTTGCGCCGGAGAACCCGTACTTTTTAAAGATGCGACGGTGCCTAAACCTGAAAGATGGCTGTGGAAATTTGGTAATGAAGATAAAGCTATTACTCCAAACCCAACCTATAGCTTTAAAGATGCTAATCGCTCATATAATGTTACTTTAATTGCCTATACTGCATGCGGATATGATTCAATTCAAAGAAGTATTAAAACTACTGCACCTCCAGAAGTAAGTTTCAAGTTGTCTAATCAATTTTTATGTCAAGATGAACCGATGAAGGTCATAAATACCTCCGGACCTTTGTATTCATTTGTTTGGGACTTTGGAGATAACTCGCCACATGATTCTATTAATTACTCCCCTATCCATTCATATAAAATAGAAGGCCCAAAAACTGTTAAGTTAATTGGATATGGAAATACTTCAAAAACATGTAAAAATGAATATCCTGTAAATATCAATGTTCGCAAAAAGCCAACTGCCGATTTTAAGATTGCAACAGCAGGAGATATTTTATGCTCTAATCAATTAATCAGATTTGAAAACCTTTCAAAGGATGCAACCAAATACAAGTGGTACTTTAAAGATGGACATACGCTAAATGCAGCGAATCCAGAAGTAAATCTGAATGCAGGTTTTCATGATGTTTCTTTAGTTGCTTATTATGAAAATAACACTTGCAAAGACTCTGTTTATAGAGATAACTACATTGAAGTTGATACTTGTCAAATTGAAATTCCAGAAGTTTTTACACCAAACAATGATAATATCGGCGATTTCTTTACGGCTTTTGGCTCTAAAGGATTAAAAAAGATTTTGCTATTGAGGATACGAAACCGATGGGGAGAAATAATCTTTGAGAAAAAGGATTTTGAACCGAATATATTAACTGAAGGATGGGATGGCAAAGTAAATAATTTGAATATGCCAGAGGGGGCCTATGTCTATGAAATAGAAGCAGAATTTATAGGAAATATTAAAAAACAGTTTAAAAACAACTTTTCTCTTGTACGATGAAAAAACTTTTATTAATGAATCTGCTTTTGCTTTACAAAATAAGTTCTGCACAGGACTTTGGTTTAGGCCCTGACCCTCAATTTTCTCAGTTTTTTGGCAACCCTTTATACCATAATCCTGCTTTTACCGGAGAATCGGGTACTACACGTCTTATGACAACTTATCGTAGCCAATGGAATGGGCTTGGCGATGGAGGTTACAAAACATACATGGCCGGAGTTGACAGCTATGTAGGAAAAGGCGTAGGCCTAGGTTTTTTGGCATTTAGAGATGACCAATTTAAGAACTTCAACTCTAACTCGTTTTCTTTTTTAGGCTCTTACAATGTTGTTGTAAATGACAATAATGTAATTCAATGGGGTTTGCAGGGCTCATGGACTTTTCATCAGATTAATGACATGAGCAATCTTAGATTCGTTGACCGCTTTGTGGCTTCGCCTAATGGTGTAACGCTGAATCCTTCAACAGACCCAATAGCAATTAATAGAGGATCCTTCAATTGGAGTTATCCCAATTTTGATACCGGTGTTTTATGGAAATCTTCCATCCATTCAGATGATTCACAGCTCTTTTGGGCTGGAGCAACCTGGCATCATATGAAATTTAAGGAGAAAGAATTTCAGCCCAAAGGCCGATTTGGACTGCAGGCAGGGTTCAGAATTCCGCATGGTTTAGATTTTATAGGTAATGGTATGGTAAAAGATATGAACAGAGAAAGAAGTATAGCTTTCACTTCTTATTTTAGAAAACAGGGGCAATTCAGCCAACTTGATTTAGGTATAAACTTTCAGTATGAACCAATGAACTTTGGATTATGGTATAGAAACATTCCTTTTAAAAATGCTGGCTACGCAGGGAGAGATGCATTAACTTTTATTGCCGGAGTAAAGCTGGATAAGTTTTTGATTGAGTATAGCTATGACCTGACTGTATCTTCGCTAAATAAAGCTTCAGGTGGTGCAAATGAGATTACTATCTGGTATGGCTTAGAGTATTTTCTTGATGTTACATTCAGAGGACTTGATGCAAGAAGAAAACTAAAGTGTACTAACTTCTAATTGAAAGCTCATTGAACACCTTTTTAAAACTCTTAAAAAAATAACAGCTGATTAGGGTTGTGGATGTAAAGGCATTTAAAAAAATAGCAAAATCGCGATTCATTCATCAGGCATTTGCTGATAAGATATGATTATATCTCATATCTGTTTGGGGCAAGCTCGTTTTTCTCTAAAATTGGCAGTATTATTGTAAATCTCGTAAACCAGATGCTAGTTTATTTCTATGAGTTTTGCTTTAAAATTCTTTGATATAAACTAAAAAAGGACTTTAATCGAGCAAAAGCACTCATTTTTTTACGCTCATAAATAATGAAGACTAGTAGGGAAACAAGAAGCAAATGTTAAATAACCCACAGCGCCTATTAAGTTTCAGAATGCGTACATCAATAAAAACATTAATTTTCTATACTTTTGAATTCCATTCATTAAAGATAATACCTGGGATTTTCCTATTAAAATTCATTTGTTAACAACTTTGATATGCATCCAATTACAAGTAAGTCAATACGTGAAATTTTGGATTTTTAATTTCTGCATTTTTCAGGTAGTATGTCTTCTAACCTAATATCCAAATCTGCTCAACTAAAAAATACAATATTTTTATTTGACTTTTTACTAAAGAATTTTTGCCCAGAAAATGCGCCATTTGATTTTCCAGCGATTCAAAGTATCAACCGGATATTCACAATCAGTACAATTGGCAAACTTTTCATAAATAACTTCTGCCTTATAAGGCTGGTTGCTTTTAATATAAGCTAAGGCCAAATGCCACTCAGCAGCTTCTTTAAAATATGGCCTGATATTCTTTAATTCGAGAGACTTTTGAAAATCATTTACGGCCAATAAGTAATTTCCCTCAACTAAATGGGCTTGCCCATCAAAAAAGCTGGAAAAAGCTTTTCGCTGTTCAGGAGTAAACTTACTGCTGTCTACCCCCCTTGTAACATTAAAATCATTCTCTGTATCAGGCAGATGAATACTTCCAAATGACAAATACAGCATAAAAACAACTAAAGCTGCTATTGAAGTGCTTGTTACATATTTTCTTATTTTAATATAAGCAGATGTTGAGGAGTGCTTATTCCTGTATTGCAGGAGTTTTATTGTTTTTAAAACCTCTTGCTGAATTACGGACTCTTTCACAAGATTGAGTGCCTTTCTGATTTGGTCCACCTTCTTTGTTAGTTCAATATCATCTTTAAGCTCTTCTTCAAAGAAAATACTATCTTTTAGATTCAGTTTACCAAGTAGATAATCCTCAATCCATTCAAACTCTTCCTGTTCGCTGGTTGGTCTCATATATTCATAAGTTTGTTAAGATTTTTAATACATCTGAACTTTCTTACTTTTACGGCATTAACATTACCTAAATTAAAGAGATTTGCAATTTCTTCAATTGATTTCCGGTCTAAATAGTAAGATTTTAAAATCGCCTGACAAAGCTCCCCTAGCTTTGCAAAAACGTTGTATGCTTTCTCTAACTCTTCTAATTCGATTAAACCACCTTCCGGAGAAGTTTCTGGGAGTAAGAAATGAGCAGCAAACTCTGCTTCACGAATAGCTGCTTTTCCACTTTTCCTGAGTTTTTTTAACCATAATTTAAAGGCAATTGAATACAGATAAGTACTTATCCTTACATCGTTCCGCAATGTAAAACTACCATTCCAGACATGATTAATAAATAAAATTAATACTTCTTGGAATATGTCTTCAGCATCTTCAATTACTCCATTATTCTTTAATACCATGTGCGTGATAGCCTTGTTGTTTTGTTTATACAACTGCTCAGCAATAAGATTACCTATTCTGGCTTCACGGCTTAATAATCCTTCAATAATTTCCTGGTCAGTAAATTTTAGGGGCATAGCAGGAGCATCTTTTTTAGTATTTATTCTAGCAAATCATAAAAAGTAACAAAAAAACAAAGCAAAAGTGATACTGATAGATAGAAAAAAAAAAATAAAAAAAAGTGTGATGTATTTACATATTCAACCTATATGAATAGAAAAGGGCAATTCAAGTCACCGGTGAATGTCTAGCTCATTTCGATTTTTTTTCAATTTTTAAAAAAAACAGAAATGAAAATCAAACTATTCAAATTTACGAATGATAGAATTCGTAAAATAAAAGCATTAATTGTGCTTGCTGTTACACTGGCGTTCGGGCTTGCCTCTTGCAACAGTGAGGCTCCGCAGCCTTTAAAAATAGAACAAAGCAAATATTTTGACCACAAAAATATATTTGCTGTTGGCGATGATTCTACTTCCTTTAAACCACCACGTGAACCTTGTGGAGGCGGGGGTAGCGGCTGTTAATCTTTACAAGCGCCGATTAGTGGGGGCAAAGAGTTTATAAAGCTGAATATTCTTTGGCAATAACCCCATCTAACCCTTCCAAACAGTAAGGGGAGGTTAAATCTCTCTCTCCGACAATGGAGAGAGAGATTTAGAAAGTGGAAAGGCCTTCATTGCCAGCTTTTTATGCCAAATAATATTTAAGGACACCTGGCTTTAAAGACGCTCTATTACATAGCATCTATATTGAAATAAAGCCATTAACTATTGTAAGTTTTGGGCTTGACAAATGGATGAAAATTAACACCTATTCTCAAAAGCAATATAAAGCTCATCAACAATCAAAGTCAAGTTAAGCATTTTTCTTTGACACAAACATTCTTGCCAACTTTAAATAAAATTTATTTATTAAGGTTAACCACTCCACCCTGAGAACAATTGGATGATACCCAATTCCCCTTTAAACTTGCTTCATTACCACTTAAATACATTTTCATATTTTGACACGGAGGAACGCCGTTGGGATTTTCAAATACATAAGGATCTGATATATCCAAAATAATTTTGTTGCCCTCAATCTTACCTTTATATCTTCTTTTCTGCATCTGATTATTTCTTACTATTGTATATTCTCCTCTTATATTTTCCCTACATTGATAAATATCAAATGTTATTTCCCAGGGCCCTCCAGAATCAGGATTAGTTATACTACCTTTAAGAGTTACATCATATTGTCTCTTTCCGGCAAAGAAAACTATCCCTTCAAGATTTTCAGGAATTTTTTCTCCTTCTTTAATGTAAAAGTACTTTTTTTGTAGGAGCAACTCAATTAACTGTGCTTTTGTGGCCGTTGGGTATTTTATAGCTAATTCTCTCCCAATCTTGTTATTATGCAAATCCATTTCCGTGGCCGATGCATTAGTTGAACCCGCTTCATGCGCAGTAGCAAAATCTTTTGCGAAGTCAGCATTTGTTTCTAAAACCATAAGCGCACTCCAGTACGCATGCCTGAAACCATCAGCTTTGCTGTTTTCATATTTCGTATCGCTGTCGCAAGGAAAATATTCTACTGCAGCATTTTTAGAAGGCTCAACAGTTTTTGAGGCATTATAAGCATTTCTTATGTTCAAATTGAGTACAATTAGAGCCCATTCTTCCTTGGTTAATCTATGCATAATATCAAAAAAGCCTGAATTCATTTCTTCTGCATTCTCAACTCTTGCATTTGGGTTTGCTTTTATTCTATTAAAAACTGCCCTTGTAAGCTTTACGTTATTATTGAGTAAGGTCGAATCCTTCTTTGCTACATATTCGTATGCGTTTATCAATTGTTGAAACGTAGGAGGTGGAACACTATTTAGTTCTGCTTCAGATACCGGAGCGTCAACCAATTCTATTTCTTCCTTATCTTTTCTACAAGAAAAATTAAGTACAATTATTGCAATAAAAATTAGACGATACATTTTGAAGAAGTGTTATTTTGTGGTTTTATAAACTACGTATTCAGATATAAGTTGGCTAAAAATTGATATTGATTCGGTATTTTGTAACAGTAAAACTAACTCAACATCCCCCCCTGTTTTAAAATATTTCCATCATCAATTTCTGGCTTTATTAATCGGTTAGTAATCAAACGAACTTGGCTATTTAATAGAAAAGAAATAGGCTAGTTTAAACCCTAATGAAAAATGTCTTCCAAAGTAATCTGAAGATAAGTCTGTTTGGGTAGTATGTTTCGAAATAGATGGAACAACAGAGAAAGACAGCTCAAGAGGGTTTTCACTCAAGCTTATCGTCTTCGCAACACCAAGGTTAATTCCTATGTCAATGGGTCTGATATCATCTTCATTTGGGTCATTACCAATAGATAATTTGTGGCTCTCAGAAGCTGATGCAGTTCCTCCATTATCCCCATCCTCTATACTGCCTTTTACCTTTTGTCTCGCTGAAAGGGCAAAGCCAATTGTCGGCCCTGCAAGTAGTTTAAAGGGTTTATCACCTAATTGATAAGTAACTAATAAAGGAATCTCTAAATAAGTATATCTTTGTTTAATACTTACATTAACGTCATCAAATTTTAACTTGATATTATTTCCACGCATATTTACCAGCAAGCCGGAACGAAACCCTATTTTATCACTAAAGGTGTAGTCTCCCCAAATGCCGAAAGACCCTGATACTACAGGTTTATACTTTATTTTATTATCTGCCGATAACGCTAAATCCAAGGCTTCTTTAAAGTCGTCTGAATAATTGACAGTTGACATATGAAGCCCAATAACCGGTGCAATTTTTAATTTCTGCCCCCATGATAATGTAGAGATAAAGATTGCAACTAAAACGAAAACAGTTCTCATAAAAATTTGATTTAAGTGAAAAATTTAAAATAGTTATGCATGCGCTCTTAGGTTATTAAGAGTGCTAATATTAATCAGAAGCAACGATTAGACTTTATTAATGAAATGCGTTTATAGCTTTTTTAAGTCACTAAATTTACCATACACACTTAAATATATTTCATAGCCGAAGGCCGATTATCAGGCTCAACATTAGGGAAAGCTCGTATTTTAAATACCCCATTGTTTACATTCTCAACACTAAATTCATACCTTCCATTTTGGCAAGAAAACTCCTAAACTATTTGGCCAATAGGATCCAGCACCTCAAAAGTGCAATTGTTGTCTGGAGTCTGCAAGGTTATATCTAAAGGTGATTTATCTTCTGAAATAGAAATTGAGTAAGTATGAATCGCTCATCTCGGCCAGGTATCCTCTATAATTTTACTTTGAGACTCTACTTTTTGCAGGTTATAGATATTACCAAAAATATTAAAACTATAAGCCCCTTTTGTATCTCTTTTTGCGGTTGCCACCATTAAAGTATATTTGCCTTTTGTAGTTTCTTCAATGGCCTCTACACACATGCCCGTACCATAAAAATTATCATTTACTCTTTGCCCCAAAAGATTATAAAGTTCAAAGTAGATATCTGCGTCTGAAGAATGTATTTCATAATCAATATTCGATTTATCGGCAGTAACCTCGAATGTATATACGTGGTTTTTAAGTGAATAATTATTAACTGCCCCTCGTCCCATTCCCCAATCTGCTTTATTAACTTTTAACCTTTCAAAAGTTACTTTTTGTGATATTGTTTCAATTCCGGAAAACTTGATTGAATAAGTACCTAAATCACGTCTATTTTGAGTACCTATAACTAATAAATACTTACCGCTGTTTAAATCATCCAATTGAAGAGTATCAGTGCCTTTAGCAACAATAAGTGAATGTTAAGTAAACAATTGCCCTAATGGGTTATAAAAATAGGGCCTGATATCTACCTGTTTGTCAAATTTCAGAATAACTTGTTTTTTTTCCCTTTTACGTTAAAGGTATAATGATTATTTTTCGGTGATGTCTGCTCCGCTTTCCACCCCCCGTTCTTCAACTGTCTTCTCTTCTTTTTTTTCTTTACTCTTACTAGCATTAGGGCTTACATCCTCTAGCAAAGTGCACTGCGCTAAAGTTAGGACAACCAATACTGATAAAAGTGCCATTATACATAAAGATTTCATGATTCTCAGTGTTTTATATTATTTTACTCTGATATAGTCATAGCTACGGGCATTGTTTGTCACATATAAAACTGCCAGTTCAGACATAGCCTTCCATCTATATTTTTCGGCTTCAATCTTATTAAGGTATATTTTCTCCCAGAAATCCCAGTATCTTTTCACGTTTGCATCCACTTCATTACCATGTTGCTTATAAAGAGCTTCTACTTCTTTAGCACAATTAGAGGAAGGATCCACCTTACTTAGTACCGCAAAACCTTCTTCATATTGATTGGCAGAGAGTTTAGCTTTTGCCTGTGAAACTAGCTTGGCACATGTATAATTCTGATAGTTTTTGTATATTTCTAAAGATTTTTCACGGGATTTTCTATAACAATCTGTTTCGGCAGGAATACTAAATAACATACTGATAGCCTGGTCATGTTTATTAGCTTTTGATAATTGGTCTGCCTTCGCAATAAGCATATCGCATCTTTTATTATAATAATCAATAATCTTGGTTTTTGCTTTTATTATAAAATCACCGTACTCATCACTTTTAGTAGGTAGTAAGGAGATAAGATTATTTATTGCCTGGTCTCTTGTACGTCCGCTGCCTTTAACTCTTTTAGTAATAGTAGAAAACACGAGTTTATCATCAGCCTGCTTGATAAATAAACTTAGCTCTCCATCAATTACTGTCATTGTCTGTAAACCGGGATTAATGGTTTGCTCATTAAATATGCTTATTACCGGGTACAGAATAACCCCATTATCTACTCCTCTTGAAGATATTCCACTTTGATTGAGCAGGGAAAGAATTTTTGTCTCAATTTTTTTTAGGTGGCCAGCCGTGAATCCTTCCAGTTCAGAAGGCATAACGGTAGCAATATTGAGTTTACCAAATTCATCAGTACTTGTATCATCCTGAGCAAAAGTTCCGTTAACAAAAGTGATAAACAACATGAATATTAGATGTAGTTTCATATTCTTATTTGAAATTTATAAAAATGGTATTCCCCTTAATAAGCCTTTCAATTTTTGCTTTCTTGTTTGGTGTATCAGACATTTTGAGCGTATTGCAAAATTTATAAATCTCAAGAGCATATCTGGTTGGTGTAAGGTTCTTGCCTCCTGCATCGGTTCTTGGTATTCTTACCTGATCGAATATTATTTTTAACTCGGTGACCCCTTGAATATGATAGCCCTTTGAATTATTACCAATCCATTCTTCTATCATATCAGATAAGGGTAAACCGTCAGTTCCTACTTCAGTGCTCATTTTTACTTCAGAATCTTCTTTCAGACCAAATTCAATGGCCATATATTTGCCATTTATGACAATATCGGTGAATTTCTCCTGCATAACATTCAGAAAATCAACAACTATTGCCTCTGTAGCTTTAGATGCTAAGGCTCCAATATCTTCTGTTCTAAAGGAAGGACTTTGACCCACTTTGTTTGAAAGAGAAGCAGAAGTAGATGTC
Source organism: Emticicia sp. TH156 (assembly GCF_002855535.1). Classification (NCBI taxonomy): domain Bacteria; kingdom Pseudomonadati; phylum Bacteroidota; class Cytophagia; order Cytophagales; family Leadbetterellaceae; genus Emticicia; species Emticicia sp. TH156. The sequence continues at coordinate 25,637 of NZ_PKRS01000013.1, forward strand.
TCATAAGCAGTTAGAATCACTTTAACGTTATTTCCTGCGGCTCCTCTATAAATGTCATACTCAACTTCAACAGCAATGTCCGCCCCAGAAGCCTGAATAATCTGGGTTTTCACATCAGTCTGGGCATCATTAAGCATTGTGTTTGTTGTCAGGTTTCTTGCCTTGGAAATAAAGTCTACAGTTGAATACCCTCTGTTATCGAAAGCTTCTTTTACCTTAGAAATCACTACTCTACGGTTTACGTCTGATTCCAGAATAGCTCTGATGTCTTCATTCTCCTTGAAAAAAGGAAATACCATAATGGTTGGTTTTGTAACTATCTGATTCTGCTGTGCAGCGCTCTCGTTCAATCTATTTTGCGCTTTTAAGGTATTTATTAAAAATAGCAAGCATGTGAGCAATAGTATTTTTCTCATTTTCAAAAGTGTCATAAAATGATTAATAACCGAATTTTCTAATCTGATTGTTTTGTTCAAGGTACTTTCTAAAGGCATCTCCATTAATTGTAACTCTGAATCTGATATTTTTCCGGTTGTTGAAACTTCGTTCTTTAGACAAGGCATTTATTTCTATCACAAACCTTCTATATTCTCTGGATTCAAAAAAATTTTTCAGAAATTCGTTATTATCCGTACTTCTACTCATATTAGGCGTGAGCGGAAGACGATAATTGGTACTATTTGGCAGACCGATAAACATGAGTTGCTCAAATGCGCGTCGCGAAGCTATATTTTCAAGAATATTTCTTCCAGCCGCAAGTGTTTTATCTTCTTCTCCACTACCGGACACCAATATACGAACAACTCCGGTTACGCTATCTTCTCCGTCAAATTGAATTTGAGGGCCATTTGTTACGGTTCTTTTGCAACTTGCAATGCAAGCAAACACAATTAAAATCAAATATAATTTTCTCATTAGAATGACTATTTATTTATTATTGTTGAGGCATATACCTTATTACCAGGAGCAAACTGGTTCTTTATCTCTTTCCCCCCCGATGTAACTTTACATAGAGTGAAATCACCCTGAACCTTATCAACCTTTATTTTCCCTATTGCAGCTTTTAATTTATAAGGTTTATTACCAACCAACTTCAATGTTTCATGAACAATTTCTAAATTAAGAGAAGACTTTAATCCGTCTCCAACACCTCCTAAAATGATTAATTCAACTGCTTCGTCACCTTTGTTTTTGGAAATTTCCACTATTTGATAAGTAAGCGCAAAGGTTTCATTAATAAAGTCTTGTATCTCTTTATCAATGTTTAATAATGCCCCGCCAATGGCATCAGTTGTAGATTTATCTGTTAATTTGCCTCCTTTTCCCTTAGTGGCTAAATCTAAACCAGCGCTCAGAAGATTTACATTCTTTCTTTTGGAAAAGTCAGAGATATCTTTACTTCCTATTGTTTCTCCAGTACTAACATCAACTATTTTGATATTGAAAGTAGTACCCTCATTACTTACCGCACTTATGTTACCCACTACAATTTGTGAAGCCCCAATAAGCTGCCCCTGCTTAGCAAGTTTTGAACTATTTAGATAAATTTCACTCTTTTGAGAATCAAGCTCTTTAAATATTTGCTCGAAATTTGTTCTTTCAATGACTGTAAATCTTTTAGAGTTAACGAATGCGCTTTCAACCTTCTGAGCAATGGCTTTTGCATCGGCCAGGCTGACATCTGAGTTAAATTGAAATGGCAAAATTGCAATTGTAGGTTTCTCCTGGTTCAGTTCAGCTTTGGCACTAACTTTTGTCAGAGAAATTAGGAATAAAAAAATGAATAAGATCAATTTCATATTAGTAATTATTACATTTTAAAAAAGTTAACGATTCTCCTCTTTAAGATGGACATAAAAGACACTTTGCTGGTATTTTAAATGCTAAGCTTAAAATTTCAATCTTGAAGCTATTCTCGATTAAGAATGCTGTTATAAACAAATTCCACAACACCGGGCAATTTTTCAGTAAAAGAGCTTTTTCCTTCTAAATTTTAATGAAATATCGAACTGTGCCTGAAATGATATTTTTTTCCATTATATATTAATCTTTAATACACTTGTCCAGGCCTGCATGAATAGTATTTTTTTACCACATATTTTTTAAATTCTTCAAAATGTAAAGATGTTCTTCATGCCAGGTATTATGCTTTATAGCCTTTGATATAGTCATTAAAATTGTCAGATTTATAGTCAAACTGAATTCCGATTCTATTTTATTTATCAAAACCTGATTTAAAAGAAACAAAAATGGAAGGTCAGTAATAATTCAATACCAGTGTTAAAAATCTTTTATACTTTCAAGTATGCCTATGACAAATAGAATCTTGAAGGACTTAATGGCAGGTCTGAATCTGATTTTAATAATGTATAAGGAGGTTCTACCTGCAAGGAACTATGATTTTAATTGATATTATCCGACTGCCCTGGTACGCATTCTTTTTTTTTAGACAAGAGAGCAATGATTTCAAAAGAGCATCGCCTCAGGAAAAAAGAAATACTTAATCTGGGTTGAGTTACAGATAGCCTTGCTCTTTGTGGTCCTAATCTACCTTTAAATACCAAAGCAGGCTCACCCTTACTACAAATAGGTAAAATGGGGTTCAACAAAAGCGTTTTTTTTCGAGCCCCTGAATAGGCAAAACAAAAATTAATGAACAAAAAAAGGATTGCCAAAATAAGTTTTATTTCCATCCGACTAGATTCTTTTTAGTTTTGGATAATTAAGACTGAGGCAAAATCGAGTATCTTCGAAATATAAAACATTATGTGTACCTAGTACTTTTTGCTTACTTAAGGCTTCGATCTAATAATCGGTAGCTTCTCTAATAAATTGTTTCTGTACATTTTACTAGTTGAGATAACTTGTTTATCAATTATTATTGAATCGCTCAGAATCTCTTGAATGTGAATAATGTTAACGGCGTGCTTTCTGGATACCTGAATAAAGGTTGTATCGCCAATCTGGCTGAGAAAACTTTTCAAATGAGTAGAAAGGTTTTTTTTGCCGCTTATAGCGTAAATATCTACATATGCCCCTTGCGCCTCAATGTATAGGATGTCTTTTTTTAGAAGTTTTTCAAACCGATTTCGATTTGATATATATATGACCTCATTCAAGGCATAGGATTGTAAGTCTGTTTTTTGCATCGAATCTAATTACATTTTTTTTATTGATTCTAGCAGAACAAAAAAGGTTACATTTAAGCAAAAAATTATTTATAATTCACTTCAACATCAAAGTAGCCGTAATTATCTGAAACATTCTTGTCATTGATATTTATTGTCAATGTTATATAATCACTACTCGTACTAAATTCACAGTTACTTTTGCATAAACGCCAATTTGTTTCTCCATTTAATTTATATATAACAGCTGCATGTGGGAATGCTGGCTCTATATTATAAGTAATAGCATCTATCGGAATAAATCCCCCAAATTCAGTTTTACCATCAGGGGTGCATTCATTAATAAATTGACCCACATTAATTAATCCAGTAGAACGTATCGTAACAGTCCCGGGTTTGTCAAGTTTTATTTCAAAGGTAACAGGACCTTTTAACTGAAATTTAATGGGCAAAAAATTAACCCCTAAATCTTTACAGGGGAGAGGGTAAATCTGACGATATAATACCGAATCTGCCAAAGATAGTTTTGAAGTTAATGATGAGAGGGAATACATCATTGAGGTCGGTTCAGAAGAAGAGGGAAATCCTAAGTAATTTCCAATTTGATATCCAATTGCTCTCTGGATTGTGTATTCATCCCAATTAAATGAATTATTCAACAAAATATCATAGCGCAAACCCTCTACTTGTCTTAATTCTGAAATTGGTTGCAAGGTTGTTTTTAAGATTCCGAAATCTGCCACCTGTCCATTCGTACTTATTTGATTTGGATTAACAAACCTTATAGAAACTTCCAGACGGTTTGTATCCGCTGAGTTAATAAAAAACATATTGGGATTTGCTTCTCGCCAAATTGCAAAAGCATTGTCAATAGCTCTACGTTGAACAGACTCAGTCAGTTTAGGATAATAATCTTTTATTGAATACCTGACCAAGCATCCACTGAATGTTCGGGCAGGAACTTTCTTTAGATTATTTGCTATTAAATTTAATCTTTCAACAGGGTAGTATTGCTCACAACCAAGAACTGCGACCAATAGAAATAGCGAAAAATATAAATTGCGCATAGAAAAGTTTTTTGTGAATGACTAATCACCACTGGCGGTAAGATAGGTTTATACTAAATTGATTTAATCTACCTTTAAATTCATCTCGCACTGGAACCATATCGCCAAATTTCAAATTCTGATAGTTGTAGTTTGCAATTATTCGAAAATTACCAAGAACTTTTTTACGTTTTCTACTTATTTTTTCAATTCCTAACCCCAATGCGAACCCAATGGACGGAACAATTTCAATTGCCTTATTATACTCTTGAGTAATATAGTTAGAGTAGGTATTACGAAAAAAATAATGATAAGTTGGGGCAGCGGTAGCGATAATACCAGTTTTCCAGTTTAGGCTTGGCTTTGAGTTGGCCAAAGAAGAAAAGATTAGATTAACACCTGTAGTCAATTGATTAAATGCAAAATATTCAACCGAATTCCTCGCTTTGTTCGTCAAGGTATAGAATTCTTGTTTTGAATAATTAACAAATACTTCTGACCATATTTTTCTGGTCCAGTTGTATAAACCTGCCCTAAAACCCACAATTATTGAATGTTTAAATGCTGCATCAATGGGTTTATTGTTCGAACTAAATTTGGGCAATATGTAATTTACTCCAACTAAGGGATAAAAAACAAAAAACCTTGTAATCTTTATTTTTCCCTGACAGGCTTTTAATTGTTCACTTATATTTAATTTTTCTTCATTTGTATAAAACCCAGATAGCTCCAATTCACTTAGCGCTTCGTTGTAAAGTTCTATTGCGCGTCCATAATCTCCTGAATGATTTAAAATTTTTGCAGAGTCTGAAAGATTAACAGCCTTTAAATGATGAAAAGCTTGTTTTCTCAACTTCATTTCAATTTCCGTTATGTCAGCTTCATGCGCGGCAATTAAAACACTATCCAATTCCTCTTCTACAAATTTCTTAGTCTTAAATTGAGGCTCTTGTGAAGTCTTGAAAACCGTTTCCCAATTTTTAAGTATTTTCTCAGCCATGCGCTTTCTTATATCAAAACTTGGATGAGTTCGGAAACTCGTCTTTTCATCTGCTTTAATCAGGTTGCAAATACCTGTAATCATATCTACTATTTTGGTATCTGCAATTTTAGGATTATTTAATTTTAAAAACCATATTGCCAATGCGTCTGCTTCCAGTTCCTGGATATGTCTTAGTTTTTCATCGCTTATAATTTTATCTTTTATACCTGTTTTAAGCAGTTCTTTTGCTTCCCTGCCTATTCCAGTAAAATGCAGATGATTATGTGTGTGATGACCAACTTCATGAGCTAATACAAATTGATCAGCATCAATATCTAAATCTAGAATATCAGTCATTGCTTTATTATTGTATAAGATGTATCGACCTTTCTCAATGTTTCTGGCCCCATCGCAAATTGTCGCAAGAGCAACCAGGTTTCCGGCGCACGAACCGGGCAAAACTCTAATTCTTTCAGTAAAGGGTTTTAATTGATTCTTATTTAATAGCTGTATCAATTTCGTTACAAAACTTTCAGCCTTTGTTGCTTCATAAAGACTGTACTGCAAAGAGTCTGTAGCAATTTTTACTGCTTCGCAATTACACTGTGCAGTAGAAAATGCCGGCAATGGTTTTGACCTTTCCTGAGCAAAAGAAGCTTCAAGTCTTATAAAAGTGATTGTTAATATGACAAGATAAAATACCTTAAATTTCATTTTCGATACTTAAGAAGTTTTTGTGGGGTTGTCTTATTTTCAATTAGAAATGTATCTTTATTAATTAGTAGAAGAGTAGCCTCCAACTTATAATCATGAAGTATCGAAACTTTAGCATTCTTTAAGATACTTGAAAGTTTGGGAAATGTTAGCTTTAATGTGTCAGCATTTAAGACTTGATAAATGGTATCTTTATGCTTTTTGTCTCCAATAAATCTTACATTTATTTTCCTAACAAATATGGATTTTATGCTATCGCTTGTACCGTTAAAACCTGTTCCACCTTTATAGTTTATTTCAGAATAGTTAACATTCGACTCAAAATCTTTTATATCCCTACTAAATAAATAATATATATTTACTGTAACAAAAATAAGTGCGGCAATGAAAGCGATATAATACCCCCGGATACGTTTTTTCAAAGCTTTTGATTCTTCGATTTTACGTTCTTCTTCCAGTTTTTTTTCTTTATAGTTGTTTAATAAAGTTTCTAATTGATTGCTATAATGAAAACTATTGCGAAACTCAGTAACCTCTTTTGAAGCTTTTCTGATTTCAAATCGCCTTCTAAATTCTTCATCTTCAACAATAAGCTTATTAATTTTAACAAGATCGTTGCCATTAACTTCCCCATTAAAATATCTTTCAATCAGATTTTTATCATTTCTGGTCATTATTAAGGCTTATTTATTTAATATCTTTCTTACTTTTTTATTAAATCTATATATTATTGTACCCACATTTGATACACTTTCTTTAACCACCCTGCCAATTACCGCATGACTAACCCCAGCATGACTCATTATTAAAATATCCTGAGTTCTTTTTTCTTCTTTTTTACAATGCTCAAGAGCCACTTGCTTATAGAAATCATCCCTATCCCTTTCCTCACGCAATATCATTTGTTCCTCTATATATTGAAAATTCTCCCTTTCCACATTCACGTTTTCAATAGACTCCAAAGCGAGAAGTTTATTTTTCTTGCTATAATAGTTCTTTAAACCATTTTTTATAAATCCAAAAAAATAAGTATCCAGACTGGATGAAAGTTTAAAATCAGGCTTATTTATTCTTATCATGAAATCTAGTACCCTTGACGAAACCAATTCTTTAAATTCGTCTTTTGATATTCCATGGTCTGTATTCCAGCTAAGAACTTCCTCTAATAAACTTGCAAAATAAGCATGGTACTCTGCAAACTTTACGGGGCTTTCTTCGCGGTTTATTGTTTTTAATGAATATACAATCATCTGACTTCTCATGAATTCTTGAAATATTAACTTTCTTAAAACCAATTTCCCTCCGACAAAATCAAACATCTTTAAATTGGTATCTTTTTTGATTTTATTAAGGAATGATTGCCAAATATAGTTCTTCACTTGCTGCTCTGTAATCGAAATAAAAAAAGATTCAGGAAAGATAGTTTTCCAAACTGTGTTATTATAAAGCTGGAATAATTTCAATGCGCAGTTATTTTTCCTATCTTCCGAAAATCCGGTATGAAATCTTAATGGAACTGTGTCAACAATTAATTCTATTAAGTCATTACAAGTTACATTATTTGAATATTCAGAATCAGAGTTTGAGAAGCCATCAAGTTCAAGAAAATAACATTTTGCAACGTATTCGCAATGCTCATTACTCAGATATTGATATCCGGTCTTTATTGCTTCGTACAAATGACCAATATCTTTTAACTCTATATGAAAAATGGGATTTGAAAATATCATAAATGGTTATTTTCTTACATATTCAGTTGTGAAAAATAATCAATTTTAGTTGAAAAAATATCTAAAATTCCATAATTTCTTGTGAGCGCGGGTATTTTGTTAATAGAAGTATTTTTACACTTGATATAGAATATTTAGAAATTGGTAGTAGTATATTTTTTTTTACATGTAGGTATTAAGACAATTACACCTTTGACCAAAACAGCTGAAGAAAGAGGGCTGCCTGCCGACAGTTCGGAAGGGTACCAAAAAATGCTTTGGGGCTTATATGAGCCTCTGGGTAAAGAATGGCACAAGAATCATTCGGCCAAACAAGCCTATATATCGTTCGGACTAGCCATTGCCGCCGCCGCCGAGCAAAAGGTAGATGCCACGCCCATGGAAGGTTTCAACACAGAAAAAATGGATGAATTACTGGGGCTGGCAGAACAAGGCCTGAAAAGTGTGGTAATTTTGCCCATTGGCTACCGTGAACAAGAAGGCGACTGGCTGGTGAATCTAAAAAAAGTAAGAACTCCAAAAGATGCATTTGTAACAGAACTGGGTTAAGCGGCATCACAAGAAAAACAAAAGAACTGATTAGCCAGGCGCTGGTCAGTTCTTTTTTGCGTTTTAGAATTAAACTATTCCGGCAAACCTTTCACCTCTTTTAACGCGTGGGGTCTGGAGAGAAATGGTGATGAAGTATTTTGCTGCACCTTTATTCCCTTTAGGTAAGTACGGTTAGAAATAGACGAGGAGAAGCGAGCCTGTAAACTTACCATTACACTAGCTGCTGGCTTTAAACTTGAAGCCGGATTTCTGCATTTCAATTCCGATTTTCCTCACTTCAGTCAGAATGACACAACGGCAAGGTTAAGGATACGCTAATTTTGTTAAACGAATTAGTTAAATCAAAGAAAAAATGAAGTTTTTGATGCCCCAAATCAAAAGATGCTTAATGCTGTTTTTTGTGTTTATGATGCTTTTTCAAAGCTGTAAAAACGACCAGCATGATACTCCCAGCGAATCGAAAAACATACAGGCAGAAATCATGGTGCTGCAACCAACCGAAGCCTTGATCAATCAAACGTATCCTACCAGTTTACAGGGTAAAGAAAACGTACAACTACGCCCGCAGATAAGTGGTTACATAGAAAAAATATTTGTCGACGAAGGCGCTTTCGTAAAAGCAGGGCAGCCTCTGTTCAGGATTAATGCCAGCATTTACCGTGAACAGAAAAATACGGCATCGGCGGCGCTTTTAATTGCCAAGGCACAACTGGCGGCGGCTCAGCTGGAACTTGACAAATACAAAGTTCTGAGCGAAAACAAAGTGGTGGCAGACTTTCAATACGAAAAAGCAAGAATCAACTACGAAAACGCCAGAGCAGCCGTACAGCAACAACAAACATTGGTTGCGTCTGCTGATATCAATCTTGGCTTTGCTATTATAAAAGCGCCCATAAGCGGTTTCATTGGCAGAATTATGAAGCGTACCGGCGCGCTGGTAGGGCCAAACGACTCTGACCCATTAACCACTTTATCGCAGGTAAATGAAATCTATGCTTACTTCTCGCTTCCTGAAAATGAAATACTGAAAATCAATGCTTCGCGCCCAGGAAAAACCCTGATTGAAAAACTGAAAAGCTATCCTGAATTAACCTTGTTGCTCGCCGACGGTAATAAGTATGGTCATTCCGGGAAAATTGATATGATGGACGGCCAGTTTGACCCGTCTACCGGCTCGGTTACACTCAGGGCTTCTTTTCCCAATCCTGAATCATTGCTCAGAACCGGTAACACAGGCAGGGTTTTGTTAAGTTCAACCCTGCAAAACGTTTATAAAATTCCGTTACTGGCTACGTACGAGGTGCAAGACAAATTGTTTGTGGGCTTACTTGATAGTAAAAATAAAATGGAATGGGTGGCGCTAAAAGACTATGTTAAAGCAGGAGAATATTTTATTGTGAAGTCAGGTTTCAAACCTGGCGACAGAATTGTGGCCAATGAGTTAGCGAGCATCCCTGAAAACTCTATTATAACACCAAAGGGGGTTAATTAAAATTTGAGAAAAATGTTAAACAAGATTATAAAAAGGCCCGTACTGGCTACTGTTATTTCAATTATACTGGTTCTTTTAGGTTTGGTGGGTTTATTGAGGATTCCGATGACTCAGTTTCCTGAAATTGCGCCGCCAACCGTATTTGTATCGGGCGTTTATCCAGGAGCCAATGCTGAGAGTGTAATTCGTTCGGTTATTACACCATTAGAGCAGGCAATTAACGGGGTAGAGAATATGCAGTACATGACCTCCGGCTCATCTAACGACGGCAGCTTTTCTATTACCGTCATCTTTAAACAGGGCGTTAATCCGGATCAGGCTGCTGTAAATGTGCAAAACCGTGTGGCACAAGCTAACGCGCAACTACCGTCAGAGGTGATTCGCCTCGGGCTGAATACCACCAAGCAGCAGACCAGTAATCTGATGATTGTAAACATCAATAGCAATAAACCTGGTAAATACAATGAGGCTTTTCTACAGAATTACGTTAATATTAATCTTATTCCTGAGCTGAAGCGAATACCCGGTGTAGGAAACGTGAATATGTTTGGGGCAAAAGACTATGCCGTAAGGGTTTGGATTAACCCGTCAAAGCTGGCATCTTATGGCCTTGTGCCTGCCGATGTTGAAACGGCCATACAAAACTATAGCTTTGAGGCATCGCCGGGAAGCCTGGGCCAGGAAACTGACGCATCTTTACAGTATGTTTTACGCTACAAAGGCAAGTTGAACAAACCGGAAGACTTTGAAAAGATTATTCTCCGTTCAAAAACCAATGGTTCAGTATTGAGGCTGAAAGACGTTGCCCGCATAGAGTTTGGTCTTTCCAATTATTCAAGCGATACCTTTACCGACGAAAAACCCTCGGTAGTTTTTGCAGTGATTCAGGCCAGTGGTTCTAATGCCAACAGCATTGCCATTGAGGTAGAAAAATCGCTTAAAAAGTTTCAGACAACAGCGCCTGACGGTATTTCGTTCGAGATAATTCAAAGTATGAAAGACCGGCTGGATGCTTCTATATCTCAGATGAAATGGACATTAATAGAGGCCTTTATTCTGGTATTTATTGTCGTGCTGGTTTTTCTTCAGGATTTCCGCTCAACCATTATACCGGCCATAGCTGTACCGGTCTCTATCATCGGCACATTCTTTTTTATTTATCTCATTGGGTTTTCTGTTAATGTATTAACCCTATTTGCGCTGGTGTTAGCCATTGGTATTGTGGTTGACGATGCCATTGTGGTTGTTGAGGCCGTACATGCCAAAATGCAGCAAACCGGCGAAACTGCGCGGGTAGCCACGGCCTCGGCCATGGGTGAAATCAGCGGCGCCATTATTTCTATTACACTGGTTATGTCGGCAGTTTTTCTTCCGGTAGGCTTTATGGAAGGCCCGGCGGGTGTATTCTATAAGCAGTTTTCGTACACACTTGCCATTGCCATTCTTATATCTGCAGTAAATGCCCTTACACTAAGCCCGGCGTTATGCGCCTTATTATTGAAAAATTCACACAGCGATTCGGGCAAAGATAAACAGAATTTTACCCGGCGCTTTGCTGTTGCCTTCAATGTGGGTTTTGAGCAACTGACCCATAAATACATAAGGGCCGTAAAGTTTTTTGGTAAAAGGAAAATGATAACCGTTGTGGCGCTGGTAGCTATTTCTACCGGTGCATTTTTTCTGATGAATACAGCTCAGAAAGGCTTTGTACCCGAAGAAGATGACAACAACCTGACATTTGTGGTTAATCTTCAGGCTGGTGCCAATTTGCAGTTTATTACAAAAGAAATGGAGAAAGCCACAAAAATTGTAATGGCACAGCCGGAGGTAAAAAGTATAAGCACCGTTACGGGCTTCAGCCTTTTCAGTTCAGGGTCTTCGCCAAATGCCGCCATGGGTTTTATTACTTTGAAAAACCCCAAAGACCGCGGAGAAACATCAGAAATCAACCAGGTGATGCACAAAATAGAAAGTGCAATGAAAGGAAAAATACGTGGCGAAATTCTTCTATTCCGCAACCCTGCAGTAGAAGGTTTTGGCACGGCGGGCGGCGTAGAATTTGTGTTACAGGACCGGACCTCAGGAAACATTGCTGCCTTTGAATCCATCAGCCAAAAAGTTATAAAGGCATTGAACGGACGGCCAGAGATTGGTACGGCATTTACTACATTCAGAAGCGATTACCCACAATATGAGGTGATACTAAACGAAGATAAGGCACAGCAACTGGCATTAACCCCAAAAGACGTAATGAATGCCCTTGAGCTTTATCTGACGGGATCACAAACCACAGACTTTGTGCGTTTCGGCAGAATGTATAGGGTAAATGTACGCTCAGAGGCCGAGTTCCGGAAAGACGAATCTTCATTGAACAATATCATGATACGGAATAGCCTAAACCAGATGGTACCCATTGCCACGCTTGTTACACTCAAAAAAGTATATGGCCCACAGGGTATCAGCCGGTATAATTTGTATAACAGTATCAGCGTAAATGTGAATGCTGCACCAGGTATAAGCAGTGGTAAAATTATGAATGTGATAGATGAGGTAATGAAAAAAGAACTGCCCAAAGGTATTAGTTACGAATATGCCGGGCTGAGCCTTCAGGAACGCAATTCAGGTTCGCAAATGGTGTTTATTTTTGGGTTAAGCATATTATTTGTGTACTTTCTGCTGGCTGCCCAGTACGAAAGCTACCTGTTGCCTTTGTCGGTTATGTTGTCGCTGCCAACTGGTATTCTTGGGGTATTTCTGGCTATCAGGCTGGCAGGTATTGATAACAACATTTATGTGCAGATAGCCTTAATTATGCTTGTAGGGCTATTGGCCAAAAATGCTATTCTGATTGTAGAGTTTGCCATTCAGCAACGCAAAGCCGGGATGTCTGTTTATGATGCAGGTATTGCCGGTGCCCGATTACGCCTGCGGCCTATTCTGATGACATCTTTTGCTTTTATAGCCGGATTAATACCGTTGATTTTTGCCAAAGGCGGAACAGCCATCGGTAATAAGTCTATCAGTATCAGCGCTGCTGGTGGAATGTTAAGTGGGGTAATACTGGGTATAATGATAATCCCGGTTTTGTATATGATTTTCCAGAACCTGCAGGATAAAATAACCGGTAGCAGGCAAGCAAACTAAAATGAAAACACTCATCAAATATAGCATAGCCATTGGATTGGTTGCTGGCGTCTTGCAATCGTGCAAGGTAACCAAAGACTATGCCCGCCCGGAGCTGCGCCTTCCGGCGTCATTTGGTAATTCAATATCCGTAGCCGACAGCGTGGCCGAATTGCCCGCCTACCAGCAGTTTTTTTCAGATGTGTATCTGATAAGATTGCTTGACCAGGTGATGGAAAACAATCCTGATTTACTTGTGGCATCAGAACAGATGCTGGCTTCAGAAGCATCCTTAAAAAGTGTAAAACTCAATTATCTGCCAGATATTAACCTGCAGATTAACTCGGGTGCGCAGAGAATTTCAAAAAACAGTATGGTGGGGTCATTTGCTGGCAACCTTTTGTTTGAAGAATATAATCTGGCCACGGCTGTATCGTGGGATATTGACTTCTGGGGCAGGCTTAAAAGGCAACGTGAAGAGGCCCTGGCAAATTATCTGAGCCGTGCCGAAAACCGCCGGGCATTGCGGGTGCAATTGGTGGCCCTTACTGCTCAGGCTTACTATAATCTGCTTGGTCTGGACGAACAACTACGGATTACGCAAGCGGTGGAGAAAACCATGACGGAAACACTTGGTTTACTAAAAACACAATACTCTGTAGGAGACGCCACCTCGCTGGCAGTACAGCAATCAGCCGCACAATTGGCAGAAACCCGGGCATTAATTCCGGAAATAAAAGCCAGCATACAGGCGCAGGAAAATGCCCTGCGAACCTTAAGCGGCAATTACCCGGGTAACATTCAACGCTCGGGGGCATTGCAAGGCAGGGCCTTCAGAATAGATATTGATGCCGGTATTCCTGCCGGATTGTTAGCCAACCGCCCTGATGTAAAACAGCAGGAATTGCTTTTACAGGCCGCCAACGCAAGAATTGGCATAGCAAAAACAGCGTTTTACCCTGGTTTAATTGTTACGGGGCAAGGTGGGCTGAACGCAATTAAAGCAAGTACCTGGTTTTCAGTACCCGCTTCTCTGTTCGGAACCTTCTCCGCAGGTTTAACCCAGCCGGTTTTTAACAGGCGCAATATCAAATCTGCATACGAGCAGGCCGTGCATCAAAAAGAAGCAGCAGTGCATGAATTCCGGAAGTCTGTGCTGGTAGCGGTTGAAGAAGTAAGTACTTCTCTGGCCCATATCGACCAGATAAAAGTGCAGTTGGCAGAAGTAAACAACCGCAAAGCAGCTATGGAAAAGGCAATAGCTGATGCCCGGCTGCTCTATGCGGCCGGAGAAGCCAACTATCTGGAAGTGCTGGATGTTCAGCAACGCTACCTGCAAGCCAATTTGGCGTTTATTACTGTTACGCAAAAAGAAATAAATGCGTATATTGCCGCATACAAAGCCTTAGGAGGAAATTAAATGGAGAACCAGGAAACAACCCGAAGCAGCCTTTTCTGGAAACGTGTTTTCAATTGGAGTGGCGTGCCGGTTTCTTTGGCATTAGCTAATTTTATCCAGTATCTTCTTAACCCCAAAAGTAGTTGCTGGTATTTTTATGTAGAAGCCAAATGGTTTGAAATCGGTCTTAACATTGCCGGTGGTATTTTGATGTACGGTATTCTATTCTGGATAATCAGACTTATTTTCGGGTGGATTAATCAAAAAAATGTATTCAGAAATCACATGCTTCTGCATTTTCTCATCACTACCGGGGTGGTTATCTGTTGTATGTTCTTATTGCTATATCTTGAAAACGTGATTTATGATTGGAATTATCCGCAGACATCGACCGACAACCAGGAAAACGAGCAAAGTCTGAGAAGTTATCTGGTGGTTAATGTAGTAGTAGCGGCATTTGTAAACAGCTTTTACCATTCTTATTACTTCTTTGAACAATGGAAAGCTAAAGTAATTGAAAGTAGTAAATTGGAGTTGTTTTCTCATCAGTTGATAGAAAACGCCCTTCAGTCTGAATTGCAGATACTCAAGTTGCAACTTGACCCGCATTTTCTGTTCAATAATTTTAGCATACTAACCCAACTGATTGAAACCGACAAAAAAGCTGCTCAGGAATTTTTGGCAAACTTATCAAAGGTCTATCGGTATATTCTGGCCACCGGAAAAAAAGACGTAGTACCGCTGACAGAAGAACTGAAGTTTTTAGAGACCTATTTTCATCTTATAAAGATACGGCATGGCGAAACCATTCATTTAACGGCCAATATTTCAGATTCAGATAAAAGAAAGGGTATTCCGCCCGTAACCTTACAACTATTGCTGGAGAACGCCATCAAGCATAATATATCAACCATTAAACAGCCGTTGAATTTAACTATTGAAAGCGCAGAAGATGGTAAAATTGTAGTAAAAAACAACCTGCAGCCCATCAATATTGATTATAAAAGTACAGGAATGGGCTTAAAAAATATTTTGGAACGGTACCAGCTATTAGAAGGCAAAATACCGGAAATCACTAAAACGGCGTCTTCATTTGAAGTAAAACTGCCACTTTTAAATGTATTGGTTGCACAATGAATTACCTGATTATAGAAGACGAACAGCACAATGCCGAACTACTGAAAAGCATGGTAGAAAAGGTAGCCAGAAATGCTCTTTTACTGGCGATTCTACCTACTGTTCAAGAGAGTATAGAATGGCTGAATGCCAACCCGGCTCCGGATCTGATTTTTATGGATATCCGCTTGGCCGACGGTTTGTCTTTCGAAATATACAAAGAAGTAAAGATTGAGTCGCCTGTTATTTTTACAACGGCTTATGATGAATACGCCTTACGTGCCTTTAAGGTTTATGGTGCCGCTTACCTGTTGAAACCTGTGGCCAAAGAAGAGTTGGAAGAAGCCATAGAAAAAGTAAACGAATACCGTTCATTACTATCGGCGCAAGATGTGAATGGTATTTTTGATATTCTGCGAGCGCAGCAAAAAACATATAAAAGCAGGTTCCTGCTGCATTATCGCGAAACATACAAGGTTGTTTCGGTAAATGATATAGATTATATCTTTCTCGAACACAAGATTGTACATTTTAAGCTCCTTAATGGCTCAACTATTGCTGTTCCTTACACACTTGAGGAGCTGGAAGAACAACTAGACCCGGTTTTTTTCTTTCGGGTAAACAGGCAGTATATTATACATATTAACAGCATAGAAGGTATACACAAGTACTTTAGTGAGAAAGCCAAAATTGTATTGAAGAGTGATCGGAATGCAGAGGTAATTGTAAGCCGAAGCCGGATGCCGCAATTTAAACTGTGGCTTGGCGGATAAATAGTTATAAAAACTAAATGCCAGATTCCGGAGCCTAAAACACGACTGTAAATTTAACTGAGTCAGGTGAAAATTCAGTTAAAATGTTAATCTCAAATAAACCATGGGTTTATGATGCAAACAACCCAAGAATATGATTTTGCAAAATTAGAAAAAGAGGCTGTTACAGGCATAAGCTTTCAATGGAGAGAAAGGGATATTTGCTCCACTTCTTAAACAACTTTTACAGACACCTTTAGAGGTTGAGGTAGATGGTACTAGCCCGGGTGTTTTCCTGTTTAAGATTATCACCATCTTACTGAAAATTGCTACCGTTTCATCTTTAAAAAGGACACCTGTCAGCCGTTCAAAAAAACATATCCCATGCGCTACTTACCACTCATCTGTTTTCTGATAAACCGGGCTTCACTGTTTAATAATTCCAAAGTGTAAAATTCACTTTTTTGAGCCTAATTGCGCTTCTTCCTTGCTCTAATTGACATATAATGTATATATTTAGCATATTATGTAATAAACAAACACCGGAACAATAAACGATTACCATGTTATGAAAAAACTCCTGCTTTTTGTCTTTCTTCCCTGTTTCTCATTTGCGCAGATTGATAGTACTGATATCATTGTCAAAAAGATGATGGAGAAGCAAAAAATTGTTGGACTTTCGTTGGCTGTCATAAAAAATGGTCAGGCTATTGTAAATAAAGGTTACGGGCTGGCTAATGTAGAACTAAATGCACCGGTTACTTCTGAAACGGTAATCAGGCTGGGGTCGGTTAGTAAGCAGTTTTTTACAACCGCTGTCATGAAATTAGTGGAAGAAGGAAAACTAAGCATTGATGATTCGGTGCACAAGTTCTTTCCGGATGCGCCGGAAACCTGGCGACCTATCCAAATTAAACATCTGATGTCGCACACATCAGGCCTGCAAAGAGAAGCGCCGGCCTACGACAATTTTAAAATTCAACCTGATTTAGATGTTATCAGGTCTGCCTATAACTTACCGTTGGTTTTTAAAACCGGTGAAAAATACCAGTATTGCAATTTAGCATACTTTATGCTGGCTGAAATTATAAAACAGGTTAGTGGCAGGCCCTGGCAGGATTACATCCAAGAAAAATTATTTGTCCCTGCTGGCATGACCCATAGCTACCTGACAGATTTTTATCGGATTATCCCTAATCGCGCTGCTGGTTATATGCATAAACGCGACACCCTGATTAATGCAACAGCCATGCTTGGTATTAGGCCGAGTGGCGGATTTCTTTCCACTTCTTCTGATATGATTAATTGGGAGAAGGTGTTAAGCAAAAAGGATATTATTCTTAAAAAAGACAATTGGGAAAAGCTATGGGAGCCGTTCATTAAAACTACCGCCAGGGCTGAATCAAAGGAATACTATGGTTTTGGATGGTTAATAGATGAATACAAAGGGCATAAATTAATTGTCCATGGTGGTTCAAATATTGGCTTCAGGTCTGTGTTTGCACGTTTTGTAAATGACGGACTATCAATTATTATATTAACCAATACAGACGAAGCCAATCCACGTGCGATTGCAAACGCGCTTGCAGATTATTATTTCAGGAAATAGTGATTTTTAAACGGTTTCATACTGAACTATAAATTTTAAGAGAAGGTACAGGCACCAAACCAAGCTTTGCCACAACTGTTTTTGGTGGCTTTCAGGTTCTGTATATCTCTGTTAACCCATAATAGACGCGTCGGGGTCAACTTCTACCGAGGTTGGCACATTGTTTACGATAAATTCTATCCTCTTTGATACATTTTACGGTTATTGTATAGGGCATTTGGCTTCACTATATACAAACGAATGCCATGAATCTTTCTAACGGAGTATTTCCGGTTTAAACAAAACACGTCCGTCTGGTTTAATTTGCCAGGCTGTAACCGGGTTCATGTGGTAGCCACCTTCGCTGCCTCTGGCCTCAAATAACTGCTTTAATGTAGGCTGTGTATAGCCTGTTTCATCTGTTACTCTGCTCAGAATCTCAGTTTCCTGCCCTCTCCACTGCCATAAATGCCTGAACTGCACGTGTGCTTTGTCTAAAACGGGTTCGTTGAGTTGTGCCACCTGCCAGTTTTTACCGGCATCGGTGCTTACTTCAACTTTAATCACCTTTCCTCTGCCTGACCAGGCCAACCCCCGAATCTCTATCCAGCCTTTTTCAACCTGTTGCGGATACGCAGGAAAAGTAATAATAGAGCGCGCATCTATATCAAAACTGAAAATCCTGTATTTCCCGTCTTTAATGGGCTCGGTATATTTGGATGTTTCTTCTCTTGTGTAGTATGGAGCATCTGATAATTCCAGTCGGCGGAGCCACTTAACACTGGTGTTACCCTCCCAGCCGGGCAGAAAAAGCCTGACAGGAAAACCCTGCTCTGGTCTGAGCGGCTCTCCATTCTGAGCATAAGCCACTATGGCATCGTCCCATCCTTTTTTTACAGGAATACTACGGGTCATTACAGCAGCATCGCCACCTTCGGCCAGAAACCACGTGGCATTGGGTTTCGCCCCCACTTCTCTGAAAAGCGTTGAAAGTTTAACACCTGTCCACTCACTCTGGCTGGTTAGTCCACAAATATCCTGCGGTGTAAGATTTTCTTTCCCTCCTCTGAAATTTCCTGAACATTCTAAAAAAGCAATGCGTGAAACAGAAGGGAAACGCTTTAAATCAGCAATGGTAAAAACCAATGGTTTTTCCACCAATCCATGAATGAGTAATTCATGTTTGGTGGGGTCAATGGCTGGCACGCCCGCATGATGCCGTTCAAAATGCAGGTCTGATGGGGTAATCATTCCGTAAAAATCCTGCAGTGGCGACCTCGACGAAATATCAGAAAACTTTTTAACAGATTTCACAAAAGGCGAACGCGTTCCGACTTCACCCGCAAGGACACCTAATTTTTTGGTGGGGTCATCAACAACATTTTCCGGAATACCTTTTTGTATGGTTTGCCCTTTGGTTGTCTGTATAATGGCCACCGCTGCCGTAGCTGCACCACCCAGCAGTTTTCTTCTGGATATTTTCTTAGGAAACTCCTGCGTTATTTCAACAATCTTATCCATTTTCATCGGATTTCCGCCCCTCCTTTGCGGTCGTCAGGTATAAACAGCTTTCTGGCAGGCATCTCTATTTTAGAAAGGTTCTGGTCGTTAATTACAGTTTTTTCATCAATTATCTGGTTGGCATTTAATAAATAGGCTGTTAAATGATACACCTCTTCATTGCTTAGCGAGCCTGGCGCATTAAATGGCATTGCCCGGCGGATGTAATCAAAAACAGTGGTGGCATAAGGCCAGTAATTGCCAATCGTTTTTTCCTTACGGCCATTAGCAGGGGTTTTGCTGGTTACCAATGAACCATTTGGGCCACCGACTCCCCCTGTGCCATGGCAAGCCGCACATTTGTTATCAAAAATCAGTTTACCCCTGACGGCTATACCGGCACCAGCCGGTAAGCCTTTCCCATCGGGGCGAATGTCAATATCCAGCCGGTCAATATCCGCTTGTGATGCTTTTCTGCCAAAGCCAAATGTATCCGGGGTGGTATCGCTAAACATCTGCGTATTAGTAAAAACAGCAGCGGGCTTCCCGCTTTTTACGGTTGAATCGCCGGTATGATAACCCACCTTCAGAATAATGCCCCCAATTAGCGGAAACACCAGTTTTATGATTGTTTTTTGTGTATAAATCACTGTTTCTGATTTTAAAAAAATGCAAGTCGAACCGAATTTTAATCATACTTTCCGGCCTCAAGTGTACTACGGGAAAGCACATATTGTTTATTGAATCTGTCAAGCACTACCTTGATTGAATCTTTCTTTTCGTTAATACCAGATAAAACCACTCTGTTGCCACCGTTCAATACTGAATAATTCAATACCATCCGGTTACGTTTGGTAGGGCGACTTTCAGCCTCGATGCCTTTTGTGCGACGCGCTGAATAGGCAATTGGCTCAATTTTCTTTTCTTCCGACCCTATAATTGCTTTTGCTTCATCCGGTATCCAATTATCAGCCTTTGGTTTTTCTGTTCTTTTGGTTGGCCGGGCGGCAGTCCGGTTATCGCCTCCAAAGTCTGCCCTGTTACCTAAAAACTCGCGGCCTTCCTGCCTGTTACCACGGTTTTTATCTTGTAAATACAATACATGGTTTATGGTATCTGCTTCATAGTAAAATACACGCTGGCCACCAGCCACACCTGTCAATTCAAAAGTACGGTTGATGTCGCGCATCGGAGCACCTCCCCCATTCGACAAATCCAGCTCTACAGGTTTATTGGTTTTGAAAGTAAGCGTTGTCCATTTTTCAAAAGTGGCTTGTTGCCATCTGATAGAGTCTAAGGGTGAGTATGGAATAACCCGATTATTGATTCTGAACTCAGTTACATTATAGTTGCCCCGTAATTCTTTTATGCCCTTCAGGGCCGGTTGTTTGTATGGGTCATATAAAAAATTGACTACTGCCAGATAAAGAAACACAGGCAAAAACAGCACAATGGTAGCTGTTTTCAAAGAAATACGGGTGATTTTCTGCCATGCTTTTGAGAATACCGGATAATAAACCACCGGCACAGTATATTTCTCAAGAATCAGCAGATTGTAGATTTGCGGAATATAACCAACCAGCAAAAAGGCAGAAAACAGAACGAAATAGGAACTATATACATGCACTCCGCCATCATAAGCAAAATTGACATACACGATGTCTGCCAGCGCACCGAAAAGCAACACCGCCCCCCAGAATGTAGTGGCTCTGAAAAACAATAAAGCGCCTGCGGCTACCTCAACAACGCCTGTAAAAACCTCGTACCAGGGTACAATACCTATCGACAGCCAATAAATCTTCTGAAGTGTCAAATCTCCGAAATTGGTGTTCAGAATACCCCATGACGGATATGGCAACTGAGTGGGTGTCAATTTTGTAAAACCAAATCCGATAATGCCAATACCAGCCCGATAACGCACTATCACATTGAGCCAATAATATAATCGATTATACCCGGCAGGTTCAATTTTTCTGTATTTAGCAATGGCCGTCCAGACAAGACCCACTACCACCGCAAAAATGAGCGTTATTACCCAAATGGCATAACCATTCAGAGTAGACCCAAAAATCCGGTTGCCAAAAATATTAAGACCCGAGCCAAAACGTGCAATATCATATAAATCGCGGTAGTGGAGGTGCAGCCAGTTGAAATTAAAAATTTCCTTATACCAGTCTGTGCTATTAGGCAAGCTCATGGCAATAAAAAACACGAACGCAATGCGAAATGCTATTTTCTGCCAGTTTTGCCATGGTTTATATGTATTGTCTTTTGATTTTCTCTCAGGTAATTCTTCTCTCAAATCTCCCTGAACTATCTTTAGGTTTGAATCAGACATAATTTTGATGCTTTATGAGGTTGAGAATTATAATTTGAGCGCATTTCTACGACCAGCTTTTTTGGCTTCAATTGTAAGATACTTTTTATTGATTTTATGTAGCACCGCATAAACAGAATCCTTGCCGGCACTTAAGCCAGTCAAAACAATTGTGGAGTCGTTCTTTTTTTGAAACGACAGCACCAATTGGTCGCCAGGATAATGTCTGTTCCGATTTTTCAGCCTTACAATTGATTGGGTCGAGTCAAAATCATAACTGTAATAGTGCCGCCCCTGAGTGCCTGCCAATTCATAAATTCGGTCTTTGTCATCTGCATAGATTTCTTCTGTGACCAGATTTTCTAACACAACCGCCTTGTTTGATTGAATACTAAGGGTATTCCACTTTTCAAAAACCACGCTCTGCCAACGGGTAGAGTCAGTTCTGGAGTATGGTAAAAGCTGGCCATTCCATCTGAACTCACTTACGTTATAAAGGCCGCTTGTTTGTTCAATTCCTTTCTTTTCGGGAAAATGGTATCCGCCTTTTTTATACCCTGCATAGGTTTTGGCACCATACAACACCACAAAAAACAATATAAAGACTGATTTTAAACTCAGCCGGTATGGTTTCCATTTTTTATCAAAAACAGGCTGATAGTGGTTTGGCTGAACAGGCTTTTGAAGCGACAACAGATTAAACAGTCGTACCGCATCAAAAGCAAACAGATAGAGCGCAAGTCTAACCAGATAAAAAGCATATACATATTCGCCGCCTTCATAAGCAATATTTGAAATGGCAATATTGCCCGTAAAAGGCAGAATAATAAAGGTGGCTATTGTAGCAGTTTTGCGATTGAGCAAAAGCAAGCCGCTGATAACTTCTACTAACCCTAAAAACGACTGATAGTCTGGTACAACCCCCAAACCAAGAGAGAACAGTTTCCAGGCGGTAAAGTCGCCGTAATTGGTATTGAGATTACTGATAGAAGGAAAGGGGGCCTGAATAGGGAAAAACTTAAGGAAACCATAGGTTATTACACCCGCTGCCAGCCGATAGCGCACCAATACTCTTAACCAATAATAGAGTTTGTCATAATTAATTGGTTTAGCATAAGCCTTGCCCCATAGCAATGTACCTGCGGTAGCCAGAAGTGCAATAATTATCCAGTTAAGGAAGCTGTCATGGCCGGTAAAAGAAGGAGAATACCTGGACAGGTAGAAGATATCGCGGTATTGCACATGCAACCAGTTGATTGAAAAAAGGTGTCTGAAAAACCGAATGTCTAGGGGCAATACCTGCAAAAAGAAATAAATGGCAAAAAACCTGAAAATGGTTTTTTCCTTGTTACTCCAATTCGTTTGCGAGTTTAGTTCAAGAATATTAGACATAGAATATTTTGTTTTGGTAAGTGTCTTAAAAACCAAAGGAGTAATCCGGCCGGTAGCCAATACAGGTTTACCGGCCGGAGTAAGTTTAAATCAATAGCCCGGGTTTTGGGTAAGCGCTTTATCAATCTGAATTTCTCCAACCGGAATGGGCAGCAAGAGTCGGTTTGGGTCGGTTACATTAAAAACCTGCGGTGCACGACCAGTACGTACCACATCAAACCAACGGTGTGGCTCAAGGGCAAACTCTATTCTTCTTTCATTTTCAACAGCAAGCAAAAGTGCATCTTTTGTAGAGGCGGTGCTGGGCTCTATTGCTGCGCGGTCACGTATGGCGTTCAGGTCTGCCAATCCATCTGTTATTTTGCCCAGATTGGCTCTTGCTTCCGAACGAATCAGATACAGCTCGGCAATGCGGAAAATATAGCTCGGGTCGGTGGCGGGTGTACGGTAATACAAGTTGCCATACCAGCGATTCTGATTATCTTTTGCTACCAATGCACTACGGCCCCCGCCAATTTTAGGGTCGTTTAGCAAGGTTATCAGGGCATCATTCGGAGCCCATTGGCGAGTACCTCCGTTGGTTTGGGGTTGCCATTGCCCCCGATGCGTGTTAGGTTCATTGGCACTGTAGAAAATTTCAAAGACTGACTCCTGCGTACCGCGGGCATCATTGGCAAAAAAAGAACTGTATGGTTTTACTAATTTATAGTTCGTATCACTAATCAGTTTTGAAGCATATTCTTCTGCTTTAGCCCATTCTTTCAGATAAAGATGCAAACGCGCACGCAAGGCCCATACGGTTTTGCGTGTAGCCCGGTAACGGTCCGTAGTTAAAGGAAGCAACGGTTCAGCCGTTTCAAGGTCTTTCAGCACCAAAGCGTATGTATCGGCCTGGCTACTTCTGGTCACACCTTTATTCTCAGTCGGTGCGGCAGTTGGTTTAGTAATCAAAGGAACGCCTCCCCAGGTACGAGCCAGATCAAAATAAGACAAAGCCCGTATAAAATAAGCTTCACCAACAATCTGATTTTTAAGCGTCTCTGTCAGAAGCGGGTCTGTTACTGCAGGTACCTTGGCAATTACATTATTGGCGCGATTGATGGTACGGTAGATGGCTGTCCAGGCTCCGGAGATGGTTGAGTTTTCAGGTTGCACTTTTTTATTGATAAATTCCTGCACCTGCGACTGTGAGCCCGTCCATTGAATATTATCACCGGATAAATAGCCTATTGACTGGAAAGTTGTACCATAATAACTGCCATTACTTAATGCCGAGTACACGCCCCGTATAGCTGTTTCGGCAGAAGTTTTATCAAAAATGGTTTGGGTATCAGAAATAGATTCCAGAGGTTTTACATCCAGAAAATTACTGCAGGATGCGCTCAGCGTAAGTATTCCTGCAGATAGAATATATTTTAATGATTTCATTTCCTTTAGTTTTGGTTATCAGTTTTTAGAATGTAAGGCTCAAGCCGGCCTGAAAACTACGTGGCTGTGGAGGCGTACCCAAATCAATACCCTGTGCGTTCTGGTCACTGCTCGCGCTTGACTCCGGGTCTAAACCTGTGTATTTGGTTAAAAGGAATAAATTTGTGCCGTTCAGATACACTTTCAGGTTGTCTGCCTTTAGCCTGGCAGCCACTGCTTTAGGGAAATTGTAAGCCAGATTCAGGCTGCGGAGACGTAAGAAGGAGCCGTCTTCCAGCCAGCGGCTTCCGCCGTCACGATAATTGTTTACATTCACGCCGTCTGGTCTGGGCACATCTGTAATATCGCCGGGTTTTTGCCATCTGGCATTGTTACTGGCAAAAATCACACGGGCTGCATCTCTGGCACCGCCGCCTTCACCAAAAAACTTATTGTGGTTATATACCTTATTGCCATACTGGAAAGCCAAGAATGCAGATAATTCAAAACCTTTATAACTGAAATTATTAGTAAAACCACCAAAGAATTTAGGCCAGATACTGCCTATAATCTGGCGGTCGGCAACGGTAATTTGGCCGTCTTTATTTACATCTTCATAGACTACGTTGCCTGTCTGAGAATCAACATATAACTGCTTGTAAACCCAGAAAGAATAAAGAGGAGTACCTTGTTGTTGTAGAATTAATTCGCGGCTGCCATAGCGGAGCGGATTCTCAAGCTTTTCTATTTTATTGATATTCTGCGCTATGTTCAGGTTACTTGTCCATCTGAAACCCCCTTCCTCGTAGTTAATGGTGTTGATATTCAGCTCAAAGCCTTTATTACTGATTTCGGCGGCATTGCTCCAGTAACTGCCAAAACCGGTAGTGCTTGGCAAAGCCAGTTGAAGCAGCCCATCGCGTGTGTATTTGGTGTAATAGTTAAGCTCAAAGCCAATTCTGCCATTCAGAATGGCGGCATCCAGACCTACGTTAAACTGATTGGTTCGTTCCCACTTCAAATCAGGATTGGCTAATTGCTGCGGAGCGATGCCGGGGCTACCCTGATAAGATGCTCCGCCTGTCCAGAGTCCCTGAGCAGCAAAGTTGCCTATACCGTTCTGGTTACCTACAATACCGTAACTGGTGCGGAGTTTCAGGTCTGTCAGGAAGGACAGGTCTTTGAGGAAGTCTTCCTGTTTGATACGCCAGGCAGCACCTACGGCAGGGAAATACCCCCATTTGCGGTCATTACCAAATCTTGAGGAGCCGTCGGCTCTTACACTAAAGTTAATGAGGTATTTACCATTAAAGGCATAATCTGCTTTGGCAAAGAAAGAGGCCAGCGTGCTTTTACTCCAACTTTGTGAACTGGTAGTTGTAGCTGCCGAAGAAATGATTTTAAATGAATTATTGGCAAATCCACGGCCTTCGGCATAGGTTCTGGTGAGTACATCGCTTTGGAGAGTATTACCGACAACGACACCCAATGAATGTTTTTTACCTATTTTGTGGCGATACGTAAGTGTCTGTTCATTTAATAATGACGTGAACTGACTTATTGAAGAAGTGGCAAGGCCACCCTGAGCGCCCAGAAGAAGGAAAGTATTCCAATACTCAGACTCGTTGTAGTTATTATAATCTACACCCCAACTCGAACGAAGTTTCAGATTAGGCAATAGTTCGGCTTCTGCATATAAGTTGCCTATGTATCTGAGGCTGGTTGAGTGTACATCATAGTTTTGCAGCAGTAGTGTAAGGTTGTCAAACCCTGCCCTGCCAACCAGAACGCCGTTTTCGGTTGGAGAAAGATATGTTGGTGTATGCAAAGCTGCCTGCAGCAAGCCCCCTTGCGGGCCATCACCCGCCCGCGCCTGATTGCGATAGGTACGGCTGAATGAATTGCTTACGCCTATCTGAACTTTGTCGTTTATCTTCTGATCGAGATTTACTTTAAAGCTTGCCCTGTTAAAAGTAATTGGCCTTAAGATAGACTCCTGAGCATTGTATCCACCACCTATATAGTACTTTGTTGTTTTTGTGCCACCAACCAACGAGATATCATAGTTCTGCAAAGTTGCTGTTCGAAAAGCTTCGCTCAAGCGGTCGTAGGTTTGCTGTTCTTCCGGAAGCCCCCGCCCGCCTTCTGAAACCGGCCTGAATGGCCGATTGGCAAAAGTTCTGTTTAATGATGGCGTGTCTTTTCCTGTGTTTATCCACCATTCGTTTACAAGCTGGGCGTGTTCAGGCCCTGTAGTTAGCTCCCAGAGTTTAATTGCTTTGGCCTGCCCGTAGCTTACGTTGAAATTAACCTTGGGGGCCTGTTCAAAATTCCCTCTTTTGGTGGTAATCAAAATAACCCCGTTGGCTCCTCTTGACCCATACAATGCGGTTGCTTCGGCATCTTTTAAAACTTCAATACTCTGTATATCGACCGGATTAAGATCTGCAATGGGCGAAGTAGATTTGCCGCCGGTGCTGATTGTCTGTAAACTATTGCTATTTACAAAAACACCGTCAATAACATACAGAGGGTCGTTATCGGCATTAATTGAGGTGGCGCCACGTACCCTTACGTTTACTGTTTCGCCGGGTACGCCGGTGGGTGAAGAAATCTGCACACCAGACACCTTTCCCTGAAGCTGGGCATCAATGCTGCCGACAGGTATCGCATTGACTTCGGCGGGGTCTACTTTGGTAATTGAGCCAATCAGGTTTTTGCGTTCCTGAGTACCATAACCAACCACAACAATTTCGTTCAATTGTTGTGCATTGGTCTTCAACGGCACAATAATGGTGCTTGTTGAAGCCAAAATTTCTAGGGGCTCATACCCAATAAAATTTACAACTAGTGTATAGGGGAATTTCTGGCCGGTTTTGAAGTAAAATTTGCCATCAACATCAGTAATGACTCCATGGGTAGTTCCCTTAATTTGCACAGATGCACCAATGAGTGGCTCTTTGGTTTTTTCGTCAATTACCCTCCCGGAAAGCGTAGAATTAATGGTTGCATCTGATTGCTGGGCCAAAGCTACCGAAGGAATCAGCAGAATAGCCAGCAAAAACTGTACAAGTACGTTTTTTTTCATTTACTTTGTAATGGTTAAATTAAACAATTAGGTACCTGGCCGATTGCATCGCAATCGCCACAATCATGTCGCAATGAGCCTTTGTTTTGACCAGCCACTCTTGTTCCCGCAAGAGTGGCATTTTTAGGCTTTTTCTTGTCTTTTGCCTTTCAGCATATCATCAATCAATACTTTACTTTTCCTGCCTTGAGTAACTACTTTTGTAAAAAGAGAAGTAATTATTTATTGAAATAGATACAGCTTTAAGCAACTGAAACAAAACTAATATTATTATATATAATCTACCAAATAAGTAGACTAATATTTTTTGTTATATTTGTTTTATTCTACTTTATCTACACATACTACAAAAACAAATGGTCGTTAATTCGTAGAAGCCTGTTGATTATATACTGTTACTGATTTATAGTGATGGCACGACCCAGAATGGCTAGAATACGGATAAGCCTAACTTCATTGAAAATACAATTACATATAAGGCAAAAAAAGACAGGCTAAATGGCGTAAGAAAGGAAGCTACGACCCTATGCTTCTGGATTTCCAACTCGTTTATACGCAAAGGCGTTGAAGAAAGAAACAGCGAATTAATTAGGGCTGGCCTCCTTAAAAAATATTCTTTCGTTGCCATAGGTAGTTATTCCATTTGCAACAACAAAAGCACGATAGATATATAAAGTACCTGCATTCAGGTTTGTGGCGTCAATAGAAAATGTGGCCGGAAAAGCCGTTGGACTACCTTGAATGGTAGCTCCTGAAATACAAGTTATAGGTAAGGTATTTGAAAAGTCGTTGATATAAAACCAACAAACACCGTATTCAGTAATTGCATAATTACCTCTGGTGTTAATAGTACCATTTAATTTTTGGGAGGTCGCCGAAATATGCGTGGCATTTCCGGTAGTTAAAGTAGGAAAACCCTCTGTTTCGAGTTTATAAGTTTTTATGTCTCCATAGCTTACTACCCCATTAGATATAACATAAGCCCTGTAAAAAATCTCTATATTGCTATTTAAACTATAAATGTTTACCGAAAATGTCTTTGGGAAAATCATTATGCTATCGGGTATTTTTGCTTTAGAATGCTCAGTTGTTGGTGTTGAAAATCTTTGCGACCAACAAATGCCATATTCGGTGATATCAGCAGAATTTCCGCCCGATTCAACTACTCCGTTAATTTTAACAGAAGTGGTAGAAGTTGTGGTGGCATCCAGGGTTTTTATAGTTGGCTGCGTTATGGCTAAAGTATTGAATTTCAGAGCGTCACCATAGGTAGTTACGCCATTGGAAACAACAAATGCGCGAAAATAATAAGCTGTATTTGGTGTCAAATTAGTTGCATCTACGGTATAAATCGTAGGAAAAACACTAATATTAGTTTTACCTGATTTCGAATCGGTTGTTGTTGGAAGGTTGTTGGTCGACGACCAGCAAATGCCGTACTCGCTTACATCAAAAGAGCCTTTTGTTTCTACAATTCCTCTTAATTTTGCACTAGTTGTAAAAACCAGAATGACGGCATCAGTTTTTATAGCAGGTTGAATAACATCAGCAGTTTTGAAGGTCATGACAGGTCCAAAAACTGTTCCGGAAGCAATTACAGAATAAGACCTTGCAAAATAATTAGTGCTTGGTTTTAGGCCTTTCACAACGTCTGAAAATTTTATGGACGCAACCTTCGGGTCCGATACCGCTCCATGAGCTATTCTTGAATCTGCCAAAGTGGGGGTTGCGTTGGTTTCAGAATAAACAAAACCATAATCAGAAATAGATTGATTGCCAACATTGCTAATTGCGCATGAAAGCAGCACCGAAGCAAAGGTTGTTTCAGCAACCGTAATGGTGTCTAAAGTTGGAGGGACAGGTACAATTTCTTTGGTTTTGCAAGAGCTAATTACAGTCAGGCTTAAGACAGTAACTAATATTGGGAAAGTCTTTTTCATGAGTACCGAATAATATTGGTTAAATACAAGTGAGTGGCTTATGCCTAAACAATTACAGCATCAGGTATGATTTTGGGAGTTCACCGGTATAATATTATTTTACGTTACGCAGCAGCAAGCCGTAGTTTTGGATTATTTGGTATGTACCATCTCACCCTTCGATGCCCCCTTTCATTAGTACTTCTTTTTTCTGCCTGATTTTATACATATTAACTTTTCTGTGGTAAGCCTTGCCAAAAAAATAGCAGAAAAAACGCATTGCTGCCATATTAAACCTTGCATTGTTTTCTTCCAGCCCGGCCTAACATCCAACCTTGCAAGTTTCAGCTTTAAACTGATTCAATTGACTCTTTTTAAGAACCCGCTAAAAGCTATTTCAATTTTGTGCTGGTATTACTCGTGTCTGAATGCCTCATAAAACTCCATACTTTACAACGATAGCCAACTGACCTGCATGATAGGATGTATGTGAGATAATGCGACCTAATGCCTCAATTTTTGTTTTTGTTCCAAACTCTTTGGTGGTGATGAGTTCATCCCAATCTGAATCCTGCTGTGCTAAGATGGCCTCTTCTAACATCTGACATGCATATTGCTGGTATTGCAGCAATTCTGCTAAATCTGTCCATTCGCCGGTATCTTTCTGGTCAATCACTGTCTTTGCAACAACCTTTACTTCGTTGTATTTGAACACATTTTTAGCGAAGAGCAGCTCAACGTCTGCAATATGGCGAATCAGAAAGCCGGCAGAATTGGGGGAATCCCCAAGCTTTTTCAAAAGGTCTGTTCCAGTTATTTGCTTGAATTGATTTGAAAGTCTGGTTCGGGCTTCAAGCCATTGCGTGTACAATTGTTGCGTCAACATTTCAGTAGCCAGTTAAATTACGGTACAATAGTAACTTATCGTAAGCTCTAAAACTATGATGGTAAGCATAATTGGTGTGTTTCGGGTAAAAACTCACAGCTTAGGAATGCTGCAAATTGCGGCAGGTAGCCCGCAATAATCGCATACGGTCGCGCGGATTAATTTTTCAATTCTCCACAGCAATATCCATTAATCCTCCTTCAGGAATCAATCCAACAAAAAAAGGAAACATAAGCCACGGGCTCTATTCATCCCCCACCTCCTTTCTGATAACCCCCGAGTATCATTGCCGAGCATATCCAGTGCCTGATTCAACTCGTCGAGCCTGAGGGTAGTTTTCCTTTCTCCCAACTTGCGCAATAAATGCAAACCCACCCCTGCTTTCTGAGCCAATTCTTCCTGCGTTAATTGTGCGTTTTTGCTTCACAAATTCATTGATTGGATTCATAATAGTTATGCCTTCTAGGTCATATTTTTTTTCCTTAGAACAAAAAAATCATTTCTGAGCGCGTTTGCGGGCTGAATGTGTTTGTAATTCAACTCATGGTACCCATTGCGGCTTTTTTGAATAGCCATGAATTTATTCAACTTATATAACCCCGATATACCTAACCTATAATTCCTTGTCTGGCATTTTATCAGGTACGCCAGTTTCATTTCCTGAACCCTCTGAAAACTTTCTTTTTAATATACTTCAAAAACCGCCAATAAATGCCCTAGGGTAACCTTTAAATTCCTAATGCAGCTACGCTGTTAATTTACTACCCGGGCCGTTAATTAATTCTGAATCCCATTTCTGAAAGAGCGGCTCTGGCTTTGCTGTCTATTGTATTTTTGTACTCATGATTTTTATAAGAGATCGCTTTCTCAAAATAAATTTTTGCTTGATTTTTCTGGGCTTTTTCCTGAAAAATATAGCCTAATTGCAGAGCCGCACCAGCACCAAAATACCAGGGTTGCTTTTCATTGAGCACAATTGCCTTTTCGAAATAACCAATCGCTTTGTCGGCTTGGTTATTCTTCTGGAAGGCTTTCCCTGCCAGATAGAAATATTCTGTTTTCTCCTTTTGTGTAATTAACTTCTGCTCGGTTATTGCTGCTATTAAATCAAGTGCATCAGGATAATACCCCCCGTCTAATGCAAGTTTTGCCTGCAATAATTCTTTATTGGGTAAAACATGACCTTTGGCATAACTTTCATAAAATTTTTCAGCCGCCTTATCCCCTTCACTAATTGTGCTGCCTACTGCCGGAATTTTAGAAAGGTATGCTAGTGCCAGTTTATCATTATTCATGAGATAATTACTTAAAAACAATTTGAAATAAGTATCCTTCACAAAAGTTTTGATTTTTACGTTTTTAAGATAGAGGCCATAAAAGCCATTGGCTTGCTGGTACTGACGCCTCATTAATGCTACATCGGCTCTGTAAAGGTCAAGAATTGGGCATGCGATGTATTCATTTCCTGCTGGCAGCTTTTTAAGAATTTTATGGGTTAGTTCGGCATTATTAGCGCGCATTGATACTGCTAAACCAATAAAATGTACATTTAAATTATCAGGTTGACTTTCTATAAACTTCATTAATTCGGCTTGCTCTTTTTCATCTATTTTTCCTACAAAAGCCTGTATATAATAAGAACAATATCTTGCTTCATTGCCCCACAAAGGATCTTTTGCTGCCTTATCTAATTCAAGCAAACCTTGACTAACATTTCCTTTTAGCCCAAGTATTTTAAGCGCCCATTTGAAATTGTCAGGTACCGACCCGACAATAATATGAAGACATCCGAGCGATTTGTAATTGGGCAGAAAGCCAGGAAACAACCTCTGATTTTCTTCCAGCAATTTAGAAGCCTCTATAATATTAAAGGCGGCCTTAAGTTCATGCCCGAACCGAAGTTTATTTAATGCCCAGTGCATTTTAATTTCAGCTCTGAGAAAACGGTTATATATAGATTTTTCATCCAGGTCCTAAATTAAATCCAGTCGCTCTCCCTCTCTGTGCTTTATTCTTTCATAGTATTCTTCATCGTCTGAATTCAACAATTCTACCATGTCAATATAACTTTCAAGATAAGCTCTGAAAGGGCTGTCTTTCTTTTCATTTACCAAAAGATTTCTAGCTGTCCGAATTTTATATTTAAAAACCTCGGTATATGCCTTTTGAAACCCGGGTGTAAGCTCAAAATCTCCGGCCCTGGAATAGATAGAAAAAACAAGTAAAATAATAATAGGCCTAATAATAAAATTCATTGAATTGTCTTTATAAAATTGATTCGTAGGTCACTAATTTCTTTTTAAAGCGTATTAAGGTGCAAGCTTAAATAAAATTCTTCTATTATCCTACTTATCATATATATTATATAGTTTATTGTATTTTATTAAGGCACAACTATAAGTTATTGCCGCCCTGCAACCATGAAATATCTATTCTCTGACCTTAACAAACCTTTAAACACTGCATTGCGCATCATTAATTAAATTATAATTTGTACTTTACTAAGATACACACATTTAGTTTAAAATTATCTTGCAGGCTAAGAATCTATTAATTTATTTTGTCGATAGATTTAGTAGAGTATTGTATTACTAATACCTTCTCCCAATCTACCTACTGCTGACAACCCTTGAAACATTAATTAATTTAAACCCAAAGAAGCATATATGAATTAAAAAAATACCACTCCTGCTGGAACAAGAGTGGTAGGTCAAAAAAAGGCTCATTGCGAATGATTAAGAAGGTTAGAATAACCTTCAGGCACCTTATTTTTTTATTTAACCATTACAAAGTAAATGAAAAAGAATGTAAAAGTACATTTCTACAGCCCGATTTTATCAAGTAGGCTCAATACGTTTATTACCCGATTTTTTTCAGGAATAAACGCTTTAATCTTCGCTCAGAATGTCATTAACTATATTCAAAGAGTAAGGTTAAAGCCCTTTTCAACGTCTTTAAATACTTATCTGAAAGGTTATAAAGTATAATGGGTACCGCTATTGCACGAAAGTGTCGCGTCAGGATTTTAGTCTCTTCTTCATTCAAAATACAATTGAAAAGACTAATGCAATGCTGAAATAATACAATGCCGACCCAGAACTGCCATTGTTAAGAAGCATTTTCCAGATAGCCGAATGCTATCAACCGCATCATTTACCATTATATCTCAGAACCTTCGGTCAATTAATCAAACAGCACATCATGAAATTTAACAGGTCTACATTTACTTTATTGATTTTAGTTCATTTATCTGCTCATGTTTTTGCGCAGTCAAAAACCATAACAGGCACAGTAAAGGACAAAGACAACGGCGAAGCGCTGCCGGGTGTTTCGGTAACAGTAAAAGGCACTAACACTGGTGTTATTACTGATTTAACAGGTAGCTATAAGATTCAGGCTGCAGAAAGCAGCACACTGGTCTTCTCATTTATAGGATATACCACCATTGAAAAAGTGGTGGGCAATAGCGCCTCAGTTTCTGTTGATTTGGTATCAGAGGCAAAACTACTCAGCGAAGTAAGGGTAGTTGGCTATGGCACCCAAACCAAAGCAGAATTTACGGGTTCGGCAGCAAGGGTTAGCGGAGACGTGGTAAAAGAACAACCTATTCAGAGTTTTGACCAGGCGCTGTCTGGCCGTGCCGCCGGGGTAAACATAGCACAGCCCAATGGTGTGTTAAACAACCCGCCGGTTATCCGTATACGTGGGGTTAATTCCATCTCTTTAAGTTCGTATCCTTTAGTGGTGGTAGATGGTATACCTATCAACACCGGTAATATATCTACCAGCACAGCAGTACCCAATAACCCTTTGGGAGACATCAACCCGGCTGACATAGAGTCGATAGACGTACTGAAAGATGCCGCCTCAACTGCAATCTATGGCTCACGTGCAGCCGGAGGTGTCATTCTGGTTACTACCAAAAGGGGTAAAACAGGTAAACCACGTATCACCTACGAAGCATGGGCAGGGGTATCTAATGTTACCCGTTTGCCTGAACTTTTAAATGCAGAACAGTTTATAGCCATTAAAAATGAGGCAGTTTTAAATGCTAAAGTACTAGGTGGCAATGCCAATAACGACAACGTGGCATCTGCCCTGTTTTTTCCGAATACCGATGCCAGCAACAAACCTGTAGATACCCGCTGGTATGATTACATCTACCGTCAGGGGGTTTCCCAAAGCCATAATTTAAGCGTGTCGGGTGGCACTTCATCAACAAACTATTACTTTTCAGCAAACTTTACCAAACAGAATGGTTTTCTGGTAGGCAATGAATTCAACAGAAAGGCGGTTCGTTTCAATATCGACCAGGAGCTTACCTCATGGTTGAAGTTCAAAGGCGGCTTGTCTTATAACACCAGCTTTAATGAATCACCTTATGCCGGTTCATTGCCTAATTCTAATTTCTTTCTGGTTGGGGTAGCACGTTTAGCCATTGCTCTTCCGCCCAATGTAGGGCCGTTTAATGCCGACGGAAGCTACAATGTAAACCCGGCGAGCCCAAATACCATTGGCGTAGGTAACAATAAGTTTGTCAGTAACTGGGGTAATCCGGTGGCTTTGCTCAACGAAAACAGGTATACCTCTGCCAACGACCGGGTGATTGCCAACTTTACATTAGATGCCGAGATTATTAAAAACCTGAAGTTCACTACCACCTATGCAGTTGACCGACTTAAAACAGAAACAGTAAGTTTCGACAGCGCGATTCAAGGAAATGGTTTTTCAAGCAGAGGGAATGCCACCAATACCTCAGGCCTGAGAGACAACTGGAACTGGACAAACACCTTAGGTTATAACTTCGCTATTGGGGCAAAAAACAGTGTAGCTGCCTTGATAGGCTACGACATCCAGAAATTTGATGTGTCGTCATGGGGTGCTTCAAGAACACAGACCTCTGACCCCTTCTTCGAGAATTATCAGGGTAACTGGGGCGCAATTGCCGCTGCCAACAACGAAATCGGCCAACGTGTATTTCTTTCTTCTTTTGCCCGCCTGAACTACGACTACAATAAAAAATACTTTGTTACTTTCAACTTCCGCCGCGACGGTAACTCTGCGCTGGGTACCGGCCGTAAATGGGGCAACTTTGGTGGTGTTTCTGGTAGCTGGCAACTGTCTGACGAAGGATTTTACAAAAACTCTTCACTGACAAGAGTACTTAACAGTGTGAAACTGAGAGCCAGCTGGGGCAGAGTCGGGAACGGCAATTTAAGCAACGAATACAGTTCTCTTGAACTATACAGCGGTTCATTGTACGGCAATGCGGCTACCTGGGCTATTGCACAGGCTGGAAACTCAAACTTAGGGTGGGAAACCAGCAAGCAAACCAACATAGGTGCAGAGCTGGGTTTTCTGAACGACCGAATACAACTGGAGGCAACTTATTTTAACAACGATGTTGATGGTTTGATATTAAGCGCGCCGCAGGCGGTATCAAAGGGGATTCCGGGCAATGCCATTCTGGGCAATGTGGGTTCTATGTATAACAGGGGTGTTGAGTTAGGCATTAATGCCAGCATTTTGCGTAAGGGAGATTTTTCGTGGAATGCCTCATTCAATATTACGACCCTGAAAAACAGAGTTACGGCGCTGGCTGACGGCAATACCGATATAATAGGTACTACACACGTAGCCTATGAAACCACCAACATTACACGTGTAGGGCATTCGGTAGGTAGCTTGTATGGCGCCAGAACGGCGGGTGTGAATCCGGCTAACGGGCAGCGCATTTTTATCAATGCAAAAGGACAACAAGTGCAGTTCAGTCAGGTTGTGCTACCGGGCCAAAGCCAATGGACTTACCTTGACGGCACAAAAGCGCCTGCCATTACCGGTGCCGATTATTACCTGATAGGCAATGCCTTGCCTACCTTTTACGGAGGGTTGGCTAATAATTTCAAATATAAAAACTTCGACCTGGGTATTAATCTCTCGTATTCAGGCGGTAATTATATCATGAACGGTACACGTGCTACTTTGCTAGACCAGAGAGCATATAACAATTCAACCGAGATACTGAACCGCTGGCAAAAACCGGGTGATATTACAGATATTCCTCGTCTGGTTTATAACGACCAGACCTCGAGCGGTTCTTCGTTCCCTGTTTCTGCCAATGCCGAGAAAGCAGACTTTATACGCCTGCAAAATGCTTCTCTGGGCTATCGCCTACCTAATTCGCAGGCTTTGTCTTCAATCGGCTTGTCGGCAGTGCGCGTGTACGTTCAGGGAGCTAACCTATTTCTAATTACCAAATATACGGGTACAGACCCTGAGTCTTCTGTGAATGGTAATTCCAATACAACGCCGGGTGTAGAGAAGAACTCGGTTGGGCAGGCGCGCACTTTCACATTTGGTATCAATGTAAGTTTCTGACCTGTTGAACCATAGTCAGAGCATATATACAATTAAAATCGTAAGAACAATGAAACTTATATCCAGAAATATATCATTAGCAGGCCTGCTGGCAGGTTCACTTTTTATACTCTCAGGCTGCGACCAGGAGAAAGAACTTAATCCGGCACCCATTACAGCCATTAGCGGCGTAAACGCATTCGATACCCCCGACCGTATTCTGGGGCTTGTGAATGGTATTTACAAAGCTGCCAAATCTTCTAACTTTTATGGTGGCAACTATTACATCTATACTGAGGCTCGCGGAGAGGAGTTCATCAACAGAACCAGTAATACTTTTACGGCATTTGAAGCCTGGAGCCAGACCTTAAATTCGGGTTCAAACTTTGTGGCCGGTTTTTGGGAAGCAGGCTACAGAACGATAAATAATGCCAATATTCTGATTCAGGGCTTGAAGGATAATCCGAAGGTAGTTAGCGAAACCCTCAATAAACAGTTTACAGCAGAGGCTAAGTTCCTAAGAGCTTTGAGCTATTATGCTTTGGTAACGCTGTATGCCCGCCCCTATAATGAAAACAAGGGCGCTTCGCCAGGATTACCTCTGCGCCTGAATGCTGAAAAATCAACTGCGAATAATGACTTAAAGCGTAGCTCGGTAGCAGAAGTATATGCACAGATTATCAAGGACCTCAATGAAGCTGAAACAGATTTGCCCCTCACCTACGCAACAGCCTTGCTGAATACCACCCGCGCGCACCGCAACACAGCCATAGCGTTAAAAACGCGCGTATATCTAAACAGCAGTAATTATGAGAAGGTAATTGAAGAAGCGAAGAAGATTGTTTCAACCGCTGCACCGTTTACTGCTTCATCTGGTGTGGTGCATAAGTTGCAAAACATTGTCGAGATTTTCACTACCAATTATACCAGTACAGAGTCTATCCTTTCTATTCCGATGACCGAACTGGATAACATTACAGGTCAGCCGTCGTTCCCGTATGTTTTTAATGCTAACGCAGAATATAACCTTAACCCAACGGGTATATGGGGTGATAAGGAATGGAAATCTACCGATTTGAGAAGGACATTTGCCCGTACGGCATCAGGCGTGCAGTTTCTGACCAAATATAATAAACCGTCTCCTTTTCTGGACTACATGCCGGTTATCAGGTACTCAGAGGTATTGCTGAACTATGCCGAAGCTGCAGCACAAACCGGAGACCTGAAGAAAGCAACAGAACTGTTAAAGGCCGTCCGCAATCGTTCTGATGCTACCTATGAGTTCCCGAACCCGGCCATATCAACAGCGCCTGCATTGGTAAATACCATTCTTACCGAGCGCAGAATTGAGCTACTGGGTGAAGGCTTCCGGTCGAACGATTTGCTTAGGAATCTGCTGCCGCTTCCTGCCAAGTCAAGCAGTTCTCTGACAGCCCCCGAAGTGAAACCGTCGCAGGATAATTACATATTCCCACTGCCTAATGTAGAAATAGTAACAAACAGGCTATTGCTTCAATAAGCCTCTTTTACTCTTGTTGAACCTTATTTACTCAAAAACTAAAAGAGCTATGTTACGTTTTCTTTTCTTTCTATTAATTCCATTCGGAATATATGCCCAGCGGGTCCGTGTAGGTGAAAACCAGCATGAGAACCACAAAAGCAGCCAGGCTGAAGCACATGACGGAGGCGTAACCCATGACAACCATAGTCATCTGGAGCATATTTTAGGATACCGTAAAGAAACCGCCTATGTACCTAATTTACCTCCTCCAGTACTCTTTAAGGGTATTGGAGAGGTAAATTTTAAAATCAGTAGTAAATCGGCTAAGACCCAGCTGTATTTTAATCAGGGCATAGCATTACTTCACTGCTTCTGGGACTTTGAGGCCTATCGGGCTTTTAAGGAAGCTATTAAGCACGATTCTTTAGCTATCATGCCTTATTATGGTTTGTATAGTGCCATTGGTGCTATAGAAGGAGATGAGTTTAAACCCGACCAGAAACTGGCATTAGCTAAAATCAAACAATTAAAGGAGAAAGCGAGTGACAGAGAAAAACTGTACGCTGAAGCCATTATACTAAGAGATGATGAGAAAACAGGTGGCAAAGCTGCTTATCAATCTAAGTTGGAGTTGATTATTCACAAATATCCTGAAGATGTAGATGCAAAATTGTTTCTGGCTCTAAGTAAAATGGCTGGTTATGACACAAAGCTGAATCCGCGCGAAGGACAGCTTTATTCAGAGTATTTGCTGAAAGATATTCTGCGGAATCAACCTGACAATGCCGCAGCCCATCATTACTGGATTCATCTGAAAGAAAATTGCTGCCCGGAAGACGCCTTTCAAAGTGCTGAAACGCTATCAAGACTTGCGCCTAATTCAGGACACATGGTGCATATGCCAGGACACGTGTATTACAAAGCAGGCCTGTACCAGAAAGCCTATGAATCTTTTATTGCGGCTGTAAAAGTAGATTCGGCCTATATGAAAGATCAGAAAATACCAGAGGTTGATGCCTGGAATTACATACATAACATTAACTATCTGCTTTCTAACTGCGCCGAAGACGGTAGGTATAACACTGCGCTTTACTATGCCGAAAAGCTGAAAAATATGCCTGCCACGAAGGAACGAAAAAGAAAATTTGAAGGCAGATTTTTCTATCAGGGGGTGATTGCGCCCGCCAAGATGGAACTATGCTTTGGCTTCTATGAAAGAGCCGCTGATAAATTGGCGGCCATTAGACTAGACGAAGATAGTCTTTTTACCAATAAAGCCATTGCTTACAAAAACGCGCTTTTCCACTTTGCCTCCGGAATGGCTGCCATAAAGGCAAACAACATTGCTCTTGCCAGACAGCATTCAGAAGCGTTAGATGCTCACCTCTGGAGAAACCTAAATCAATCTGCAACCCAAGACCAGATGAATGCCAGGAGAGTCAGCGACTTGAATGTGGCATCTTTGGAATTGCAAGGAGTCATACAAAGTGCTGAAGGAAACTATGATGCTGCCATAGAAACACTTGAGTTAGCTACACAAAAAGAAGAGGATTTAGGCTATAGCGAGCCCCCTACCTATGCCCGGCCTGTGCTGATTAGCCTGGCTGAAGCCCATCTGAAAGCCGGCAAATTTGATAAAGCTGAAAAAACATATCAGCAACTTCTTAAAAAACACCCTAACAGTGCTAATGGCATCTGAGGGCTGTGCAAGGTCTATAAGCAAAAAAATGCCCACCACAAACTTCAAGAGTACAAGGAAAAACTCAATGAAGTACTAAAGTATGGCGATAAAAGCCTTTTCCCGTTGTAATCAATCAGTGGTTTTATCATACACATTTAAAATTTAATTCTTATGAACAAGTACATAAAATGTCTGGCGTTACTACTGCCATTGGTAGCGTTCTCGTTTGTGGTAGAAACTCCTTACGAAACCGCTATTAAAAGCTGGCAACAGAAAAGAATAGAAAACCTGAAAAGTGAAGAGGGTTGGCTGAACCTGGCCGGATTATTCTGGCTGGAAGAAGGTGAAAATACGATAGGTGGGGATAAAAAGAACTCGATCGTATTCCCAGCCAACCACTCTGAGCCTTTTATCGGGAAGGTAATTTTGAAGAAAGGGCAAATTAGTTTCGAGGCCGCACCAAATGCGGTAGTCTTACAAGGCAATGACCCAATATTAGAAACAACGCTTTTTCCGTACAACGGTAATAAACCCACGGTTTTAAAACATAAAACTTTACGTTGGTTTATAATTCAACGAGGTGATAAATATGCTATCCGGCTAAGAGATTTAGAAGGAGAATACCTGTTAGGATTTAAAGGCATTGAGACTTTCCCGATTAACGAAGCATGGAAAGTAAAAACCCGGTTTGTACCAACTGAAGGCAAAAAACTGAGCATTACAGATATTACAGGAAGAACTTACGAACAGGATTCGCCAGGGAAACTGGTATTTACTCTTGATGGAAAAGAGTATAGCTTAGCTGCAACAGGCACGAAAGAACGCTTGCATTTTGTATTCAGCGATGCCACCAGCAAACACGAAACGTATGGTGCAGGCAGATTTCTGGATGCCGAAGCACCGGACGCAGAAGGTAACATCTATTTAGATTTCAATAAAGCCTATAACCCACCATGTGCTTTTACACCGTACGCCACTTGTCCGCTTCCGGTTAAAGAAAATCAACTGACGGTAGCGATTAAAGCGGGTGAGAAATACAACGGAAATCATTAAACCAACCTGTTCAACCAGCTGTTTTCAATCCTTATTGGTAGCCCTCTAAGGATTGAAAATAACTGTTCTACTGTCCCTATCTTTTTCTTTTAAAAATGGCTGATACATTATCAATAGTCAGGATACCCCACAAAAAATTATAATAATCAATTTCTTTGCCCGAAATACGAGACTGTATCCCCCAGACATAACCCAAACTTCCCTTGAGATATTTGTTAAACGGATAATTTAATCCTGCATATAATCGGTTCTGATCAAAAATATTAGGATTCCCTTTTACTGCTTTACCAAACTGAATAAATATTTCGTCATTTACAATAGCAGTGAGGGGCTTGTTCAAAAATGCAAATGTGATTGGTTTCTCAAATCTCAACATATAGCGTACCCGAAAATTAGGCCTGAATATCCCGTTATTTAATAAGTCTCGCTGCCGGTATTCTAATCCATACCGATTATAGGTATTAAAGAATCGGCCTTTTACCTCTTGTTCAATCCTTCCTGAAACACGCCATTCATTAATCGGGTCTTTCTCAAGGTCTACAGGTTGAGAAATTAGTATCCAGCTTTTAAAATATCCGACTGGAGAAAAAGAAAGCCTGACCGTAGGTGTCAGGTTATAATGTAGCCATAGCCAGTAGCTGGTAAACTGGCTTTGAGCCAATACATCCCAGTTTGTTTGTTGGGTATTCTGCCTTCTGTGTTGAAGGTAAACCTCCCAGCGTAATTTTTTACTTATTGTATCAGTCAAGACCAGCCGTCCCCAGACAATATTATGCTGATATTCTTTTTGTGAGTATGTCTTTGTGAAAACTAATGAAATAATCAAAGGCAGTAGTAATTTTTTCATCAAATGGCTACTATTTGGTTTTTATTGTTTTTCGTGCTTTTAAATCAAATTTTTGCCCTTTACTTAAAAAGTAAAATGGCCCGTTATTACCTGATTCGCCAGATGGGTTTTCTTTTTTACCATCAAAATTAGTCACATCATAAATCGCCACTACTGAATTTCCTATTACTTCAAACTGATTCTGTTTGACTACAATTGCTGTGCTTTCATCAATACCGATGCCAAGCAAAGACGGATACTTTCTGATAACGGGAATTAAATCAAACTGCCGGTTTCGTGGTAATATATGTTGGTCGATAGCTACATTATGGATAAAATCAAGCCCCTGAACATGGTCACCTTCCAGAACTGTATTGGCTTTTGTATCACCCCTTAGCAAAAAAGAACCTTGGATAGTAGCTCCGGCGGAAGTACCTCCTATTACCCCATTTCTATCTAATAAATCTTTGAGAGCCTTGTGCGTAAGCGTATTCAGATAAGAATCTGCCAGGCGCCATTGCCTACCCCCGACAAACCACACGCCTGTGGCTTTTCTTATGGGTGCTACAAAAATTTCAGAATTAGCCTCGGTTGGGTTTGTTGTGTGCAAAACCTTCACAGTAGCAACGCCAAACTTTTCTAACAATTCTTTTTCAGGCGAAAACCCTTTATTGGCGTGTATACTTGAATCTCCTTGTGCTGTCGGGATAACTACAATATTTGCCCCTTCGCCACCAGCCAGTTCAATAAATTTTGCCCATATTTCAGCGGGCACTTTTCCTCCACCTACTATCACCAGAGAACCTCTTTCAGGGCCAATAAAAGAGCTTGCCGATTGCTGAGAAAAAGCAAAACGACAAACAAGGAATACTGCAAGTGTGGTTAGTATATATCTTTTCATTGTGTAAACAAGTTTTGTTTTAAACAGTAAAGACCCAGATTTACTTTTCAAGGCTTTCTGTACCCACTGATACA
Source organism: Emticicia sp. TH156 (assembly GCF_002855535.1). NCBI lineage: Bacteria > Pseudomonadati > Bacteroidota > Cytophagia > Cytophagales > Leadbetterellaceae > Emticicia > Emticicia sp. TH156. Next base: position 68,161 of record NZ_PKRS01000013.1, read on the forward strand.
TCCCAATGGGCATCCAATATCTCAAAGCGTCGGGATTCTTCTTTTTTGAACTTGGGCTGGTCAGGGTATAAAGTTTTCTTGTAAGGCTCAGTCAGGTTTGGGTCAAAGGCTGCCTGCACGTTTTTAAATACCAAGGTAATTCGATAGTCCCAGCGGCTTTCTTCAGTAGCATGCTGTAAAGGCTTATCTAATTTAATACTTAACAAATCTCCTTTTTCTATAGCTTTCTTAAGTAAAGGATAATGGTTCTTTTTATAAAGTTCCAGAAATTCGGACTGATAACCCCACTTCACTTTGTAATAACCTTCAATAGTAAAAGTTTCATCTTTTTGTGCCTGCGCAAATACCGGGAAGTTAAGTAAAGCAACCACAACTATAAATTTAGAGAATCTTGTTTTCATATTGCTAATGATTTAAGCGTTTTCAGAATCTTTTATTTAATTTAAGCGCTTATATACCTTCTGAATCCTATTAAGATAATGTTTACTCTTAAGATTTACAAAACTCTAATGCTCAAGTCTATACATCTAACCATAATAAATATACGTATTCCAGCGCCTTTTTTTTATACAAGGTAATTTTAAAAACAGCCGTCTGATTCAAACAGCTGTTTATGCGCTAAAAAAAACCTGCTTATTTAGACATTTCACTCTTTTCGTTTGTTGATTTGAATATTGGGTAGCCCAGTTGGACATACCAGGGTTCTTCGTGGTAGTCGTCAAGACCTATTTTTTCAGGGAATTGTCTGGTTATTTTACCAGTTCCAAAAATCACATCCCATATAAAAAACATATTACCATAGTTGCCATTTACAACGCCGATACCATCATGGTCGTTGGCGGCATGGTGAGCGTGGTGCGTAGCAGGGGTGGAAATCACTCGCTCAACCACCCACATCAGCGGATGCAACCATTTGATTTTATAGAGAGGCTTGTCCCACGGAATACTTGAATGTGAGGCAATGCCAATCAGTATCTTCAGAAAATAACCTACAATGAAGGCCTCGCCAAAACCCAGAAAAACCAAAGTTGCAGAAACGATTCTTGACGGAAACAGCAATAAATACAACCACGAATTTCGGCCAGAAAGCAACACGCTCATTTCAGGCGCGCTGTGATGCACTCTATGCCCTTTCCAGAGCCAGGGATATGTATGTGCCGCTCTATGCCACCAGTATTGGGTAAAATCTTCAAGCAGACAGGTAATCAACAAACCGGCCCAGAAAGGCACATTGGCAAAGTAATTTGCGTAATCAGAGAAAAAATAGGTTAGCACGTAAGTGGTAAAAAGGAAACTAAGTGGACGAGTAATTACACTTGACAACGCAAGACCTGCCACTGTAATATGCCACTCATTTTTGTTCCATTTTCCACTTTTAAAAGCGCCTGTAAAAAACTCCGCTAAGCTGAAAAATATGAGAAGCGCTAAAATCTCATAATAAATTGTGCTTTCTGTAAATTTCATATTACAAAAAATTTAATGGTAAAAAATTCAGGGTTCTAGGTGAAATTCATCAGTGAGAAGGCCGTGTTGAAGACACCACCCAATGCACTTTTCATTGTTTATACAATTAAGTTGAAGTGACTAACGCCTGAGATGGCGTAATCTAAGATTTTCTTTTAATCTACTTAATCGATAGACAAAATAAGCTATATGATACTGGTTTTCCAAGAAATTTTACATCTTTTTTTATAAAATTTCTAGGTGCTTTTGGCAAAAGCATTTGAGACCTTATTTTTTGGTACAACAAAAGTAGATACGGTCATATTATTCCGTTAGTAAGTACTCCGATTTGCATGATTAAAAAATGCTTTGTTAATCACAGAATACATGAAAAAATACTCATTATTATAAAGGGCTACCTAAGCCCTTACACACGATGGTAAGTGTGCTTGATTTTGAAATACGGACAACAAAAAGGTGATTTTGATGAAGATATGATGATTTTCTTGTTCTCGAGTCAGCTTTTTTTAATAAATACCGAAGAAAAAGTACTATCTACCACTCAGGATAGATAGTACTCATAGCACCACAAGTGCTTTATTATGCCAGGCTAACTAAGCATATTAAACAGAATGCTTATTTCAGCTATTCAATTAAAGAAGCTTTGTTTGTTTCTGATAAAGAAGAAAAAATAATCAGGAGGATATTATCAGGCATTGCCAACGAATGCTGCCCAGACATTGATAAATTCAGTGAGCCTAAGATAATAGCTCAACTATCACTACAGGTTACGTAGACAGATAGCTATTCCCATAGCGATATTGCTTATGATTTAGGTTTTGAACTCCCTCATTCATTCGGCAGTTTATTCAAAACTACAGCCTTACTATATCTATTGAAATTCAGAGAAAGTTTTATCGAATGCATCGCCCGATTTAGCTTCGATAACATACATACGCGCACCATGAATTATTCGTCTACCCCAATGTTAAAGGCAAACTTCTGAGTCTTTTGCCGGTAATATCAAACACTGCCGCGGCAATAGCAGGCGCTACCGGCGACAGTGGGGGTTCTCCTACGCCCAGCGGAATGGCTTCTCCTTTAATGATAATTACTTCAATTTCTGGGGTATCGGCCAATGTAACCATTGGGTATTTATCAAAATTGCTATTGGTAATTGCACCATCTTTTATTGCTATCTGCTCATATAAGGCTGCTGTTATGCCCATCATAGTGGCGCCTTCTACCTGCATCCGTATGCCCTCGGGGTTAATGGCAAGCCCGGCATCAATTACCTGGGTAATTCGTTTAACAAGTATCTTGTCTCCGTCAATGCTAACCTCAGCCACTACTGCCGAAATGGTTTTACGGTCGTTGCAGATAGCCACCCCTCTCCCCTGTCCTGGTGTTTTCGGCTGCTTCCAGCCGCTTTTAGCTTTTAAGGTTTCTAATACTTTTACACACCGGGTATTTATCTTTTCATCTCCCTTCAACAGTTCTATGCGCATATCAATAGGGTCTTTGCGGGTTTCATGTGCCAATTCGTTAAAGAAACTCTCTATGGCAAAGGTATTGGCAAACATACCTACACCCCGCCAGATACCTACCTCTATCGGCAGTTTATTATGCCACATGGTAGCCGCCTTATTTTCTATGTTGTACATGATACTTGCTCCATGACCCGCAGATATAAAATCGGCCCCAAGAATAGTTGGCCCCAAATTGGCCGGTATCTGCGCAAATATCTGGTCAGGCGTGGCCTGGTTATGGCTTACAGCTTCAATTATACCGTTACTATTAATTTTTGCTGCCAGTACATGATGTGTCTGCGGGCGATAAATGCCACTCTGAAACTCCTGCTCTCTGGTATTAAACAGGTGCACCGGCTTACCCATTATGCGGGATATTCTGGCAGCCGCAATAGCTAGTTTGGCATCCATCCGTCGGCCAAAGCCTCCACCGGCATAAGTTAAATGCACTTTAACATCTTTAGACCGGAGGTCCAGCGCATTGGCTACTACTTTTCTGAGCAGGTCCGGGGCTTGTGTTCCGATAATGAGTTGCAATTGACCTTTACTGAAAGCGGCAATGGCACCGTTAGGCTCCATGTGCGCATGGGCACCTATAGAGGTTCGGTATTGGCGGGTAAAAGCTGCTTTTCCGGTTTCTTTCAGTAGCCTCCCGGTTACCCCCTCTTTCTGAACATTTACCTCATTGCCTTTACCCACTTGTGTGAATTGCTCAATGTCTTGCTGCTGCCACTTTTTTGGGATATCCCATTCAACTTGTATTTTTCCAAGACCTCTTTCGGCTGCATACCGATTGCTCGCCACAACCGCTATTAAATTATCTTCTTCAATTACCCTCAAAACGCCGGTCTGCTTTAAGGCTTCTGCCGTTTGTATGGCCTTTACGCCTGCACCTATATATGGCGACTGCAGCAATGTAGCGTAAACCATTTCGGGCATGCTGTGGTCAATGGCATAAATGGGTTCACCCAATACCTTTGGTTTCAGGTCTATGCGTTTTACTTCTTTTCCTATATATCTGTACTGGTCTCTGGTTCTTAATTCGGGTTGAGAAGGCATTTCCCAATCCTTCACTGACTTCGTAAGTTCGCCGTATGTAATTCTCCGTGTTCCGGCAGTTAAAACACCTTCTTTGGTGCTTATATCGGCCACGCTTACATCCCATTTTTTAGCGGCTGTTGCTTTTAGCATCTCACGTATATAGGCTGCCATTTCTCTGATGGTTTCATAGAGCGACGACGTAGAACTACTGCCCCCGGTACTGATTTTGTCAATGGGGCCGTCAGCTGTATTGGCATGTACTACTTGTATCATTTCAGGCAGCACATCCAGTTCTTCGGCTGCCAACATGGCAAAACCTGTAAAAATGCCTTGACCCATTTCTATTTTAGGCGATTTTAGGAGAACCGTATTGTTGCCTAGAATCTCAAACCATACCAGGGGTTCATTTTTGTCTATCAATGCCGGCGCATCCAGGGTTTCAGCCATTTGTGCAGCGAACCTTCTGATAACACCACGACCGAAATATCCGGCCACCATTACTCCGCCCAGAATAATAGCCCCCCTCTGGAAAAACTTACGGCGAGAAAACTCTTTTGTATTTTTGGCTGTCATGATTTCTGTTCTGTTTGGGTATTTTGTTTGATTTCAGCGGCTCTTTTGATGGCTTTTAAAATGCGGGGATGGGTGCCGCACCGACATATATTGGTAATGCCGGATTTTATTTCATAGTCTGTTGGACTACCGTTCTGCTCAAGCAGTTGCGCGGCAGCCATCAAGAACCCAGGCTGACAGTACCCGCATTGAGGAACGTTTTCGTCTATCCACGCCTGCTGAACAGGGTGTAACTTATCTGCATTTACAGATAGGCCCTCTAAGGTTGTTATTTTTTTATTGGCGGCGTATTGTACCGGAAAAGAACACGAACGGACAGCGCTGCCATCCACATGCAATGTACAGGCGCCACACAGGGCTTTGCCACAGCCATATTTGGTGGCCTTCAGGTTCAGTTCATCTCTGACAACCCATAAAAGTGGCATATCAGGGTCAACGTCCACCGAAGTTGGCACATTGTTTACAATAAATTCTATCTTCATAGATATTTTATCAGTTTCCGGTTATTGAAATGGGCATTTGCCCTCTCTAAAATCAAACTAATGAGTTAAAAATCCAAACAAATACCATGAATCTTTCTACCGGAGCGTTTCCGCTGTAAACAAAACATCTCCGTCTTGCGCAATTGGCGTGGCTGTAACCCGGTTTATGTAGTAGCCACAATCGCTGCCTTTGGCGTCAAATAACTGTTTCAGGATACTTTCGCATGCCATTTAGCCAGCCTGTTCAATCCGAACATTTAATCAGTTGTATTCTCTATGATATTTGAAAGCCCCATAGATAAATGATAGGCGACCAGATTAACATCCGTACATAATTCGAATAATATGGGGGCACTACGCTTCTTATTTTCTGTAAAGCTTCAGAGGATAGTTGTTTGCAAATAAAACAATTCGGGACTGGTAGTGAGACACACTGTTGGCATTAGGTAATGCAATTTTGGCTATTGACTCCATGTTAGATGTCATATCCAGCGTAATCTCCTTGACTTTTTTGTGAATATTCACTGGGATTTTTCGTAGCATATCAATACCAGTTTCTGCTTTAATACCTGTTATTATGGCAATAAATCAGCCTTTTTTACCTTAACTCTTTTGACTGTGAAAATCGTACGGTCGCCGAGCGATATAACTTTCCATCTGACAGACTATTCTCTTAGCTGGATAAAAATTTACCTAAGTGCTTTGGAAAAAGAAGCCAGTCTCTGGTATGGCTATCCTAAAGCAATACCCTAAAGTCACTTAGCTAATTTTTCTATTGTTCTTACAGGCGCTTCCCATTCATTCCATATTGGCCTGCAATAGATTGTATGGCAGCCGGATTAGAAAAGATTGAGTTTTTAGGTCGGCGCTCCGATAAAGAAGAAGCAAACCCATTTGTCATCTGTATACCATTAATAGCATTTGGTAAGCCGAAAAACTTTATAGTTCCTTTTTAAAAAACGCTTAACATTAACTTTTTACAGAACCCCGGAAGCCACGCTACACAGGCAAAAGATTGGGTACCTCAGGCAGGTAATGCTCTCAATTCTTGCATCACTTCTCAACTTTTGGGTTTGTTATCTCGGTGCTTTTGCGGGCTGATTGGGGGTATAATCGAACCCTAAATATCAATTTTAATTTTTTGGATAGTATTCATTCATGTAAACAATCTAACTTTTCACTTTGTACAATCAATTAAACTCAAGAGCCAGAGTTCCGTTGATACCGCTCTAAAAGTTCTCTGCGGAAAGTATTTCCAATCGGAAGAATAACGCCATTATCAAGATAAGCCTGTGCGCCTGTAATTTTATTTATCTTGTTTAATGCCACAATATGCGATTTATGAATACGCATAAAAAGGCTCTTGTCCAGCTTTTGTTCGATTTCAATAGTCGTAACCGGACTAAGGTAGGTCTTATCATTTGTGTGTACCTTAATATAGTTCCCCCAGCTCTGAATGTAAATAATCTCCTCTAACTGTATTCTTAGGAGGTCGCCATCTACTTTTAAAATCAGAAAGTTGTTATTTAGAGTGCTAGTCATTTCTTTCGGCTGAACCAACACAGGTTTATATCTGGAAAACACTTTATCAATCGCTGCTAAAAACCGAGGAAACTCAATGGGTTTAATCAGATAATCCACTACCTGATATTTATAACTTTCTAAAGCATACTGACTGTAGGCAGTTGTCAGCACAATTAAAGGTGGATGACTCATGGCCTCCAACATTTCCATACCCGTAAGGCCGGGCATATTGATGTCAAGAAAAACAACATCAACAGGATTTTTATAAATATAATCTATCGCTTCAATAGCCGTATAAAAAGAAGCGCATAGAGAAAGGGTTGATATACCCTTAAAATAATGAGACATCACTAAATGTGCCCCTTCTTCATCATCAACTACAATACAGCGTAACGGAGTCAGCATCTTAGAGACAGTTTAAATCTATTATTAAATTTGTTCGATATTCAGTACCCTCATGCGATGACTGAAACTGATAATGACCCTTATATAATAATTCAAGTCTCTTCTGGATATTCTTCAAGCCAACGCCCATTGATTCCTTTTCAAGTAAATCCATGGAAAGCGAATTTCTAATATTTACATTCAATGAATGATCAACAAAAGCGATATCAATTGATACAAACCATTTCTGACTGATTGTCTGACTATGCTTAAATGCATTTTCCACAATAGTAATTAAAATCAGAGGGGCTATTTGATACTGTTTAAGTTGATCGCGATTTTCTGGAAATCGAAAAAGAATCTGGCACCTTTTGCCTATTCTCTCTTTTTCCATGGCTATATAATTTTCTATAAATCTGATTTCCTCTTCTAAACTTACCTTTGTGTTATTTCCATTTTCAAGCTGATAGCGCATCAGGTTAGACAATTTCAAAATTAAATCCGGGACTCTCTGAGGGTCTGTCAGACTAACACCATATAGGTTATTAAACATATTAAAAATAAAATGCGGGTTTAATTGCGCGTGCAGAAACTTAATATGCATCTCACTCAACAGCATCTGATCCTGATTTCTTAATTGTAATTCTCTTGAATACTGCCTGATTAAAAAAAGCGACAATATTGTCATGGTGTTGACAGTACAGATAACAAAATGATAAATAAAACTTTCAATTACGTTAATATCTTTATAAAAACGGGGGTATATCCAATAAGAATTAACCAGATAATGCAGTAAAGCCCCGATAGAAATGAAAAAAAAAGAGATTAATGCATACCTGACATATTCTCTTTTTAAGAATAAGGGAAATACAAAAAAACGATGAAATTGTGCTTGTCCATACAATATCAGGAAAAATAGCAGGCCCTTTAAAAAATCTGTAAAGGTGTTTAACTCAATCCATTCATGAGCCATGGTTAATATGAACATGGCAATAAAAAACACAACCTCCTGCACATAGCTTCGGTGATACCATTTCTCTTTTTCTGCCATTTGATTCCATTTTTGAATTAAACCCTTAAAAATCGGGAAATTATAACAATTTCACAAGAATAGATGACCAACATGGTTGGTCATCAAAAATGGACTTTTGCTCATGTATATTATGGGATGGATGACTAATGATTTTCCTTTGAATCTTCATTATTAATTTTCTCAAATCATGCTTAGCTTTCAGGTAAGACTCTTCTTGTATTTTTGCATACTATTCAACGTTACCGATTTATGCGCTCAAACTAAACCTGTGTCTGATGCTGTTGCCATTAAAGGAATGGTGATTGATTCATCTACACGTCTTCCAATGGAATTTGTGACAGTCATTCTCATGACAAATAAAGGCCAGGTAACCCAAACCTTATTTACTGAAAAGGATGGTCTATTTTCATTCAATGTTACTGCAGGCAATTATTTAATAACGATGTCTTACATTGGTTATAAACCATATACTACTGCATTGATTACTGTAAATGCCGGTAAGGCCGTGAACCTTGGCTCTATCCATTTAAACCCTCAGGAAAGAATGCTTGAAGAAGTAACAATAAAAAGTCAGAAATCGGTAATACAAAGTCAGGATGATAAAATCATTTACAATGCTTCAGCTGACATTGGCAATAAAGCCGGTTCTGCTTCAGATGTATTAAGGAAGGCTCCGATGGTAACTGTGGGGGCTGACGGTGAAGTTAAAATGAGAGGCAGTTCTAATATTAAAGTGCTGCTCAACGGTCTGCCATCTAATATACTGGCAAAAAACCTTAAGGAAGCCCTTAAGATGATTCCGGCCAGTTCTATTGAATCTGTGGAAGTAATCACCATGCCCTCGGCCAAATATGAGGCAGAAGGCGCTGCCGGCGTTATTAATATTATAACCAGGAAAAAAATGAAAGGTACCAGCGGCAATGTAGATTTGAGCGCCGGCAACCTTGAGCAATCTGCTAATATGGGTCTTAACATCGCGAAAGGGAAGTTTAATATGAACTTCTCCTTAAATGCCACTGCAGAAAAACAAAGAAATGTATCTCAATTAAACCGACAGTCTTTTCTGGAAGGGCAAACCGCAGGTACATTACAGCAACGTATGGATGCTTTGCAGCGGGATAAAGGATTCTTCGGAGAATTCAGCAGTGAATATAGACGAGATTCGACGCAGAAACTCGGTATTGGCGTTTCTTACTGGTATGGCAGTTGGCCAACTAACAGTCATTTGTACAACCTTTACAAAAGTGTTCAGAGCACCCAGGAATACAACCAGACTAGCAGGCAGAATGGACAGTTCGGGTGGTTGGATTTCACGCTTAGTTATCAAAAGAAATTTAAGCTACCTGGGCAGGTGCTTCAGTTGGTAGGGCAGGTAAGCCAGTCGGCTGATAACTCTGATTATGTAACCGACCAGTATTATCTTTCCGGACAACGTTATTTCAGGGAAGAAAGCCCTAACAAAGGAACAAGCAAAAACCCGAGCATTCAGGTTGATTATATCCATCCGTTGAAAAAATCCGGCAAGCATTTACTTGAAAGCGGCATAAGGTTTGCCAGAAGTAACTCTTCCAGCGCCTACGAAGTATTTAATAACAAGGAAAACCCTGAAGGTTCACTCGTCAGAGACCCTCTAAGGTCGGATAAGATGACCTATTTTCAAAATACGCTGGCTGCTTACCTGAGTTTAAAATTTGAACTAAAGAAAGACTGGGGTTTACGATTAGGCGGGCGCTATGAGAACACACGTTTAGGGGGTGAATTTACCAGCTCTTCTCCTTCCTTTACAGCCACTTTTGATAATTTTGTGCCTAGTTTTTTGATTACCAAAAAAATAAATGATCAAAATGATTTGAAATTAAACTACACTGCGCGCATCCGCAGACCCTGGATTTGGGATTTAAATCCGTATATTAATGCCAGTGACCCTCGTAATCTCACGTTTGGTAATCCAAGGTTGCGTCCAGAACTGACGCGTATGCTTGAAGCAGCACATACTTTTAATGCCTCTTCCGGCTTGAGCTTGCACAGCAGCATCTATTTCAATTCAAATACGAATGCGATTGAATCGTTGACAACCGTTGATAGTCTTGGAATTTCAAGAACAACCTCACAAAATATTGCAGCCAATAAACGCATAGGCACCAATATCAATGCCAGTATCCAGATTACTAATAGCTGGATGCTCAATACGGGTGCAGAATTCTATCATGTTTGGTTTAAAAGTTCTGCATTAAACGTTCAGAATAACGCCAGTTTTTATTCGATAAATATGAATACATCATACCTTTTACCTAAAAATTTCACCATACAGGTATCAGGCGATTATAGTAATGGCTATATCACATTGCAGGGAAGAAGCTCAGCCAATTATAGTTATCGTTTTTCTGCCCGTAAAGAACTCTTTAACAAAAAAGCAAGTCTATCTCTGAGTATCAACAATCCATTCCAGAAAACCTTTTTGCAGAAAAACTATGCAGATGCTACATCCTTTCATAGCATAACTACAAATAGGTATTATAACAGGTTTGTTACAGTTGCTTTCAGCTGGCAGTTTGGCAAATTAAGTTCGGGAAGAGATTTTCAGGAAAAGAGTTTTTCTGGTCAGGATAGCCCGCCTTCCAGAAACAGAAGAAAGTAAAATCATTTTACATAAAAAATCTATCATTTACCCATACATTTAATTACTACGTACGGGTATGTTTAAACAAAAATGGCGGTAATTACAAATTAGCCGGCGTGCGCCAGAAGCAGTAAATACCAGATAATCTGATTTTAAAAACCTGAGATACCCGAATGGGGTTAGGATATATGTCATTGATATCAGCAGGTCGTATATCTGGTGTGTAGATATACGACCTGCTGGCTGTCTGATAGGTTGAACAGGCTGCTAGTCATCAAATTTAATTTATTATAAGTGAACGATGACCATCCTTTTGACAGAACCTGTCTATACCCTACTGATCAACGGATGAAGCTTCTGGTTGGTAATATCAGAGATTATTTTTTTGCTGAATACTTAAAACCTATGTAGAGCGCAGAAAATTGGCCCAAAAATGGTAGATTGAACACTGTATTTTGATATCCGTAATGTGCAAAAGATGGCAATGATTACCAGATGGCTCTGCAAAGGTAAGCCTGGCCATAAATTTAGCGAAGGCTACCAGCGTTTGCATACTGGCAACCTTCGCTAACCCTTTTAGATATACGAAGCATTTAGAGAATCTTTTAAAAATCCACATTCACTTTTAGCCTGATACCCCACAGTGGCGCACCTTTGTGATGCAGATAAGTAAAACGGCGTACAACATCTACCCTCAGCACCTTAAAAATATTGGAAATGCCGAAACTACCCTCTACGTAGGGGGTTAATCCAAGTTGATGGCTGAGTAAAGAACCGTCTTGTGCCACTGGCATTTTAAACAGCCCCTGAGTACGGTCTGGGTTATTCCTTTCGGATAATGTTCCCCAAAGTGCTTTAACTGTCACTATTTCGCGTAGTTTTAACTTTTTTACCAAAGGGACTTTATTAAGAATGAAACCATTGAAATAATGTTGCGCGTTTATCCCTACGTAACGATCGCTGATAAACTCAAGAAAATTCATGAGGTTGTATGAGGCCATCTGGTAAGCGTAGGTTTGATTGGCCCGGTGAATAATCAGCAGTGGATAGGGCAATTTTCCAAAAACGGCTCCAGCTTCGGTTGCTACATCAAGATTACCAAGTTGAGAAAGGAAGAATCTCTTTCTGACCTGAAAACCTATCCGATTATAGTTGAACTGCCCTCCGGCAAAGCCCTTAATACCTATGGCTGAATTAAGGGTAAAAACCGGATAACCTTTATCAATTGGTCTGCGATAACGCTTACCCTGAAAAAAGGTCTCATGCGGAGCCCATCTCACCTCGCTGTACACTTCTGATGTTTGAAGGTTTTGTTCAGAACCGGGGCGGCCTGATTCATTCAATTCAAACCTTAAAGCGCCTCCTCCTATCAGGTTTTCCTGACGGATACCCAGTTTAAATGATAAATGCGCGTTGGTTTCGTAGAGATGTTCGAACTGCCATTTTTCACTATTCCATATCTTGTTGTTATTGCCTCTTCTAAAGGATAACAGAAAATTGTCGCTGGAAGAAAAAGCCAATTCCTGGCCGGGAATCTGAATATCAGAAGTATAGACAGCAGAAATGGACCGCACCGGAAATTCATAAATGGAACGTTTGGTAAGGGAAAGCGTGGCGCCGAGACGGTATTTAGTAAAACGATCGCGTACGCCATAGCCCAGGTAACCATCAAGCACTATTCTCCTGCTGAAGGCATCTGTCGTTCTGCCACCAAACTTGAGACGTGATCCTTCGATAGGATTAAAGCTATAAAAGCTGGTAACCGGCCCTACCTCTACAGGGCCAGCGTTTGCATAGCCAGATAGCAGGAATGCACCGAAAGCCATTGATTGGCGAAACGAATGTGAGGCTTTTAAACTGTCAACATTCTGCAGTGCGGCTACTTCATTAACCGATAAAGGTACAGGCCGTTCTACCTTACCGTAGTTTGGTGTACCAGTACGCACTTCTGAAAAATTTGTAGTCGTCACATCGTCAATCGACAGTGCACCAGGAACAAAATCGTATATCATATACGTTTTCTCCCCAAAAAGTTCCATGCCATTCTTCACAATTCCCATATTTAACGACATGGTACTTTTCTGAAGATAATATTTCCGGTCTGCATCTTTCTTATACTGCATTGTAACAGAGATATCATCTAACCAGTTAATATTGGCTTTACTGCCCACTGTCAGGTCCGCCTTAGTAACAGCATAATGCCCATCGAGTGTCACAGACAGATAACCATTAAACAAAGCATCTTCCTTATTTTTAGGGCTAACCATTACTAGCAGTTGCCAGGGTTTAGAAGTTTTGATGGTATCACGCAGGTAATATTCATAAAACAAAGTAGCCGTTTCTGCTACAGGGCTGAGGATTCGCCTGTTGCCCAATGCGATATCGTGATTATAGATATCTGGCTCACCATATATTTTATCCATGAATTCATCAAGGCCATCCTCATCAAGGTACTGATCAATACGAGACTGTCGCGTACCGGTAACGATGGGCTTCATTGATTGGCCCTTAACCTTGTGATGCACCTCTGATTTCTCTGCCAGATAAATAGGTATTAAGGTACGTCCCTTTTGTCTGGTTGAATCAACTTGTGTCATAAGAAAAGGATATTTCCGCAGCAAAAACGGATTCTTGCTATTTGAGTCCTTTTTAACACTAAAAGATAAGATTAGTTTTTCATAGTGTTTCAATGAGTAATTCTCCAGCTTCTTTGCATTATTTGAGTCTTTATAAGCGATAACTTCTCTGATAAATTCAACTGCGGGGTTATTTCGGTTCCGGTATTTGGGTTTCTTCACACTTATCACTACTTCATTAAGGACGACTGCTTCAGGAGACAGCGTGATGACCAGATTCCGAGTGGAGTCGCGCCTAAAAGGATACTTCAGTCGGGCATATCCTGTTGCCGTAACCAGTAAGGTACCGGAATCTAAGGTTGTAGTCAATGTAAAATAGCCATTGGCATCTGCAGCAGTACCTTTATCAGGTGCACTTAAAATACTGATGGAGGCGAAAGGAACTACTTCTTTGGTTTGTCCGTCAATGACGGTGCCTGAAACAATCGTATGTTTCTGTGCCCAGCTAAAAGACGTAATAAAAATCAGAACCAAATGAATGGTTAAGTTCAACCGATGTCTATTGTTTGTAGCTAAGTTAGCTTTGGGTTGTTGCATAGTAGTTTTCTTATTGTTCTGTTGTATAATAATTCTCACACAGTCTGTTTCTTTGATGCGTATCATTACCTGGAATGGTGACTGATTCTCTCTGCCTATCAGCTTAGTATTGCGCCCGGCTTTATGTGTTTGCAGAAAACATTAAGTACAATCCGTGCCAGGTAAATGCCCGATAGACCCATTATTAGATAGTTGTGTTAAATCTGACTTTCAAAAGAAATGAATGGCAACAGGGAAAGGAAAAATAAATGAGAAGCACAACAATAACGATGACCAACTTTGTTTGTCAGACTGGGTAAGAAGGAGAAAAAATGTAAAACGCAGATTAAGAAAAGATGCAGCCTTTAATTGTTAAAGCTGAAAAATATACTAAAGAATACAATTTGGAAGACCACATAGATCCTGCACATTTTCTTGTGCCAGTGTGCTTGCTATAATTTCCGCAATCAATGCGCTGGTTTCTACCACTTGTGCTTTTGTTTGCTTTAAAGCCAGTAAAGAGAGTGTAATTAAGGGGATTCATCTCTATAACGTCGAACAAAGGCATTCATTTCAGAAGGCTCCAAAGGCACTTTAGTGGCGATTTTCTGCTGTTGAGTTAGTTTCTCGCAGATGTCGAACAGAACCAGCCTATATTTACATCAGAATTGAATCTGGTAACTGGTAAGAATAACTATCCTCAAAAATTGTTTTGTTGATAAAGAAAATACAATTGCCCAGTCAACCATGATAGCAAATAGTCTTGTCAGATTTAAGTATTATACTATTGAATCCGCATATTTTTTTTACAATAAAGAATATTAAACAACCTATATTATGGTAAATTCTATTAAAAATCTGAACAATGATCTGGGTTTATTGCTCATTCGTATGGCAGCAGGAGGGCTTATGCTATTTCATGGTATTGCAAAAATAAGGCATGGACATGACTTTGTACGAGAGATGCTGGCCGAAAAGGGTTTACCCGAGTTGCTTTGGTTAGGGATACCACTTGGAGAGTTTGTTGCCCCAATATTACTCATTTTTGGCCTGTTTACCCGCCTTTCAGGATTACTTATGGCTCTGGTCATGCTCTTTGTACTTATTTTTGCCCATGGAGCCGCCACTTTCACCATCGGTGAAACCGGAGGTCTCGACGGCGAACTGGCATTGGTGTTTATGCTTTCTGGGATGGCCTTATTTTTCACTGGCGGAGGGAAGTATGCCTTACTAAAACCCAAAAACGAATGGTTGAGATAAATTGAAGGCATATTTGTAGTTAAGTATGCGCACCGGATATAGCTGATACTTACGGATTAATGAAGAACAAGTTTGATGAGCGGCTGAAAGGATAAGAACTCAAATTATTAAGACTGAGTTTTACAATTTAATCTACCTTCGCGTACCTACCCGGGGCAGGTTATTACCCACGTTAAAAGATTGTTTTTTTACCCGAATTTCTGCTGTACCTATAGGTTAATAAAACTTTGGCTGTAGTCTTGCAGGATGTAAACGTAAGATTCTCAACTATAATCGTTGGCGTTAGTAGCTTCAAAATGCCTTAATAACTCTCTTGTATCTTCTGTTATCTTAAAATGCGAAAGTTTAAATTACATATCCGCCCCGCAACTTTTTAGGTTTGATTCGTTTTAGTCATCAATATCTTTATGAATAAAGTCGAAAGATTAATGTCATGTATCAAAACAACAAAGCCTAATAATCTACTGATTATTAGGCTTTTAACTTGCGATCTGGACGGGGTCGCAATCGAACTCTTAATACCGTTGTTGATCTTTCTTGATGAATTCAATCAGGCCTGAATGTTGTTTATTATTTACAAATACATTATACTTTGAAGATAATAAACACTAAAAAATCAGTGCAATCAAAAAAGCAAGTTTTACTTCCCAGATTTCTTCAGATTATGGAGGAAGTGGGAGAAAATATCAAGCTGGCACGTAAGCGTCAGAATCTGACCACCACTCAGGTATCTGAAAGGGCAGACATTAATCCTACCTTGTATCATATTGAAAAAGGAAATTCTAGTGTTTCACTCGGTGCTTACTTTAATGTACTACGGGTATTTGGATTACAGGATGATTTCTTAAAACTGGCTTCTGACGATGAATTGGATAGAAAATTTCGGTGTGTTTCTTGACTCTATGCCTGATAATTGGGGACGGACGCTCATGAAACGTCGGGCTGCCATTAATACCCGACTGGTGGGAAAATCTTTGCGGACTTTTATGACATTTATTATTTATTTGGTGTTCACAATCTCAGTCGTATATTAAGAACAAACATCACCCACAACTTTTCATCTTAAGCCTTTATACGCCGACTTCATACTTTAGGGAATAATTTATTCAATATTGATGTGCTTTTCTAATCAAATGAGAAGGTGATAAAGATATTAAATCCTGCTGTGGCAATCTTATTATACTTTGCTGAAAATAAAATAAAGAGTGCTGCAGACTACTTCATAAATTAAGCAGCACTGATAATCAACTTTTTATTCGTTTCAGACCGAGTAAGATTCCAATCAAATCCCTAATACTCCTAATACTATTATTAACATTTTTGAATAATCTTAGCATAAAATACGTACCTGACAATGAATTGCCTGGATATATATTCTATAAACGATGATTTTTAATTAGGCCTGTCAAGAATTTCTCTCAAGGCATTGACTACTTTCTCTGGAGAAGGATAGGGCAAATTCTTTTGCAGATTATGTTCAGAAACATACCGCACCACCTCGTTTTTACTCTGTATAATTTCTTTCACCGAATATGTAAGTAATGTATGGGGCGACTGCCACGGTGTGTGCTGTGGGTTAGTTAAAGCATATAAAACCACCGATGGCGTCTGGGTAGCTGCAGCAATATGGATAGTGCTTGTATTAACCGAGACAACCGCTTTGGCAACGGCAATCAATGCAACAAATTCCTCTATGGTAAATAATCCTGCTACCGAGTAGGTATGTGCGCCCGCATGCTCACTTAAAGCATCTGTCATCTCTATTTCGACAGACGACCCCGTAAAAAGTATAGGTAAATCAGCATGTGCAAGTAGTTGGCCTATTTTTATCCAGTACAAAAATGGATAACTCCTTCGTTCTTCTGATACTCCCGGATGAAAAACCAACCAGGGTTTAGCAGTATTGATTCCCAGTTTTTCCAATTTCTTTAATGCAGAAGTCTGTCCTCTTGTTGAATATTGAAGCGAAAGTTCTTCTTTAAATGCATAAGCCCCAATACTCTTCACCAGATTAATGTCTCTCTGCACCTGATGCTGTATATAACTATAAGGTTCCTTGTCAGGAAGCCAGTCGGTCAGTAACTCGTAGGGATTCTCGCGGCCATAGGCAAGACGCCTGGGGATGCCTGCCAATAAGCTGAACAAAGCAGCTGGCAAAGCACTCTGGCTGTATACAGTAAAAATAATGACACCGTCAAATTCTTTCTCCCTGATTTCTTTAATCAGGCTTTGCAGCTGTATGTCTGTCAATGGATTGACACACTTCACCCAAGGCAGATTACTGATTATGACCTCATCTATTTCAGGTATACAATCAATAATCAGGCTCCCAGCCAGAGAAGTAAGAACCGTAAGTCTACAATTAAATGTTTCCTTCAAGGCACGAAAGGCAGGGGTAGTCATGATCAGGTCGCCCATGTTATCAGCACGGATGCATAAAATATTTCTACATTTCTGCCATTCTTTCATAAGGTTTTAGCCGGACTTAAGTATATAATCTGATGCCTCTAATAAATGGGTTGCTATATAAGTAGGTATCCGAACGGTTGATAAATTCCATTCGGTTTCGTTGCCGTTATTAATTAATATGGTTTTGCAACCGGCCAGAGTACCCGCTTCAATATCGTGGAGTATATCTCCAACCATCCATGAACTGGCTAAATCTATATCTAGCTCCCAGGCTGCTCTTAGCAGAAGTCCCGAAGCCGGTTTCCGGCAATCACAGGCTTTTCTATAATCATCACATATACCTTCAGGATGGTGAGGACAATAGTAAAACCCACTTAAAGGCACTCCATTAATTTCGAATAATTGAAGCAGATATTCTTTTAACTTTATAAACTTATGCTCAGAAAAAAAACCTAGCGCGATACCCGACTGATTAGAAATAATAATCAGTAAATAGCCACTTTGCTGTAAGTGCACCAGGGCCTCAATAGCGCCATATTCCAATTGAACAAGTTCAGGATTTATATTATAAGGTACATCTTTAATTAGTGTTCCATCTTTATCAAAAAAAACGGCCTTATTCATATAAATTCCGGTTTATTTGCTGAAATGACGGTTCCTTAAAACCGGGGTGCACGCCCATCACCGGAATGGAAGTCAGTGATGGTCTTCTGTTGAAAGAAGGCTGCACTTTATAATTTGAACAGATTACCTTTTCATACAACTGCTGCATTTGCTGTGCAACACAGTCCCAGGTGAAAATCTTATTAACTCTGGATAACGAGTTCCTGCTCAGGTAATTATAAGAATCCTCATTCTCCAATCCAAACTGTATCTTTCTGGCTAACATATCAGGATTATTGGGTGGTACCAGAAAACCCGTTTTACCATCAACCACACTGTATTTAATACCGCCTACATTTGACCCGATAACAGGCGTACCACAAGCCATAGATTCCAGGGGAGTAATACCAAAGGGCTCATACCAGGGTGTGGATATAAAGAAATCGGCCGCGTTATAAAAGTACTTGAGCATATCCCGGTTTTTGCGACCCGCAAAAATTACCGAATCTGCTACCTGCTCTTCTTTTGCTATGGCTTGTAGTCTTCTCAGTTCAGAATCTTTATCTGGGTCTGGCATATCGGCATTACCACCTACCACTACCAGTTTCACTTTTGTAGATTGCTTTAACCGGCCCAATGCCCTGATAACGTTATCTATGCCTTTTCGGGGTACCATTCTACCGAGTTGTAGTAATATTTTTTCTTTTACAGGCAGGTTGAGCGCCTCGCGTGCCAGTATCTTATCCATTGGGTAAAACTCTTCCTCACTAAAACCACAAGGTATAATGGTAATTCTTGAAGGATTGGCGTTATAATGATTAACGAGGTCTTCCTGGTCCTGCGGACATTCGGCAATAATCTGGTCGGCATCTCGCACAATCAGTTGCTCTATCGGGATTCTCGCAGCAGGAAAACCATCCTTTTCTTTCTGATGTAATTGTCTTATTTTGCCCAGTGCATGAAACGTTACCACATATGGAATCTGTAAACGTTGCTTTAAATGATAGGCCACCAATGCCGACATAAAGAAATTGGCGTGAACAATTTCGTAACTAACCTGATTGTTCCTGATATATGCTATCATGTTTTCGGTAAAAGCACCCATGTGATCAAGCAGTTTTTCTTTCGGCACAAAAGATTCGGCTCCGGCCTTAATATGAATAACCCTTATACCATCCATCCAGTGAACTGTCGTGGGTATCTCTTTAGTATCTTTACGTGTATAAATGTCAACCTCAAATCCATTTGAGGCCAGTTTCTTACAGAGTTCAGCCACGTATACATTCTGCCCGCCGCTATCAACGCCGCCCAAAACAGCCAAAGGCGAAGCATGTTCGCTTATAAACGCAATTTTCCTATTCATGATAAGCTGTGTTTAAATGGATGGCGTATTGAAAGACCTCATACCATTCATTAGTGAAGCGATTGATGTTGAATCTGTTTTTAGCAATTGTTTGTGCCTCTGTCCCCAGCGATTTCGCCAGCAAGCGGTCAGTTAATAGTAACTGCATACGCTCAATCAGGATATCAATATTGGTATTGATGAACCCCGATTCTCCGTTTTTTATAATACTCGGATACTCTGTAGTTGCTAAAGCTACAATGGGCATACCTATCATCATGGCCTCGCAAACGGCCAGACCAAAACTGGTATACCTGATAGGATTAAAAAAGAAACGGTAATGACTGAGGAATATAGGCAGGTCTGGATGCAGCACCTCACCTAAACCATCTGATTCTTTGGTGCCCATACCAATCAGGTCAATCGGAACACTTTTTCTCACTTCATCAAATGTGTCCCATCCGGCAATACGCCCTCTCTGCTCTATATGATTAATCACAACAATTCCTTTGGCAATATGCCCTTTATATTCTACCTGCGAATCGGTAATGCCGTGTTCAATAACCCGCACATGGGGCGTAGCGTTATACCACATCAGTTTATTGAAGTGCGTTACGTGTACAACTATAACATCTGGGTCGTTCACAATATGTCTGGTATTAGTCGGATGCCCCTCCGGTGTATTGTGCTCAACATATACTCTGGGCAATTGTCTTTGGAGTTCCGATAATACTTCAAACTGATCTTTTACATAGTTTTTTTCAGATTGAAACAGAATACAATCAAACGCAATGTCTTTTACATTCTGGGCGGATACTTCAATTACATTTGCCCCAAACGGAAAGGTTTCACCTCTGCCATAGTATCCTTCTGACTTCTCGTTATTGACAGGAATGTAAATATCATAATTGCCCTGCGACAGATAATAGAGATAGCTCCCGTGTACATGCCAGGTAAATATTTTTAGTCTGGACTCTTGTATAAAATTATTCATATAAACGAATGTTCTTTAACATGCCCTCAATCTTGCAAAAAAACGATACCAGCATGTAAAGTCCATGGGATAGAAGTGGTTGATTTGAAAAAAACAAATAAAGTATTGAACAAAAGAAAGAGCATTAAGCGAATTTTAACATCGGGAGGAAAAACTTGCGCAAAGTGTCGTCAGATTTAAGCGCATCTATTTCTACATGTTTTTATTGGCACACCAAAATGCCGGAAATTTTTGCAGACGGTGATATGAAAGAAAATCATCAATTCGGGGCTGTTTCATTCAGATTAATCCGCTTATCGATAATCTGCGCATACCATTCGTCTTTCTCACTTCCGCGCTGGCACAATCGTTTCTCCTATTCAATACCCCAATGTCTTTAATTAACTGAAATCAATATGTATACATTAGGCATAAACGCTGCATTTCACGATTCGGCCGCAGTATTAATAAAGGACGGACAAATAATTGCCGCTGCAGAAGAAGAACGTTTTACGCACATTAAGCATGGCAAAAGGCCGCTCCCTTTCTCAGCCTACGAAATCCCTTACCATGCCATTGATTATTGTTTAAAAACCACTGATATCCACTTGAATGATATTGAGAACTTTGCTTACTCGTTTGATCCGGAGCTTCTGAAAAAATCGGATGATAGCGCAGCAGGCGCGTCTATTTATCATGACTGGGACGAACTGTTCCAGACTTATATTGAGCTGGCGGCCCTGCAATTGCAGGATGGATATCCGCATCATCTGCAAAAGCGTTTTATAGGTGCGAGTGACATTCAAAAAAAATGGCACTATGTAGCGCATCACGTAGCTCACGCGGCCAGCGCTTATTATCCTTCGCCTTTTCAGAAGGCTGCTATTATGATTCTGGATGGTCGCGGAGAAAAAGTTTCTACCAGTTATTATCTTGGCGAGGGCAACCGCATGACCGAACTGGGCGTTGTGTGCATGCCTCACTCATTAGGAATGTTGTACGAAAAAATAACTACTTATCTGGGTTTTCTTCATTCATCAGACGAATACAAAGTGATGGCTCTGGCTTCCTACGGCAATCCCATCTTTATGGATAAGTTTATGTCGGCCATTCATTTATCTGAAGACGGGTCTTATCAGATTGATGACTTCAATCCGGAAGAGTGGTGGGGGCCGCATCGAAAAAAAGATGATCCGTTTACGGGATTACACTTTGATATAGCCCACTCTTTACAGAAGGCGCTGGAAACAAGCGTGTTGTTTCTGGTAAACTGGTTGCATAGGCACACACAAACTGACAATCTGTGTTTAGCAGGGGGAGTAGCGCTCAATTGTGTACTGAACTCAGTTATTAAAGACAATAGCCCGTTTAAACAGGTGTGGGTACAGCCTGCGGCAGGCGATGCCGGTACTGCCCTGGGGGCAGCTCTGTGGGTTGATGTAGCGTATAGCAACGCAGATGAAACCGATCGGTATGTAAGAGAAATGAACCATGTGTATTGGGGACCATCGTACACCGACGACGAGGTAGAAGCCTTTTTGAAATGGTCGAAAGTGCCTTACAAAAAACTGGATAATGTAGCCCGAGATGCAGCTAACATACTGGCTCAGAACAAGATTATAGGCTGGTATCAGGGGCGAATGGAATTCGGGCCGAGAGCTTTGGGGAGTCGCTCTATATTAGCGTCGCCGATTGAAGCAGAGATGCAGGCAAAACTGAACGACATTAAGGACCGGGAAGATTTCAGACCAGTAGCACCGGTAGTGTTGGAAGAAGAAGCAGGCGAATGGTTCGATACCGCCTCTTTCTCACCATTTATGCTGTTTGTGTATCCGGTAAAAGAAGATAAGGCTGATAAAATTCCGGCCGTGAGGCATGTAGATGGAACAGCCCGTATCCAGACCATTAACCGCAACCAGCATCCGCTCTACTATGATTTACTGCATGAGTTTAAAAATATTACCGGTGTGCCTGTGTTGGTTAATACATCTTTTAACACCCGCGGAGAGCCAATTGTGTGCACCCCGCGCGATGCCATTGAGTGCTTCTGGACTTCTCCTTTTGATGCCTTAGTAATTAATTCTTTTCTTTTAGAAAAATGACGAATCCAATAAGCATATCGGTTGTAATACCAACTTATAAACGTCCTGAACTGTTGAGCCGTTGTCTGGAAGCTTTGGCCATGCAAACTTTTTCAGGGGGGTATTTTGAGGTAATCATTGTCTGTGACGGACCGGATGACCCAACAGCTAATGTAATACAAGCGTTTATAAACCGGTTTGAAAAACTTCAGTATTATTCTTTGAAACAACGAAGTGGCCCTGCCACAGCACGGAATTACGGCTGGAAACAGGCATTGGGTCAACTCATTGTTTTCACCGACGATGATTGTATCCCTTCACCCGAATGGTTAAATGAATACTGGCGTGTTTATTGCCTGCACCCGGAGCCTGAAATAGGTATGAGTGGCTGCACAAGGGTACCCATTCCGGTTTCTCCTACTGACTATGAAAAGAATGTTTCGCTGCTGGAAAAAGCAGATTTTATAACTGCCAATTGCGCTTGCACCAAAAATGCGCTGCAGGTTGTTGGTGGATTTGATGAAGACTTCCCCATTGCCTGGCGGGAGGATTCGGCATTGGAATATGCCTTCCATTCAGCCGATATTCCTATTATCAAGATTCAGGAAGCCGTAGTTACCCATCCTGTCAGAAAAGCCCATTGGGGAATCAGTCTGAAAGAACAAAGCAAAAGCATTTATGATGTGCTTCTGCATAAAAAATATCCGGCATTCTTTAGCAATAACCAAACAAACTGGGTTTACTACACCATTATTATTAGCAGTATTGTTTCTGTTACGGCGTTTCTGGCAAATCAACCCATTATTGGGTTAATAGCTTTTGCTATCTGGTTTTCATTATTTCTTAGCTTTGTTGTCCGTCGTTTACAGAAAACCAATTTGTCGTTTTCACATATAGCAGAAATGCTGATAACCTCTGCTCTGATACCATATCTGTCAGTTTACTGGACTTTACGAGGAGCTATACGCTATAAAGTTTTTTACTTATGAAAATCCATCCGGCTAATGTAAAAAAAATTGCTATTCTGAGAGCCTTGCAATTGGGCGATTTACTGTGTTCTGTTCCGGCTTTCAGAGCCTTACGACATGCGTATCCTGCGGCAGAAATCACATTGCTGGGTTTACCCTGGGCAGCCGCTTTTGTCGACCGGTTTTCAATGTATATTGATAAGTTTGTGCATTTCCCGGGTTATGAAGGCTTACCGGAACAAGCTTTTGACCAGGACAAGTGGGCAACATTTATGCAGTTGATGAAAGAAAAAAGATTTGATCTGGTGCTACAGATGCAAGGGAAGGGAACCATCGTAAACGAGATGTTGCAAGCCATGTCGTTGCCGCTTGTATCGGGTTTTCATTGCGATGAAAGCACCGTCAATTCAGATTTATTTGTAAAGTATCCTGAGGGCATCTCAGAAATTGACAGGCATTTGGCGTTAATGCAACACCTTGAGATACCCCTACATGGAAAAGGCCTGGAATTTCCGGTTTATGCGGCTGATATGGCAGAATGGGAAAACAAGATACTGCCGCTTCTGCCGGAAAAATATGTTTGCGTGCACGCAGGGTCGAGAGGCGAATGGCGACAATGGCCAACACCTTATTTTGCTTTGGTTGCGGATTACTGCGCCGAACATGGTTATGAGGTGGTTATTACCGGAACAAAAGAAGAATCGCCCATTACGCAACAGGTTATCTATTTTATGAAGAACCAACCGATTGATATGACCGGTAAAACGAGCTTAGGAACCATAGGATTGCTAATAAAGAATGCAAGCATACTTATCAGCAATTGCACGGGGGTATCTCATATTGCCTCTGCCACCAGAACCCCAAGTGTAGTCATAAGTATGGATGGAGAACCCGAACGCTGGGCTCCACTAGACAAAGCCATTCACAGAGTAATTGACTGGCCAAGATAGATGTACAAATTCTTGAATGTGCGTGACATAAACACCAGTCTTTACCAAAAGACTTGACCGGGCATTTGCTTTTAAATCCAACAGAATCTCTTTCTTACTTACTCGGGAGTACTGGCAATAGGTAGAGTTTTTAATCTCCTCGTAAAACAAATATAGCTGCCCTTTTGAGACAGATTCATTTGTTTATTTAGTGGAGTGATTTCATTAAAGACAGAGTGTTAAAATGCCGTGAGTTTTGTTGTGTTAATCGAATGATTTTCCTATATAAATTATTTAAGAAATGCATAAAACAGCCTGAAACGGCTTATCTTCTCAAAATCTTCCTAATAAAGCTCCTGACAATTTAATCAATCCCAAAAACACAGATTGCCTATCACATTGCTGTAAACAAAAGAAACCGCATCAATCCATTTTGAGTTGGTCTCTTGATTAGCAAATTAATATTTACCGGAGTCAATCACTGACTCTGCTTGCTGGTTTTTTTGTCATCGCCCTGCTGGCTGCTTCGATGACTACCCAATTGCTCCATGTGTTTTCCACTGCTCTGCTGTCCTTGATGCGGACTGTTTTTGTTACCAGCATGTTTGTTAGATGAGTCTTTATCATCATCTTTTTTGCGGTCGTCTTTTTGATTTTACATTGTTTTAAATATTTTAAGTTTGAACTGATGTACTCTTACAGATAACCTGTAAAAAAATCACAAATGCTTTATAAATCGGTTTTTTTACGTCCATATTGAGTTAAATCTGCCCTATCTGTCAAATTTTAGTCCTTTTTATTTCCCGTCGGCCCTCAGTTGTCTATTTTACTTCGCTGCCTATTGCCGATTTGCTTTGTGGGCTGCTTTTTTCATAGAAAGATATACATCTATCAAATAAATATCATGTCTAAAAAACATCAACAGCCGTATGCACTTATTACAGGTGGTACAAGTGGGATAGGATACGAATTAGCCAGACTGCTGGCTAAAGACGGGCACAATCTGATAATTGTTGCCCGTAGCCACAAAAAGCTTGATGAAGCCGTACGCTCGTTGAGTTCGGCCTATCAGATACAGGTAATTCCGCTGGCGAAAGATCTGTTCAAAAGAAAGGCGGCTTTTGAAGTATATGATTTCGTCAAATCGCAGGGGATTGAAATAGACATTCTTATCAATGATGCCGGACAAGGACAATACGGCGAGTTTATCAATACCGACCTTGAACGCGAAATTGATATTATCGAACTGAACATCATAAGTCTCGTAACACTTACCAAATTATTCCTGATAGACATGGTAGGACGCAAAAACGGCAAAATCCTTAATCTTGCCTCCATAGCCAGCAAGGTTCCCGGGCCGTTTCAATCGGTTTATCACGGCACAAAAGCTTTCGTTCATTCATTCACAGAAGCAATCAGAGCAGAAGTAAAAGAATCGGGCGTTGTTATAACCTCTCTGTTACCCGGCGCGACAGCTACAGATTTCTTCCGGAAGGCAAATATGTTGGAGTCAAAGGTGATACAAGACCCTGGTAAGCTGTCGGACCCGGCTGATGTGGCTCTTGACGGATATAAGGCTCTGTTGGATGGCGATGACATGGTCATTTCAGGTCTCAAAAATAAAATTCAGGTGGCCATGAGTAATCTGATGCCTGATGAAATCGTAGCCGAAAAAATGTACAATCAACAGAAGCCTGTTGAAAAGGACTCTGAATAATTAATTATCTCAAATCAAACAATTTATGAAAGCAGCAGTGATACATGGCGCAGGAAAAATTACCTGTGATAACGTGGAAGACCCGACAATCCAAAATCAGGATGATATTATTCTGAAAGTAACAGCTACCGCCATTTGCGGTTCAGACTTGCACATCTATTCGGGAGGTATCCCCCAGCCCAGACCTATGGTTTTAGGGCACGAGTTCATGGGTATTGTGGAAGAAACAGGCAAAGGCGTAACAAAACTTAAAAGAGGCGACAGGGTAGTTGTGCCTTTTCCTATAGCCTGTGGGCATTGTTTCTTTTGCGAACATCATTTACCAGTGCATTGCGAGAACAGTAATCCTGAAAATTATGGCCCCGAGGGAGGACTGGCGACCGAAAAAGGCGGTGCCTTATTTGGTTATACAGATTTATATGGAGGGTACGACGGCGGCCAGGCTCAATATGTAAGAGTACCCTACGCTAATTTCGGCCCGAGGGTAGTTCCCAACAATTTAACTGACGAACAAGTACTGTTTCTGACCGATATATTCCCCACAGGTTATACTGGTGTCGACTGGGGAGAACTGAAAGGAGGTGAAACTGTGGCCATCTATGGGTCTGGCCCTGTGGGTCTTATGGCTGCTAAAAGCGCCTGGCTGCACAACGCCGCCAGAGTTGTGGTAGTTGATACCTTACAATATCGCCTCGACAAAGCGCAGGAAACTACCGGCTGTGACATTATTCTTTGGGAAGACGGTCCAAAGGGAGTTGTAGAGCAGATACGTGCCATGACTGGCGGGCGCGGTGCCGACCTTTGTATAGATGCCGTAGGCTTTGAACCGGATCGCAGCCTGATTGACAAGCTGAAAGCAACCGTCAATTTCGAGAAAGGGTCTGTAAAAGTATTGGAGGCCTGCATGAGCGCTGTCCGCCGGGGTGGAACAGTTTCTGTTCTGGGCGTATACCCGACCATCTATGATAATTTTCCAATCGGACAGTTTTTTGATAAAGGTATCGTACTTAAAGGCGGACAGGCACCTGCTCAAAAATACATTGATTTGCTGTTAAGCTATGTAGAAGAAAACAGAGTGAAGCTTGACGACATTATTACGCATAGACTGCCACTGACAGAAATAGCCCATGCCTATGATATATTTCAGAACAAACAGGATGGCTGCGTAAAAGTGGTTCTTGACCCTTGGAGATAAGTTGCATGAAGGAAAGGTAGTAGCGTAATTAAAAATTGGACACAAAAATAAGTTAACTACTTAACTTTGTGTACTATGACAAAACATCGGAAGAAATGGACTCCGGAAGAGAAACTGGAGATTCTGGATTACAAGAAGACACATGGACTTACGAAGACTTCACGAGAATTTGAAGTAAGTACAGTAAGCATCCTTAATTGGGAGAAGGTGTATTCAGAACAAGGCCCAGAAGGTTTAAAAAAAGGCGCCAGGACCTCACTTGAAAGAGAACTTCAACAACTTCACAGGGGGAATCGGGAGTTAAAGGCAAAGGTGGCTGAAAAAGATTTAGCCCTTCGTGTAAAGGATTCTTTATTAAAAAAAGCCGGCAACGAAAATAGAGGAAATGATGGTGGTAGAGGATTTTCAGGAAGCAGGTTTTCCATTAAGTTGTCTGTTAAAGCTAGAGGGGTTGGCTTGTAGTACCTACTACTATATTTCTAAAGGAACCAAACCAGGCAAAAGACCAAGTGCTTTTATAGCCAATTCTGATGGAAGCAGAAATAACATTCAAAAGATAAAGCAGGAGATTGAAACACTGCTTTCAGGGGAATTTGTAGATTATGGACGGTTCGACGATTCGTTATTATAAAACCTACATCTATCTTACTCAGGAGTTAGGCTATAAAATTGGTTCTTGTAGTGTTTATGAACTAATGAAAGCCAATGGCTTGTTAAAATATCAAAGAACAGGTAAAGTCAGAGGCAAACGAAATTGGGTGAAAGATTTGGTACCTAATCCTGTAACTGAATTTTCGTTCTTGGAATTTGATATTAAGTATATCTATGTGGCTGGCAAAAGAGCTAATGTACAAGTGCTAACGGTTCTGGATGTTTATAGCAGATGGAATTTGGGGCATTATATCAACTGGTCTATTAAAGCCAACGATGTAATTGCTCTGTTTGAGGAAATCTTTCAGAATTATCAAATGCCTAAATATTTTATTGTAAAAAAATGACAATGGTAGCCAATTTGAGGCTGATATCGTTCAGCAATACATGAGAACTAAAGGAGTAGTCCAAGAGTTTACTCTACCCGCAACTCCACAACAAAATGCACATATTGAGTCGTATCATTCAATACTGAAAAGTGCTGTTTGCCAGAGAATTGAATTTGAAAATTTAGAGAATGCAAAAGATTTTATGAACCGTTTCAGAGAGTTTTATAACTTTAAAAGAATTCATGTAGGATTAGGATTTAAAAGCCCTTATAAATATTTGCTCCATAGGAATGTTGATATGAAAAATTACACCCTCAAAGAGAATTTACAAAATTTTTAAACCATTTATAGGGTCAAATTAATTGCAGTTAAGACATACCCGGCAACTTATCTGAAATGTGTAAGAGATTTAAGTGATTTTGGTTATATTCGTTATAAGCCTTCTTTCAATAAGAACAAAGGCAGTAAAATCTATTTTTTCGAAAGTAAATAATCAGATTAATACAAACAATTAATGAAAGCCCGCAAGGGCTTTTATTGTCTAAAATCAGGAGGTGTGAGATGGAAAAAGTGGAAAAGAAAAAACCTCGCTTCGGTTTGAAAAATACAGTAATTGGAGACCCTGTTTTTCCCGTTATTGAAGCCAAATTGTTAAATTTGATAGCGGAAATTATTGTCAATATTTCAATTAGGGAAAGATATGAAGAAAGCCATCAGATATCTGCGTTTCAGCGACAGAAAGCAAAGTAACGGCTCCATTGAAAGACAGGAATTATATACCAGTCAATGGCTTAGAAACAATGAGGTAGACCTGGTAGATACATTCATAGATCGGGGCTATAGTGTCAAAACTTTTGACAGACCAGACTTTATAAAATTACAGGAGTTTATTGCGAAACATCATAAAAAAGTCGACTATCTCATTGTTGACCAACTGGATAGCTTTAGCCGTAATGCAAGCGAAGCGATGGGTTATGTAAAAAAGTTGCAAAAAACTTATAACATTCAGATTGTAAGTGTAACTGAAGGAATAACCTTCGATTATGATACCCCCAGGCAGTTTCTTCAGGGCTGGGTTACAGCTGCTTTTGGCAGAAGAAGATAATATTAACAGAAGTATTAAAGTACGTGAAGGTATTTATACCGCTAAAGCAAAGGAAGGTCGGTATATTTTTAAAAACCCACCTTACGGCTATTTTAAGGTTGGTGAACGTAAAGAAAGGAAACTCGTTGTTAATGAATCTGAAGCGATTGTAGTCAGATTTATTTACAGTGCTTACTTAAAAGGAGTGCCCATTTATCTTATTGCTGAACAAGCCAAAGAAAAAGGATTCAGGCGTTCAGGAAATGTAGCCATTCAGCGTATTTTAAGCTATGCGTTATATGCAGGGTTGCAGCATGTAGATGCTTTCAAAGATTATCCCGGTGGCCTATTCCTTGCACAGCATGAACTGATTATTGATCTTAGTACATGGGAAATGGTCCAGCATAAACTTAGAAAATCCGAAAAGTAAAGAGTGGTTATTGTTGAGAAAATACCTTTAAGAGGGGTTTTAAAATGCTTTTCTGGCAAGCTTTTAACAGGAGCACCTTCACGGGGAAAATTAGGTAATTACTAATGCTATTATAAGTGTAACCGAACCAATCATCTTAATTTGAGCGTCATAAAGGCGCATGACCAACTCTGACAAGTTTTTGGACTCATGAGTTTGCCAGATAACATGATAAGAGTTATTCAAAAAAATGCACTCCGCATTTTTGAAACCAAAACAGCTTCAGATAAACAACTACTATTTGAAAAACAAAGGAAACTTGAAGCCGAAGATTCGAAATTGCTTGCCATTGAAGAAAAATGGATTATCAATAAAATCAGCCATGACACTTACGAAAGGTGGTTCTCTTCAATTAATAACAATAGACTCTCCTTGAAAGCATCCATTGAACACTTAAGCAGTGACCAAAGCAAGACGTACAGAATTTTAGAAACAATTTAGAGAAGCTAACTGACCTGGAATTTGTTTTTAACAAGACCAATGCGTTGCAAAAACAGGAGCTGATAAATATGGTGTTCGATCAAAAACTCAACTATCAGGAGGGCATGTATCGAACCCCGACAATGATTGATTTATTATCTCATAACTGCCTAATAATGAGAGAGAAAGGCTTGTTGGATTATCAAAAAAAAAAGCGGGAGAATTTTTCAATTCCCCCGCTTAGCGGGCTAAACGGGGTTACAATCGAACCTTTGATACCTATTTTGGTTTTTTTGGATGACTTAAAAATCGTTTGAAATCGTTTGCTTATAGATTCTAATTTTGTTGAGTGGGGATAATTTCACATTTTAATCATGAAATGGCATTTAGTTTTTCAACAAAAATATCTTTAAACCTTTTTAAGTCTGAGATTTCCACTATTTATTTTCATATGAAATAGAGCATGTAACATAATTGCTGATTCTTAAGTGTCAATATATTTCAATGTTTGAATTAGCTAATGCTTTTAAAATCAGAAATATTTATGTACTCTTTTTACGAAACAAATCACTGGGAAATTAAATCCTTATTAATAAGATCGTAATAGGTCGATAAAAACTTGGACACAAAACTAAGTTAACAATTAATTAGATTTGTGTATGTCAAAACATCGAAAAACATGGTCATCATCAGAGAAGGAGAAAATAGTACTTCATTCTATCCAGCATGGTGTCAGTGAAACATCAAGAGAATTTGGAGTTTCAACAGTGAGTATCTACAGTTGGAAGCAGAAGTTTGAACAACTGGGCAAAAATGGTTTGCAATCGGGAGCAATGACCGACTCTGAGCGAGAACTGAAGTTATTACGTCGTGAGAATGAAGCACTGAAAAGGATTGTGGCCGAGAAAGAGTTAGCTATTCAGATTAAAGATTCTTTATTAAAAAAAAGTCAATCAATAAAGAAGTGAAAATCATGGTTGTTGATGAGTTTTTGGAACAAGGGAAGCCTAAAAATCTGGTATTAAAGCATGTTGGACTGCCAAGAAGTAGCTATTATTATACCTCCACGGGTAAAAATCGGGCAAAAAAGCCTCCAGATTTGTTTATGATGTAAATGACAATCGACACGATTTGGAGTATGTTTTAGAAGAAGTTAAAACACTCTTAGAAGAGGAATTTGTTGATTATGGTTACTATAAAACCTATCGTTATTTAAATCAGGAGAAGGGCTTAAAGATTGGTGCTTATAGAACCTATACGCTTATGAAGACCCATAATTTATTAAAGTTTCAGCGTAATAAACTCAAAAAAGTTAATAGAAATTGGGTCAAAGAACTCGTTCCAAGCGTTCAAAGTGAATTTAGTTTTTTAGAATTTGACATCAAATACGTTTATATTCAGGGGACACGTTCTAATGCACAAGTATTGACTATTTTAGATGTCTATTCAAGGTGGCAATTGGGACAATACATTGCAAATTCTATTAAATCCGAAGATGTAATCAGGTTGTTCGAACAGGTTTTTGAAACTTATCCAATGCCTCAACAATTCATCGTCAGAAACGATAACGGATCACAATTTGAAGCGACCATTGTACAAGACTATTTAAGGCAAAAGGGCGTAATCCAGGAATTTACAAAGCCTGCAACACCCGAGCAAAATGCACACATTGAGGCTTACCACTCAATTATGGAAAGTGCTGTCTGCCAGAGATTTGATTTCGAAAATTTAGAAGATTTTAAACAAACTATGGCCAGATGGAAGAAATTTTATAACTTCCAAAGAATTCATGGTGGGTTAGGCTATATCTCCCCTAGAAAATTCCTTCAATTAATAGGGGTAAAAATTGACCCTAAATGGGAAAACTAAATTAATTATTCTGTCCAAGTATTTACGTTTAAGACAAAACTCAAAATTTGCTCATTTATATACTCTGAAATAGTCACGATTTAATCTGACAGTTACGATTTATTTAGTAACTTAACATTAAAGATTAAATCAATGACAACACAAGCAAAAATCATTAAGAAC
>NZ_PKRS01000014.1:0-90379 GCF_002855535.1 Emticicia sp. TH156
CCCCGAAATTCCAAGAAATTGGCAGTTTTCGGGGTTGTTTTTTTATGTAATACGCTGATATTTAATTACTTATCTCTCATAAGGTTTCCCTAAATACAAACAAATCGGCGAAAGTCCAGTTTCCGTTTTCCTGTTTGCCTCGCTGAATCACCAATTGGTTAGGGCCACGTTTTTCATAGATAATTCTGATCGACCCATCTTGTTTTTCAAATAAGGCCCAGTCTTTTTTTGACTCAATGAACCGGTACCTGTCTGATACCTCTTTTTCTTCTATTGCTATCAGGCCGGGTTTAAAGTGCTTTACCAATACAACGGGACCGTTTTCGGTCTGTTCAAAAATGAGCATTTCATACATGGTCACTTTTTCATCTTTCATCATCCTGATAAAGCCAGTCAGATTGTCGCCCGCAGGCTTAGCCCAGAACGCTTCAATAGGGCCGCCGTTGAATACGCCCTGCCAATGCCCATGAATAAAGGCTACATCGTTCAGCGTGGCTTTGCTGGCTTGCGCTGTAGCAGCTTGATTCATAAACAGACCAAAGGCAAATAGTGTAAACACAAAAAATGCGTGCGTTGAGGTTTTCATAGGTTTGTTGGTAAACAGGTTGAATTTATCGATGCAAAAAAATAGGGCTTACACCTTGATAAGCCCTAACTGAAAGGGTTTGTATTATCTGAGGCTTTGGTTCAATGCCTCCAGTGCATCAGCACCGGGGCAGAGTACGTCTTCTTTCAGTTCGTTCAGTGGTTTTGTTGTAGTGCCTAATACTTCATGCAGGTTTTTGGTGTTGGGTTCAATATAAATCAGGCCTGTTAATATTTCGCCACTGGCTTTGGCATTTTGCAGGGCGGTCATGGCTGATAGTTTATCTTCCGGATTCCAGCCCTGGTGCAGCTTTTGCAGGTTTAGCACCGAGCCATCGTGCAGGGTTACTTCCTGGTTATCGCCTTCGTCATAAGTTGTGGTAATTTCTTCCATTGTTGGTACAAAGTCAATAGTAGAGGTGGCCTCAATATGCTCACGAACATAATCATAAGATTTAGTGGAACCGCTATTATTGTTAAAAGTAACACATGGAGAAATGACATCAATTAAAGCAAAGCCCGGGTGAGACATAGCCGCCTTTATTAAAGGTATCAGCTGCGTTTTATCTCCCGAAAAACTGCGGGCCACAAACGTTGCGCCCAGCTCAAGTCCTAAGCCCACCAGATCAATGGCATTGAACTGATTGGTAGAGCCTGCCTTGCTGATTGAGCCGGCATCTGCAGTGGCAGAGTCTTGCCCTTTAGTAAGGCCATAGCAACCGTTATTCATTACCACATATACCATATTCAGGTTACGGCGGATAGCATGCACAAATTGCCCCATGCCGATAGAGGCAGAGTCACCATCGCCAGATACACCAAAATAAACCAGGTCACGGTTAGCCAGGTATGCTCCGGTTGCTACAGAAGGCATACGGCCGTGTACCGAGTTAAAGCCATGAGAATTACCCAGAAAATAAGCAGGTGTTTTGGATGAACAACCAATACCCGATAGCTTGGCAATGCGATGCGGCTCAATGGCCAGCTCAAAGCAGGCCTGAATGATGGCACCGCTGATAGAGTCATGCCCGCAGCCTGCACAAAGGGTTGATAATGCTCCCTCGTAATCTTTTTTGGTATAATTTATTTTGTTTTTCGGCAGTTTTGGGTGCCGGAAGGCAGGTCTTACGTAGGTCATGAGTGTACAAGCGTTTGATTGATTTCATTAACAATTTTAGCGGCCGTAATAGGCATTCCATCATAATTAAGCACGCGAATCAGTTTTTTTGGATTTATTTCCAGTTCATTAATCAGTAGCGAACGTAACTGGGCATCGCGGTTCTGTTCAATTACATAAACTGTTTCGTGGTCTTCTATAAATCTTTCTACTTCTTCACTAAACGGAAATGCTTTGATGCGCATGGCATCGAGCACAACTTCCTGCTCGCGCAGCAGGTCTATGGCTTCTTCTGATGAGTAGGTTGATGTGCCAAAGAAAATAACACCCAGCGGGCTCATGTTTTTATCCTGATAGAAGTACGGAGCGGGAACCAGACTTTTGGCAGTTTCCCATTTTTTCTCCAGGCGTTCCATGTTTCGTACGTAGACGGCTCCGTCTTCTGTATAAACCGCGTATTCGTCGCGAGAGGTACCGCGGGTAAAGTAAGAACCTTTAGTAGGATGCGTTCCCGGATAAGTTCTGTAAGGGATACCGTCTCCGTCAACATCCAGATATCGGCCAAAGCGGCCCATATTCTCCAGGTCTTGGGCCTTCAGTACTTTTCCCCGATCATATTTTCGTTCATTGTTCCACTCAAAAGGTTCGGTCAGGTGGTCATTCATTCCCAGGTCAAGGTCTGTCAGTACCATTATAGGCGTTTGCAGGCGTTCGGCCAGGTCAAAGGCAGCCGCTGTCAGTTCAAAGCATTCCTTCGGATTACTCGGAAACAGCAATACGTGCTTAGTATCGCCGTGCGAGGCATAGGCCGCAATGGTAATGTCTGACTGTTGCGTGCGGGTAGGCATACCGGTTGAGGGGCCTGTGCGTTGCACGTCAATCAAAACGGCTGGTATTTCGGCAAAATAGCCTAAACCTAAGAACTCGTTCATTAAAGAAACGCCCGGCCCGCTGGTGGCTGTAAAAGACCTGGCGCCGTTCCAGTTAGCGCCTATCACCATGCCTATGGCTGCAAGCTCGTCTTCGGCTTGCACAATGGCATAATTTTTTTCGCCGGTTTCTTTATTGATTCTGAATTTTTTGGCGTATTTCTCAAATTTTTCAACAACAGAGGTAGAAGGCGTAATAGGATACCACGCCGCCACGGTTGCTCCGGCAAATACAGCGCCTAATCCGCAGGCACCATTGCCATCAACCATAATGCGGTTACCTACCTTATCGCGGCGTTCTACTCTTATGTCAAGCGGGTAACTGAAGTTTTCTTGCACATATTGCACGCCAAGCTGTAAGGCCTGAATGTTGGCAGGTATCAGTTTTTCTTTGCCTTTAAATTGCTCGGCCAGTAATTGCTCAAGCACACTAAATTCAATGTCAAGCAGGGCAGAAAGCGCGCCAACATAGATAATGTTCTTGAATAATTGCCTCTGACGAGGGTCTGTATATTGTTTCAGGCAGATATCCATTAATGGAATACCCAGATACGTAATGTCTTCTCTGATATATTCGCTATGAAGTGGCTTGGTGCTGTCATACATGAAGTAGCCGCCGGGGCGCACACTCTGCACGTCTTTCAACATGCTTTGCGGGTTTACGCATACCATCAGGTCTATGCCTTCACGGCGGCCCAGATATCCTTTTTCATTAATCCTGACTTCATACCAGGTGGGTAGCCCCTGAATATTAGATGGAAAAATATTCTTGGGTGTAACGGGGATTCCCATTCTAAAAATAGCCTTGGCAAACATACCGTTAGCACTGGCAGAGCCTGTGCCGTTTACGTTGGCAAAGCGTACTACAAAATCATTTATGAGCGCTGACATTTTGCTGGCCTGAGAAGAGTTTTGTCGTTAATAAATAATTGTCCGGGTTGGTGAGCTATCAAACAGCTGCCGTCTGGCAACCATGATGTGCTTTAGTGACGTTATAAAAGTACTTTTGCATATCCCAGGCTGAGGTGGGGCATCTCTCTGCACATAAACCACAATGCAGGCATACATCTTCGTCTTTTACCATTACCCTTCCGGTTGGCAGATTGCCCGAAACCAGTAGTTCCTGTTCCAGATTCAGTGCCGGAGCCATCAACCTTGTACGCAGGTCTTCTTCTTCACCGTTTACCGTAAAGGTAATGCAAGAGGTAGGGCAAATATCCATGCAGGCATCGCATTCTATGCATCGCGTTTCGGTAAATACTGTCTGCACATCGCAGTTCAGGCAGCGTTGTGCTTCTTTAAAACCTTCAATCGGGTTAAAGCCCAGTTCAACTTCTTTTTTACGGTCTTTCAGGGTTACAGATTTATCAGCCTGTGCTACCACAAAGCGGTGGTCTGTTACTACCAGGCTATCGTAACTCCATTCGTGGATTCCCATTTTTTGAGAAACCAGATTGGTATATGGGGCAGGGCGGTTGGTCAAGGCCTGTCCCTGACAGAACAAATCGATAGAGATAGCTCCCTGATGCCCTTGCGCCACGGCAGTAATTACGTTTTTAGGCCCCAGCGCGGCATCGCCGCCAAAGAAGACCTTCGGATTGGTTGATTGAAATGTATCCGGGTTTACCTTTGGCATTTCCCATTTGTCAAACTCAATGCCTAAATCCCGCTCTATCCAGGGGAAACTGTTTTCCTGCCCAATGGCTATCAGTACATCATCTGCCTCAATAAAAACATCAGGTTCGCCGGTTGATACCAGAGAGCGTTTGCCTTTGTCATCATAAACGGCGTGTACTTTTTCAAAGGTCATGCCTTTCAGGCGGCCATCTTCCACCACAAAAGATTTGGGTACATGGTTATCCAGAATCGGAATGTCTTCATGCATGGCATCTTCTTTCTCCCAGGGCGAAGCCTTCATTTCAGCAAAAGGGCTGCGCACAACTACCTTAACGTTTTCGCCGCCTAATCGGCGCGAAGTGCGGCAGCAGTCCATAGCTGTGTTACCACCGCCCAGTACAATTACATTTTTGCCTATTTTACTGGTATGCTCAAATGCAACACTGGCCAGCCATTGAATACCTATATGGATATTGGCTGCTCCTTCCTGCCGACCGGGCAAATCGAGGTCGCGGCCTTTTGGTGCGCCGGTACCAATAAAAACTGCATCATAACCCTTGTCTAGGACCTCTTTCAGGCTTGAAACATAGGTTTTGAAATGGGTATGGATCCCCATTTCCAGTATATTGTTTACTTCTTCGTCTAAAACAGCTTCCGGAAGCCGGAATGATGGAATCTGGCTGCGCATCATGCCCCCGCCTTTGATTTGCTCGTCAAAAACGTGGATTTCATAACCGATAGGGGCCAGGTCGCGGGCTACGGTGAGTGAAGCCGGCCCAGCACCGATGAGGGCCACTTTCTTGCCATTACCAACGGCGGGCGCTTTCGGTATCAGGTTTTTGATGTCTCCTTTATTATCTGCAGCTACTCTTTTCAAACGGCAGATAGCTACCGGTTCTTCTTCAACGCGGCCACGTCGGCAGGCAGGTTCGCAGGGCCTGTCGCAGGTTCGGCCCAGCACTCCCGGAAATACGTTCGATTCCCAGTTAACCATATAGGCTTCGGTATAACGCCCGGCGGCAATTAATCTGATGTACTCAGGAACAGGGGTATGTGCAGGACATGCGTACTGACAATCTACTACCTTATGGTAGTACTCGGGGTCATTTACGTTTGTAGGTTCCAACTGTTGAATATTTTATAATTAAATCGTAGGTAAATCTATTCAATTTAAAAAATCAATGCCAAATATTATTCTGAAATTTTGTAAAAGTGGCAATTATTATATGAATTTTTGTCAAGAAAATACAAATTTTACATCTGTTTCAGTTCACTTACCAGTTTGGTTAAAACCCCCTTGGCATCACCAAAAAGCATACTTGTTTTGGGTTGATAAAACAGCAGGTTGTCAATACCGGCGTAGCCGGCATTCATGCTGCGTTTGTTTACAATTACATTACGGGCGTTTTCTACATCCAGTATGGGCATGCCGAAAATTGGAGAGGACGGGTCCGTTTTAGCGGCCGGATTCACCACGTCATTGGCACCTACTACCAGCACTACGTCAGTTTTAGTAAATTCGGGGTTAATTTCTTCCATTTCTACCAGTTTATCATAAGATACGTTGCTTTCGGCCAGCAGCACGTTCATGTGGCCGGGCATACGGCCAGCCACCGGATGAATAGCGTATTTTACCTCAACGCCCCTCTCTTCCAGCAGGGTTTCCAACTCATGTATCACGTGCTGGGCTTGTGCCACTGCCAGCCCGTACCCCGGCACAATAACCACTTTCTGGGCGTAGTTCATCAGAATGGCAGTGTCTGAAATCGAAATATCTTTTATACTGCCCGTTACCTCAGCACCTGTTCCGGCTGTGCTTGGGCCAAAGGCGCCAAAAATTACATTGCTCAGGGGTCTGTTCATGGCTTTACACATGGCCAGTGTAAGAATGGTACCTGCCGAACCTACCAGGATACCCCCGGTGAGCATTACCTGATTCTGATACAAAAAGCCGCCAAATGCTGCAGCCAGACCCGTAAACGAATTAAGCAACGAAATTACCACAGGCATATCTGCACCACCGATAGGAATCACAAACAGCACACCGTAAATCAGCGCGGCTGCAAAAAGTAATACTGGGAGCAGCATGTGTTCGGGCCGGGCATAGACAATGTATGCGCCAAAGGCAACCAGTGCCACCATAACTACCGTATTAAGAATATTGTAAGAGGGTAGCCTTATTGGTTTCTTCATGGTTTCGTTCAGTTTCAGAAAAGCAATAATGCTGCCGCTGAACGAAACTGAGCCGATAACCAAACCAGCGATAATGGTAGCCATTGCCCCGGGATTCCCCAGATTATGCTCGTATTCCATAATACCTATCAAGGCCGCACAGGCGCCACCCATACCATTGAAGAGCGATACAAGCTCAGGCATTTTGGTCATTTGTACCTTGTTGGCTGTTAACCAACCTGCAATGGTACCTATACCAAAGGCCACCAGAATGAGCGTAATCTTAATTGGTTCTCTGGTTGTGTAGCCATCAGGATGCTGATAGAGTAGTATGGTGCCTGCAATTGCCAGGGTCATTCCAAAGGCTGCGTAAAGGTTTCCTTTTCGGGCGGTGTCGGGGTGGCTTAGCATCTTAAGCCCCATCACAAAGGTTATTGAGGCTATTAAATAGACAATATCAAGAATATATTTTGTTTCCATTAGGCAGGGTTGTCAGTATAAAGTATCACCTTATTTTTTCTTAAACATTTCCAGCATTCTGTCTGTTACTGCAAAACCACCAACCACGTTTAGCGTACCCAGCACTACAGCTATAAAGCCCAGCGCCAGCGCGGCAATGTTATCTGCCGGGGTATTCAGCATTACAATAATGGCCCCAACTATTACAACCCCGTGTATGGCATTTGCGCCGCTCATAAGTGGTGTATGTAAAACGGCCGGTACTTTACCAATTACCTCAACGCCTACGAATACAGACAAGATGATGATGTATATCATCTCTATATGCTGGCCAATGAAACTCAAAATATCGTTTATCATATCTTAAAAAAAGTTTTTGTTGATGTCTGATTGGGCAACTACACAAAGTCTACATAACTGAGGCATGCACCGCTTTGCCTTCGTGTACTATTAATGAGCCCTTGGTTATTTCTTCAGCCATTTCCCATTTGAAGCCGTCTTTGGTAGCCAGATGAAGCAGAAAAGTAGCCATGTTTTTGGCATATAGCTCACTGGCATTTAAAGGCAGTAGCGATGGTATATTGGGTTCGCCTACAATGGTTACACCATGTTTTACAACTGTCTGGCCATATTCACTACAGGCGCAGTTACCGCCTTGCTCAACTGCCATATCTACAATCACCGAGCCCAGTTTCATGCTTTTTACAACTTCTTCGGGTACAAGTAAAGGCGCTTTTTTACCGGGTATCAGCGCAGTTGTTATCACCAGGTCGGCTTCGCTTATGTGGCGGGCAATTACTTCCTGTTGCTTTTTCAGAAAATCTTCCGATACCCCCTTTACATACCCACCCTCTATTTTTATCGATTCATCACCTTTTACCTCAATGAATTTTCCTCCTAATGATTCCACTTGTTCTTTGGTTTCGGGGCGGATATCGCTTACCTCAACCACCGCTCCCAGTCTTTTGGCTGTGGCAATGGCTTGAAGCCCTGCCACACCTGCGCCCATAATTACTACCTTGGCCGGTTTAATGGTGCCGGCGGCTGTCATAAGTAAAGGAAATATTTTGCCCAGGTGATAAGCTCCGATGATGACTGATTTGTAACCTGCCAGATTGGCTTGAGAGCTGAGGGCGTCCATTTTCTGAGCTCTTGAAATGCGGGGGATGGCATCTACTGAAAAGGCTGAAATACCTTGTTTTACACTGGCGGCAATCAGTTCAGGATTTGCAGCTGCATACATGAAAGATAGAGAAACGGCTCCTTTTTTCATGAAAGATACTTCTTCGGTTGTGAGCGGATTTACCTTTACAACTGTGTCGGCGTCTGATAGCAAGACCGATTTATCTAAGGCAACCTGCGCGCCAACGGCCTCGTAAGAGGCATCTTCAAAAAAGGAGCTTATTCCGGCATTTTTCTCAATAGCACAGGTAAATCCGGCTTGAATCAGTTGCTTGCAAACTTCTGGACTTAGGGCTACGCGTCTTTCAAAGGGCTTGGTTTCTTTTAATATCGCTATTTTCACAGGGTCGTTACTTTTTTTGATTACAATATAGAAATAATTCAAATAATTGCAGATATAATGATAAAATAAATTTTATGTTCCTCAAAAAGCCAGGCCTGTACAAATTGTAGGTTGTTGATTTTGGGTTATAGTAAAACAGAAAAGGCAGATACTTCCGGTTTTTTTTTAACGTGAAGCATCTGCCTTTTTTTGGCGATTCTGTATAGGTTAATCTGATGTCTTAAGGTAATTCCGGCACATAATCAAGTGGTAATAGCTCTCCGATTTTTTCATTTCCCCAACGGCCTTCAAAAATAATGGAAAGCGGGTTAATTAAATGGCCGTTTTTTTCAACGAGTGCGGGGGGCTCAAGCATAGATAAAATAGATACCTGAGGTATGTTTTTTTGTCCGGCTGAAAGAAACTGTGGTTCTTCATACTCTTTGCTATAAACAACATAAATATGGTTACTGAAATCTATTTTATATATGTCTTCTGACGGGCTGATTACCTCTGATTCGTTCAGTGGTGTTTTTACCAGATACTGCACATGGCGGGCAAAACTGCTGGTGGGTAGTTTACTAAGCGCATGGTCGGCGCGAAGTTTAACATCGGCAGAGTCTACGATAATTTTTTCTTTTGATGCCTCTGTAACTATATTACCCAGGCTGTCTCTTTTTTCCGGAAACATCGGTACAAGAAATGTCTTCTTCTGCTCTCTAATCAGCTTGTGCATAGTATAGCCTTCTTCAACCAGGCGTTTATCAACCAGCGCTTTAAAAAAGTGTTGCGTAGAGCCATAATAG
Organism: Emticicia sp. TH156; assembly: GCF_002855535.1. Classification (NCBI taxonomy): domain Bacteria; kingdom Pseudomonadati; phylum Bacteroidota; class Cytophagia; order Cytophagales; family Leadbetterellaceae; genus Emticicia; species Emticicia sp. TH156. The sequence goes on from NZ_PKRS01000014.1 coordinate 9,190, forward strand.
GCGCGGTTACGGTTTTCAATCCACTCTTTCTTCTTTTTATTGCTTTTGGTTTGCATTTCTTCAAAGAAAGGGTATCCATAAAATGAAACATATTGTTGCCTGAAATGATAGCTGAAGTCTTCCAGCTGGTATTTAATTACATACCCCAGTTCTTTGTTTTCTATAATCAGGGGTTCATCTGCTTTAATAATCAATTCAGAATCGTCATTGCTTAACCTGAACGACAACGCCTTTGGGTTTTTGAGTTTGCAGGCAGCCGAGAAAAGGGTTTTGCCCATAAAACCATCCTGAAACAAATGTATATACTTCTTGTAGCCGTCCTTAACTGTTTTTATGGTTACACCCTGTAACTCAATGGCATCTGGTTGTAACAGTATCAGTAAGGGTCTTTTCAGCGTATCGGCTTTAATTTGTAATGAAAATGTTCTAAAACCTACAAAACTGATTACGAGGTCAATAGTACCACCCGGCACATTGTATAACTTAAACCGGCCTTTGTCGTCTGTTTGCTGGCCTTTGGTAGTATTGCTGATAAACACATTGGCAAAGGGCAATGGCTTTTTGTCTGACTCATCAATAACCCGCCCTTCAATATTGAGCTGCCCCAGGCTTAACACAGGGACACTCATAATCAAAAAGAAAAAGGCCGCTATCCGGTTCTTCATTTGTACTTCGGTAAGATTAATTTGTAATAATACTGCAAAGGTAAAAACTAATTTCTTAGTTTCAGGTTAATTAAGGTTAAAATAGATTCAGGTAGATTTATGATAGGGCTTTATAGTTATACGTAAGATTTGAAATTTACCTGAGTTTTCTTAATATTGAGTTTAAATTTATGAACTCATGGAAGAACAAAAGAAAATAACCAAGCACTATTCCAATGAAGAATTAACGGTTGTCTGGCAGCCGCACATGTGTATTCATTCAGCGATATGTTTTAAAGGCTTGCCTCATGTGTTTGACCCCCGCAAGCGTCCATGGGTTACACCTGAGAAAGAAACCGGCCAGATAATTATGGAGCAGATAGACAAATGCCCTTCTGGCGCTTTGTCTTATTTTTTAAACGAGGTGGGAGAGAAAGAAAAACAGATTGACAGCGAAACCATTATTGAAACCACCAAAGATGGCCCCCTGCTGGTGTATGGTAATATATTGATTAAAGATACAGAAGGAAACCTGACCAAAAAGCATAAAGTAACGGCGTTGTGCCGCTGCGGGGCTTCGGAAAACAAACCTTTTTGCGATGGCACCCATACCAAGATAGGTTTTACAGCATAAACCTTTTAGGCATTTTTAAAAACCAAAAGCCACTTGTACAAACAGGCGGCTTTTGGTTTTTATAGCAGATATTTATCAATTATCGCTTTCTTTTTCAAGATCGGCTAAACGTCTTTTTTCTTCTCTGGCCGATATAATAATACTTACTTCATACAATATATATAAAGGGAATGCTACCAGTAACTGGCTGGTGATATCGGGCGATGGAGTAATAACCGCTGCCACAATCAGGATAACTACCACTGCATGGCGGCGATACGTTCTCATAAACTGAGGCCCTATGATACCAATCTTGGTCAAAACAAAAATGGCAATTGGTAGCTGGAAAGCCACACCGCAGGCCAGCGTAAGCGTAGCCAGCAATGAAATGTAAGAACTGATATCAAACTGGTTCTCAATGCTTTTGCTTATCTGAAAATTAACCAGAAAGTTAATAGCCAAAGGAGAAACAATAAAATACCCGAACATTACACCCGAAAAGAAAAGGAAGGTTACATAGAAAACCGCACCTCTCGCCGATTTCCGCTCGGTCATTTTCAGGCCGGGCTTAATGAAACGCCAGATTTCCCAGAAAACATAAGGAAACGCAAACACCAGACCAATAATAGCAGCCGAGGTAAAAGCCATTATAAACTGGCCGGATACCTCGCGGCTCATTAAACTAAACTGGAGTTTTTCTACACACAGGCCCGGGGCTCCTACAGCCTGCCCTAATTTACACATCATCCGGTAGGTCCAGAAATCAACTTTAGAAGGGCCCAGAATAACGGTATCGTAGATTTCCTCAATATAAACAAAAGCGAAAATCATAAAGAAAACAATAGCTGCAGCAGCGCGAATCAGGTGCCAGCGAAGTTCTTCGAGGTGGTCAAGAAACGACATCTCTTTCCCTTCTTCTTTCCCTTCGCTTTCGCTATCATTATCGTAATCGTAATAAGGGGTTTGATCTAACGGCATCTTATTCAATAATTTTCTTTGTGTACTTTTATAGAGCTGTTATTTTTTGGCGGTTGTGTCTTTTTCAACACTTATTTTGCCACTTTTTTTATCGTCAGCATATTTTTTATTCAGGCCTTCCAAAACCTGTTTGGTTATGTCAAGGTCTTCTTTGGCGTAAAGTACTCCGCCACCTTTCGAATAACCAATTACCATATCATATTTATCGCCGGCGTTAAATTCTTTCAGATATTCATGAATTTTGTTCAATATATCTTCGGTCTTTTTTCCTTCTTCCTGCGCCAGTTGTTGTGCATTTTTGTCACGGTAGGCCATCAGGTTTTGTTCTTCCTGTTGCAATTGCATTTGTGTTGTTTGCGCCTGCTCTTGTGTCATGTGGCCTTGTTGGGCTCTTTGCTGGAAAAACTGAACTTTGTTCTGGAACGACCGGGCCTTATTAGCTAAATCGTTTTCTAACTGGAATCTTTTATTTTCAGAAGCCTTCAAAATGTCTTTGTAATAATCATATTTGGTTAGCAGGGTGTCTGTATTTACATAAACAATACGGCCAGATGGCTGCTTGCCGCCAGATGTTGTTGAAGTAGAAGCAGACTTGTCGCATCCCCAGGCAATAACAGAAACTAAAAGAACGAAAACTGAAAGTTTTTTCATGAGAAAATTAATTTGATGCACCACCGCTTGAGGCGCCATTAAAAAAGGTATTTAGATAAATTTTATGCAAATAAAGGTTGCAAAGATAGAAAAACCAAACTATTTAAGACTGACTATAAAGGCTTTTATTTGATTAGCTGCCTGAGCTGATAACCTGCCAGAGCCGAGAAGCCGCCAACGAGACCGCCGATAAGCGCCATAATCAGAAAAAACGATACCGAAAATGGAATACTATTAAGGAATTTGAGGTTGTCGGCAAATAGATTGCCTATTCTGTCGAGCATAAGCCCCTCATGTGTAATGTTCAGATAGGCCGCATAGGCTATCCATAATGTGGCAATAGCCGCAGCGCCTGCCAGCCAGGCTCCTTTGCCAGAAGAGGTTTTGAACATACCCACTATAAATGCAATAGGGGCAATAACCCACCAGGGCAGAAACATCTGTGCTATTGCACTGATTACTAGAATTAGAATATATGCCATGTTTAATTTCGTTTAATAATAAGAATCAACGCTAAACGCGATATGGATTATTTTCCGGTTATTTTGGTGCTTGATACAATTCTGCTGCTCTTTTCAGTTTTGTTTTTCATAAAGAGCAGTTCGTTCAACTCGCCTTTAGCCCATTTGTCAATCATATTGTCATAATAAGGGCTACCGGGGTCACCAGATTGGCCACCGGGGTATAGCCCATAAGCTTTAGGCCATTCTTTATCTAGTTGCACCACCATTCTCCACGACGGCCCGTGGGTTTCTGATGTGGCATTTACAATACCCGGGCCTCCGCCATTTGGTATGTCTTGTCTGCCAAAGCCGGCTATTCTGCCCAGATGGTTAATGTCAGTACTTTTTACTTTGGTCCATGCCCAGGTTTGGGTATTAAACGGGCCTAGTTTAGCAGTTAAAGAGTCAATTGTTGCTTTAAAGCTACCTCTTACAATATCCTGCATGGTTTCTACTTTACCGGTAGTAGTTATGTTATCAAACCATTTGGCGTTGGGCTGGTTCTTTATCATGTCCCAGGTGCGGTCTCTGGTTGGTTGAGCCATAATTGCATCAGTATTTTTGGTCGGAAACTCATCTTCCCAAACCCAGGCTCTCAGTTCTTTTACCCATCTTTCAAAAATGGTCGGGCCAATTTCGTTAGCATCGTTTCTCATGTTCCATCTGGCAAGGGTTTCATAAGCTACATTGTTTTTGTTGGCGGGGTCCTCAGCCAGTATTTTTAGTATATCTGGCAATACCCGGCGTGCCTCCACATTGAAATTGTCGTTCTGTACCGAACGCAGACTATCTACTGTTGCCTGTTGCATGGCAGTAAGGCGTTCATTAATGCGCAGGCCTCTTTCTGCCGGAGCGAATTTCCAGCCTAAATAATATGGATAGGTAGGGTCGGTTGAAAACTGATTAGCCGAACTCACAAAACCCCGCGGCGGATTCTTAACCGTAGGGTTCTGCTCAGCCGGTATCCATCCCTGCCAGTCATGCGCCGGGTTAGAGCCGTCTAGTATAAACTTGCCCTGTTCTTTCCATTTTAAAGGAAGTTTCCCATTGGGAGTTATGGCAATATCATTGTGGTTGTCGGCAAAAATAAAGTTTTGTGCAGGCGCTTTATAGTAGGTTAGCGCTTTCCGGTAGTCGTCGTAGTTTTTGGCTTTATTCAGGTAATAGAACCCGAGCAGGTCGGTATTGTCTTCAATATGGCCAACCCATTTCATGGCGTGGCCTATGGGTACGTTTTTACTGAAACTGTTGTCTTCGGCATGGTTGTAGAGTATCGGGCCGTGATGCGTATAAACAAGGGTATCTTTTAAAGGCTCAGCCTTGCCTTTTATTTTAAACTCTTCAATAACTGTTTTTGTAGGCTTCCAGGCGCCGTTATACCAGTATTCTTTCATGGTTTTATCCCTGAATTTTATCTGGTAAAAATCCATAACATCAGAGCCCACATTGGTTACACCCCAGGCTATGTCTTTATTGAACCCGATAGTAACGCCGGGTGCGCCCGGCAAACAGGCACCGTAGACATTCATGGTTGGGGTTGAGAGTTGTATCTGGTACCAAATAGAAGGCAAAGTTAATTGCAAATGTGGGTCGTTGGCCAAAATGGGTAGCCCGCTGGCTGATTTACTGCCACCAACTGCCCAGTTGTTACTGCCTATTTCTGGTGCTGGTGACGCAATGTTGTAGGCTATCTTGCCTTCTTCTTCCGGTTTGGCAGCAATATCGGCAGGTACAGGCGGTACCGGAACGGGTGTAAACTCCCACTTGGTGCCTACCGGTATAATGGGCGATTCTATTACGGGGTAATTGGGAAACAGCTCTTTCACGACATCGGCACCATATTTGGCCAGCACATGGCTCATCCTGAAATCATCGCTTCCGCCGTTCAGTACATTGCGCATGTTCATCAACATCAGAACTGTTTTGTACGGAGCCCATTCTTCAGGCTTATACCCGATAATTTTGTATTCTACAGGCAAATCTTTGTAAGATAATTGCTTGATATATGCGTTTACCCCGGCGGCGTATGCTTCCAGAATTTTAAGTGCGGTATCGCCTTTCTTGTAGCTTGCGGTAATTTTCTTTGCGGTTTCTGCCATGCCCAGGCGTCTGTTGTAGCGGTCAAGTTGCAAGGCCCTGTCACCAACTACTTCGGTCAGTCTACCGGCAGCGGCCAACGTATAAAACTCCATTTGCCAGAGGCGGTCTTGTGCCACCATATAGCCTTGCGCAAAGTAGAGGTCATCTTCGTTCTGTGCAAATAGGTGAGGCACGCGGTTGTCGTCAAAAACAACGGTTACTTCGTCTTTAATACCTTCCAGTTTTAATTCGTCAGCCGTAGGTTTTGTGCCGCCATTTTGCCAGAATCCCTCAAAGGGGTTGAATAGTTTCCCCAGCGCCGGTAAAGCGCCTAAAGGATTGTTAAAGACGTAAGCCAAGCCAGCAGCCAGCAAAAGACTTACAATAAACCTGATGAATTTCATAGATGAATTAGTAATTGTATCGGTAGGAATATGGTTAATGGTTTGTTAAAGCCGGTTAGCTCATTTGAAAGCCTTTAGAAACTTATCTTTTTAAAGCTTAGGAGCTGGTTTTTTACGTTGCGAATGTAAAAAAAAGAATTGATGATTTTATTATTTGTTTAATTTTTAGGATTTTTTTAATAATGCCCAAGCCTCCTGATGCAAACAAAACAGGCTCAACCGATTATTATACCGATTGAGCCTGTAAAAAGGGCTATAGTACCTATTAGTTTTGCATTAGTTTCTCAAGAATCGTTTTCCAACCCTGATATACATCCTGATAAGCGGCAACATCTTGCGCTGTTGGCTCAATTACTTTCAGTTTTATCAGTTTACTCATGGCTTCTTTAGGGGTGCTGTAATACTGCACGCCATAACCGGCACCCAGTGCCGCGCCTTTGGCACCATCAGTATCATACAGCTCTATTGGTGTATTGGTTACATTTACCAATGCATTACTGAAAACATCACTTAAAAACATATTAGCCTTGCCAGCTCTGATAACCTTTGGCTCTACACCATTGGCCTGCATTATACCAAAGCCATAGTTTAATGAAAAGGCAATTCCTTCTTGCGATGCACGGAAAATGTGTGCCTGCGAATGTGTGTTAAAATCAAGATTATGGAATGAGGCACCCAGCATACGGTTGTTCAGCATGCGTTCGGCGCCGTTACCAAATGGCATTACCAGGAGCCCGTTACTGCCAATTGCTACCTGTGCCGCCTGGTTATTCATTTCGGGGTAGCTCAGGTTTTTGCCAAAATTGTCTTTTACCCAGCGGTTTAAAATACCTGTGCCATTTATACAAAGCAGAATACCCACTCTGTTTTCGCCGCCTATCTGGTGGTTTACGTGGGCAAACGAATTGATTCTCGACTGGCTGTCGAATGAAATCTGGTCGCTTACGGCATACACCACCCCTGAGGTGCCAGCGGTTGCTGCAATTTCGCCCGGATTCAAAACATCCAGTGAAAGCGCGTTATTCGGTTGGTCGCCTGCTTTGTAGGTTACCGGTACTCCGGCTTTAATGCCTAACAAATCGGCTATGTTGTTGGTTACTTTGCCATGCTCGCTGAAAACCGGTTTAATTTCTGGTATAATACTTTCGTCAAAACCATAGTAATTCAGTAAATCTTTTGAAACTGCATTGGTACGGAAATCCCAGAAGATACCTTCCGACAAGCCTGAGTTAGAAGATGTAATTTCATCAGTCAGTTTCATGGCTATGTAATCGCCCGGCAGCATAATTTTATCGCATTGCTCAAAAATGTGCGGTTCATTGGCTTTTACCCATGCCAGTTTTGATGCCGTAAAATTGCCCGGAGAATTCAGCAGTTGGTTCAGGCACTTTTCTTCGCCTATGTCACTAAATGCCTTTTCTCCAATCTGAACGGCACGGCTGTCGCACCAGATGATAGACGGTCTTAAAACATTTTTATTTTTATCAACCATTACCAGCCCGTGCATCTGGTAAGCAATTCCTATGGCGCCGATATCCTGCGGATTAAAACTACCTGACGCACTTACTCTTTTGATAGCCTCAACGGTGTTGTTCCACCACATTTCAGGGTCTTGCTCGGCCCATCCGGCTTGGGGCGACGATATTGGCGCCTCAATATCAGGGTACTGAGCAGATGCAATTACTTGTTGGGTGTCGGCGTCAACGACTGATGCCTTAATGGAAGAAGTACCGATGTCAATTCCGAGGAGTAGCATGTTAAATTTTAGATTGAATTTTAATTGTCAAAGTTACACTTTTAATGGTCTAAAACAAAAGGCAAAATTTATAGAAAGGCTATGCGCCAATACCAATATAGGTGCAGAAATGCATATATCGGTATTTTAAGCTACCTTTGCCTACTAAATACTGATTAATTGTGCAAAATAATTATTATTTCTTAAGGCAGCTTACCAGGCAGATTGAAACGAAAATCAGTGGATTGAAATTGATGGAGTGTTTCAGTCAGGAGAAAGACGAACTGGTTTTGGGCTTTGCTGCTGCCCGCGGAAAAAAGAAGAATTATAAAGAGTTTTATATAAAAGCAGTTGTCTTTCCCGATTTCTCTTGCCTTTATTTTACCGACCAGTTTGAGAGGGCCAGAAAAAACAGCATTGATTTGTTTAGCCAGCTTCTTGATTTAGAAGTACGGGGCGTGCGGCAGTTTTTGAACGAACGCTGCTTAGCTATTGATTTTGATCAGGGGTTTTCGTTGGTTTTCAAGATGTATGGTAACCGTTCAAATATAATTCTGTGCAGTAACGGCGAGGTAATAGACCTTTTTCATAGCCGTATTGTAGCCGACAAAAACCTGGACATTCATTCACTTGACCGTCCAATCGACCAGTCGTATGAGGCTTTCATAGCAAATAATCAGGATCACAGAAAGCTGTTTCCAACTTTTGGGAAACTGGTAAACGCCTATCTTGAACAGGAACCACTGACCTGGGAGAGCATACAAAAGATGGTGCATCAACTGGAGTATCCGAGTTTTTATCTCATACGCTGGCAGCATGAAATCCACCTCTCACTTTTACCAATGGGAGAGGTACTGCAGGAGTTTCAGGAACCCATGGAAGCCATCAATGCTTTTTATGTTCAATACAACAAAGTAAGTACGCTTGATAAAGAAAAGACTGATATACTCCGGAAACTGAATAAAGAGAAAAAGCAAACAGAGCTATATCTGAAAGATGCTTACCAGAGATTGGAGGCAATTGATTCGGAGATTAAGAATGAGGAAATAGGACATATATTAATGGCCAATCTGCATCAGATACCTGAACGGGCTGAGAAAGTGGAGCTGTTTGATTTCTACCGGAATCAGGATATTGCCATTAAACTGCGAGCCGACCTGACTCCGCAGAAAAACGCAGAGAACTTTTACCGCAAGGCCAAAAATGAGAAGATTGAGATTGAGAAAATAATGGAGAACATTGAAAACCGCGAGGAACTCCTGAAAAGTATCAACCTGCACATTGAAAAAATTGAAGAGGCCGAGCATCTGAAAGTCCTGCGTAATTATCTGAAAACCCATAAGCTCAGCCGTAATACTACAAAGGCTATATCTTACAAAGATTTATTCAAGCGGTTTGAGGTAGAAGGTTTTGAAATACTGGTGGGCCGCAACGCTAAAAACAACGATGTGCTTACCCAACAGTATGCCTATAAAGAAGACCTTTGGCTGCATGCACGAGATGCCCAGGGCTCACATGTGTTGGTGAAATACAAAGCAGGTAAGAAGATTCCAAATTCGGTGAAGGAAGCAGCGGCCTCTTTGGCTGCCTATTTTTCTAAAAGACGGAATGAAACACTGGCACCGGTGATACTTACCCAAAAGAAATTTGTACGCAAAACCAAAGATTTAGCCGAAGGGCAGGTGATTGTTGAAAAAGAAGAAGTAGTTATGGTAGAACCGAAATTGCCTGATAACTCATGACTTTCAGAAACAGGCTTCAATATCTGTTGGTTAAAAAATTACAGGTTTCTAACCGGCAGGCCTTGCAAATAATTCTTTCCGGCCATGTTTTGATAAATGGAAATGCCGTTAAAACCAATGTAGAGTTAAGCCGGACTGATGAGGTGATTTATAATAATGAAGTGCTGAGAAGAGGAAAAAGACTCGTTCACGTGGCTTTTTACAAACCCAGAGGTATAGAAACAACATTGAATGCCGCTATACCTCACAATCTGAAAAACATTCTGCCATTTGAAGAAGAGCTTTTCCCTGTTGGGAGGCTCGACAAAGAATCAGAAGGGTTATTACTACTCACCAACGACGGCACACTTTATGACAAAGTGTTGCGGAACGAAAACAAAACTGAAAAAGAATATATTGTAACAGTAGATAAAGAAATTGACGGTTATTTTCTGAAAACTATGGCAGGCGGGATTAAGATTATGGGAAAAACAACCTTGCCATGTACTATAGAAAAACTGGATGCTTTTACTTTCAGAATCACGTTAGTACAAGGCCTTAACCGACAAATACGGCGTATGTGTTATAAACTGCACTATGAAGTGTTGAAACTCATGCGGGTAAGAATTGGCACTCTGGAATTAGGAGATTTGCAACCAGGGGAGTATAAGGTGCTGGAAGGGTTTCAGCCATAATTCTTATTGCTTAACAATAAAAGAAGACCACCCTAAAGGGCGGTCTTCTTGGAAAATATAGTAATAGAAAAATACTATTCGTCGCTATCAACTATACCATCCTGATCACCCGGCTTAGTATCCATCAAGGCATCCGCATCACTGGCTACAGTAGCTTTGATTTTCTCTTCCAGTTCAGCTAATAGCTCAGGGTTATCTTTCAGCATATCTCTAACGCCATCACGACCTTGTCCGAGCTTGCTGCCATTATAAGAGAACCATGAACCTGCTTTTTTCACAATTTCAAGGTCTACTGCTAAATCAAGTATTTCACCGGCTTTAGAAACACCTTGCCCGTAAAGGATATCAAACTCAACTACTTTAAACGGTGGCGCCACTTTGTTTTTCACAACCTTCACTCTGGTGCGGTTACCTAACACTTCGTCACCGTCTTTAATAGCCCCGATACGACGAATATCAATTCTGACCGACGCATAGAATTTAAGGGCGTTACCACCTGTGGTTGTTTCAGGGTTACCGAACATGACACCGATTTTGTCACGCAACTGGTTGATGAATATACAACAACAGCCCGTTTTGTTGATAGTACCTGTCAGTTTACGCATGGCTTGAGACATCATACGTGCCTGCAGACCCATCTTGCTGTCGCCCATTTCTCCTTCCAACTCCGCTTTAGGCACCAAAGCTGCTACTGAGTCAATCACGCAAATATCAATTGCGCCTGAGCTAATCAGGTGTTCGGCAATTTCCAATGCCTGCTCGCCGTAATCTGGCTGAGAGATAAGCAGGTTTTTGGTATCAATGCCCAGTTTCTGAGCATAAACCCGGTCGAACGCATGCTCTGCATCAATAAAGGCTGCTATGCCACCGCTTTTTTGCGCTTCTGCAATTGCCTGCATGGCAAGAGTTGTTTTACCTGATGATTCAGGCCCATAAATTTCAATGATACGTCCTTTCGGAAAACCATTCACGCCCAAAGCAAGGTCAAGGCCGAGAGATCCTGTAGAAATAGATGGAATCTCTAAAACTTTAGTATCGCTCAGGCGCATAATCGTACCTTTACCAAAGGTTTTATCTATTTTCTCCATGGTAGTCTGGAGAATCTTCAATTTGTCGCTGTTGTTTTCTTTTTCTGCTGCCATTATTTATTGTTATTGAAAATTATAAACTAAGTTGTCAGATTGATAAATTATTTCATGGGTGCATTGAGGGTAGGAGGTATGCATTTTTCCTCAATTAACCGCTGAAAATTTGCTAATAAATCCGACACTATCAACACATCTTTGATTTTTTTGTCGGCATCCTGCTGACTAGCCATTTTCAGCAGGTCGAAACAGTAGAAACGGTTTTGTTTTTTGCTCAATGCAGTTTTCATAATTTTATTCACAAATTTGGGTTTTGCTATTAATATTCAGCTTGAACTTATTTCTCCAGTATGCCTTTCAGATTATTTAGTCCGGTTTCAAAATCTTTGCCAATCATCTGGTCCATACTCATAAAAACAAGCATCAGATTGGTTGGATACTCCATTTTTCCTGAGAAACCCCATTTTACTTTGGTATGGGTTGAATCTACGCTTTCGGTAGCCATATAGGCATTGGCGCTTGATTCAAACGGCTCAATAAAACGGAGCATATAATCTATTCTTTGGCCCTCTACTACATTTATAATGGTTTGTTCGCCAGTACCTACATCTTCGTTTTTACTTTGCCAGGCCGACACAAAACCTGTGGTTCCGTCTGTTCCCTTAAAGGTCTTCTTCATTTGTGGGTCCATACTTGCCCAGACACTGAAATTGTTCTGGTTTTTCAAATACTTTACATAGTCAAAGACCACAGCTTTGGGTTTGTTTATAATCACTTCTTTTTCTACTGCGTAGTCTTCTTTAACAAACATAGCCGCAACAAGTGCAAGAGCAATAATGCCGATTACAGCAAAAAGGATGATTTTAAGCGTTTTCATTTCAGGAATAATTTTAAGGTTAATATTTATCTGTAAACAATAGGTGCTAATGAATATTTTCCAACCTTTTCCCGCTTTACACAATCTATGCTCTTGTGTCTTGTTAAAAATTTAAAAACTAACCCGCTATGCCTGTTTTCCGTTTTTTTTCTTTACTTTCCTACCGTTAAGAAAGTAAATCTATAAGACTGATTAGTTTTTTAAAGGAACTTTATAAAAAAAATACAATCAGTATTTTTGCTGTTTTTTGCTTGTTTTAAAACTTTCTGTCATGCCGGATTTATTGATTTGTTATGCTTGATTACAATACAAAGATATAAAAAATATGAATATTATACACTTAAAAAATGATAAACGGTTTTTTTTAATGATGAACGGATTTTATAATTGGAAAATTTTTTGTATGACAATTTTGCTTGCCACCTCCTTGAAATTGCAGGCTCAGACCAATACAACATCGCTGGAGGATTCCTATTCTTATAATAGGTCTAAACTTGGAAAAGTTCAATTCAGGTTTTCGGCGTTAAGTTATGTGCGAAACAACGAATATTTTAATTATATAGCAGACGGCTACACGCTTTTTGGTACTTATATTAACCCCAGAATAAGCTATCAGCCACATGAAAAAGTACAGTTAGAATTGGGCGGATTTGCCCGTAAAGACTTTGGCGCGAAAGGACTTAAAGACCTTGAACCTACTTTTACTGTGCGTATTAAACAGAATAACTGGCAGTTTCTGATTGGTAATCTCGATGCCAACATTAACCACCGGATGATAGAACCCATGTTGAGTTTCGAGCGCCTGGTTACTAATCCGCTCGAACGTGGAATACAGGTTAAATACAATAAGACAGGTACCATTGGCAAAACAGACATAAAAGATGAAACATTTTTTGATTCCTGGATTGATATGCAACAAAGCACCAGCCCCGGACAAACCCGTCAGGAATATATCTGGGGAGGCACGTCTTTTATAAGCCCTGGCGTGATGGTAAAGAGCTTTAAACTGAAAGGCCTGGTTCAGGGGAGTATCTATCATATGGGCGGGCAGAATATTCAGTCAACTCAGCCGGTACGCACGCTTTTCAATAGTGCAGTAGGGGTTAGGGTACAGAAAGAACTAACCAAGACACAAACACTGACAGCCGACAATTATTATGTAAGCTATTATGAGTCGCCTTTTCAGGGAAGCGCCTATTATCTGAACAGCTATTGGCAGAATCCTAAATATCAGGTAGGGGTAAGTTATTGGTTCGGGCATTTTTTCAATTCGCCAATGGGTAATGATTTGTTCCAGTCGTACTCGCGTAAATTTGGGTATTCAGACTGGTACGAAGCCTACCGTAGCATTCTGGTTCTGAGATTGGTAAGAGACTGGAAAGTGATAGACGGGTTAAATGTTTCGTTGCGCGTTGAGCCTCATTACGATGTACAGAATGGCAAGTTTGAGCATTCTGAAGGCCTTTATGTTAAATATCAGTTGCCATGATAGCTTTTAAAGCCGGGAGTTAATTTTCCCGGCTTTATTGTACTAAAAACCTATTTTGAAGTTTCCTTACTACCCTTTGAATATACCGAAACACCATTTTTTACTACCATTTGTACGTTGAACAGGGCATTGGCAAAATCATTTTCAAGATCTCCGTTGAAGAAGACAATATCGGCTTTCATGCCTTTTTTTATCTTTCCGATGCTTTCAGATGCGCCGAGGGCTTTAGCGGCATTAACAGTGGCATATTGTAATACTTCAGTAACCGGAATACCCGCCTCATGATATGATAATATTACACCTACGGCGCCTTTGCCACGGGGTAAGGCATCAATGTTGAGGTAATAATCCGAGCCTGCTACAATGGTAACGCCCTTGCTCACCGCACGATTCAGCCTGTCATGTACGCTTTTCAGAAAACTATTAGCATAATTTTCGGCCTCTTTGCCTTTCATACCCACGCCATCTACCAGAATCATGGCCTGTTCTTTGGTTACATCTGTCGGTACCAGATAGGTGCCGCGTTTCGCCATCAATTCAAGCGTGCTGTCAGATAAGACATAGCCATGCTCAATGCCGTTGACACCCGCCAGAACGGCATCACGCGCCGATTCGTCATAAGTAGCATGTGCAGTTACAGGAATACCGTTTTCATGTGCAGTTTTTACAATAATTGCAATTTCGTCAGGAGATAAAACACGGTTATCGGTATTCATACAAACTTTTATCACATCTACACCCATTTTTATGTGTTCAAGCACAGCTGTCTTTGCATCAGCGGCACCTTTTACAACTCTGTATTCCTGTTTAATAACAAAACTGTCGGCAGGGGTCAGGTTACCAAACTGACCACCCGGAGGGCTAATAATAGGCCCCGATACATACAAAGTTGGAGCGGGTGTTCCGGTTAGTTGTTTTTTAAGTGCAAGGTCCAGATATTGCCCTGAATTACCCAGATCCCTTAGCGTTGTCAAGCCTGCCTCCAGATTTTGTCTCGCAAATTCTTGTCCCTGCTTCAGGCGTTCTGCCGCTGCCAGTTTTGAGCCTTCCACCATGCCATCAGCCGTTTGTTTCTGGTGTAGTAACAAATGGCTGTGCATATCAATTAGCCCCGGAGTGGCTGTGCAGTTACTTAAATTAATGATTTTTGTTCGTTTTTTTTGAGCCACCTGGGCGCCTACATCTTTAATAATGCCGTTTTCAATAAGTATTTTCTGATTGGTAACGAACTTCTTTTGTTCGGCATCATAGAGTTTCCCTACCTGAATGAGGTAATTGCCGGGCTTTTGTGCCGAGGAGACCAACGATATAAAAACGAGAATGAAGGATAGATACCGGCGCATTTTATTGTGGTTATGTTGATTGATAGATGTTCAAAATAAATAAATAGTTGCATTGGCAATCTGTACTGTAAACGAAAAAACGTTTTCCAGACCGGAAAGATATCCCTTCCCGTGGTCTTGAAAAACGTTTTTTTATTTTATTTAGTATTTTCCGGCTTGCCAGGTGGCAGCCGTTTTACAGTTTATTTCTTCAAAATAGCTTGAATAGGCTTACCTACACAACCGCTTGGCTCCTGGATTTTAAGCAAGGCGGCAAGCGTAGCGGCAATGTCTGATACATAGGTTTGTTCGGTAGTTTCTCCTGCCGGTATATTCCAGCCATACCATAGAAGTGGTACGTGGCGGTCATATTGCCACATAGTGCCATGGGTGGTGCCCTTTTTGCTTCCGCTATGGAACCAGCCCGGCTCAAGCAGAATCATAAAATCGCCACTGCGCTTAGGGTTATATACGTTTTCAACCAGTGTTTTATAAAACGGCGGGATAACCGTATTGGCCATATCATGAAAGTTAACCACCTGATAAACCGGCGAACCCAATGAAATCAGTTCTTCTTTTACCAGTTTGAACATATCGTTCATGCTCACATTATTTTTCTTCATCAGTTCACGGTTCATGGTCAACTGATAATTATCTGTAGACAATATCCATTTGCCTGGGCCGTATTTTTCTGTAATGCGGCCATTCAGATAGTTTACTTCTTTTGAGCCTTCCCAAACACCACCGGGCAATTTATTTTTACGTAAAAAAGCCGGTATATCAGCCGCAGCGTGGTCGGCGGTCAGAAAAACCGTGTAGGTACCTTTGCCTAATGTGGCATCCAGATAATTAAGAATTTCTTCAATGTCTTTATCAAGGCGCAGATAGGTATCTTCGGTTTCAATAGAATGAGTTCCGGTGGCATGGCCAACGTAGTCTGGTGAAGAGAAACTCACACAAAGGAAGTCGGTATATTGGCCCTGGCCCATTTTCTCGTTTTTCAATGCAGCCAAAGCTATTTCTTTGGTCATGTTATTGCCGAACGGAGAGGTAAGAATGGCATTATTATTATTGATAGCATGCGGAAAAACCGGCAGTTTCTCACCGCTCATTACGTTTTCATATTCCTGATTGTCTTCATCACTTTCAGTGTACTGCTCAATCGGGAATAACGTGTTCCATTTCTGGCTTTTGTAATAGTCTGGCAATTTTCTGGCGTTAAAGCTTTTTACCCATTCCGGTAGTTCTTTCATGTAGTAGGTGCTTGTAATCCAATTGCCCGATTTGCCATCAAACCAGTAAGCTGCATTGGCCGAATGCCCTGCCGGAAGAATACCTCCACGGTCTTTGGCGGCAATACCAATTACTTTAGATTTAAACTGCGTAGCCAGACGCAACTGGTCTGTAATGGTTGTGGTTTTCATATTCACCGGCGACCGCTTGCCTTCTGTGCCAGCTATGTCGGTTCCTACAGCTGTTACTGTTGTGTCTTCAGCCACATAAACTACTTTATTTAGAAAAGGGTCATACCAGTCATTGCCAATAATGCCATTCACGGCCGGCACTGAGCCCGTATATACTGCAGCGTGGCCCGGGCCTGTTATAGTGCTGGCATAATGGTAATGGTTATTGCGGCAGTTAAAGCCCTGGTTCATCAGTCGCTTAAAGCCACCGTTGCCATATTTGCTGTAATAACGCTCCAGGTAGTCATAGCGCATCTGGTCAACCATAATACCCAGCACCAGTTTAGGTTTGGCAGGTGTGGCTGCCTTCTGTGGTTTTTGTGCTAAGACAGGCAGGCTTAACAACAGTAGTAGATAGATAAGACGTTTCATTGTTTAAAATTTATTTATAGAATATTATTGGTGTTACGGATTGAACAGGGTTCAAAATTATAAATCTTCTGGATGCTTTTTCAAACAATCGACGCTAATTTTGTGTTAAGAAGACGATAACGAAAATTTTATAGATTTAAACCTAAAATAACCGCACTAAAATGTTTTTAATAAAAGTGGCAATTGTAGCAGGCACTTTCTGCTTTATGGAATTTATGGCCTGGTTCTCGCACAAATACATTATGCACGGCTTCGGCTGGAACTGGCACAAAGACCACCATAATCACCACAAGGGTTTTTTTGAAAAAAACGATTATTACGCTATTGTTTTTAGTATTGTGGCTGCTTCAACCATTATTTATGGCGATTTGAATCCTGACTTCTGGTACCTTACCTGGATAGGCGCAGGCGTTACCTGCTATGGCGTAGCTTATTTTGTTTTTCATGACATCATCGTGCACAGAAGAGTAAAAATAAAGTTTGTGGCCAAAAACAAGTATCTCAAAAGAATTATAAATGCGCATTATGTGCACCACAGGGTACATACCAAAGAGGGCGCCGAGGCATTCGGGTTTTTGTATGCTCCACCCAAATATGAACCCAAAAAACGTGATTAAGCTCTTTATTTCAGGCTTTCCCAGCATATCAGGGCTAAGTCACCTATAATTTTTTCTGCCTGGCTCATTTCATCAAAGCCTTCAACAAATACAGATAATATAAACGGGTTGCCGGTATAAACAATACCGGCATCTCCACGTACGTAGCTCAATTCTCCTGTCTTATGGGCTATGGCCACCTGCCTGGGCAGGTATCTTGGTATGGTGGTGGTATCGGCACAGTTTTTCAGTATTTCCAGCATTTCCTTACACAAAGCCGGTGTTGCTATATTGTTGTTGTAGATTTTACGAAGCAAATCGTTAATTTCTACTGCATTTACATAGTTTTCCCGGCCTTGTCTGGCAGCCAGTGTATCCATCATTATACGGTTCAGGCGAGTATGCGTACTACCCAGCCTTATTAAATTATCATTAATTGCTTTCATGCCTACTTCTCGTATCAGCACATTGGTAGCTGTGTTATCGCTTGAATGTATCATCTCCTGAGCCAGTTCTCTGAGTGTAAATTCCTTGCCATCAGGCATACCGGCTATAATGCCTGAACCTCCGGTTTTATCGGCCGCGGTTAGTTTATAAATTTTAGTCAGTTCTATTTTCTGCTTCCCTGCCTGGTCCATCAGTTCTATTAGAACAGGTATCTTAATCACACTTGCAGCCGGTACTATTGCTTCAGGTCTATAAGCAAAGTACCTGTGCCCTGTAACGCTCTCTGCTACCATAGATACTTTTATTGTTGCCGGAAGCTGCCGCAGGTAGTCATTCAGTTTATTTACGTCAATACTCTTTTGCATGGTTTGTTGCCCGTATGCAATGGCTGAAATAACGAACAGAAGCGGGAATAATAAATATATTTTCATTTTATTTTGAAAATAAAAAACATTCTGAAAATAACATATTGATTGAATGTGTTGAATTAATTGTAAAAATTAATTTTACGGTAAATTTAATCAATTTTGTTTTTATTGAAGATTTATGCCTTTTGATTGGAAAAGTTTACTTGGTACGTTCAATGGTAAACTGTATCAGGTCGTGTAATGACTGGCGGTAGACAGACTCAGGGAAAGTAAACAGTATTTCTTTGGCTTCTGCCACATAGCGTTTCATGACGTCGGTAGTGTAATGAATACCACCAGACTGCTTCACAAACGTAATTACCTCGTCTACCTTTTTGGGGTTTTCAGAATGGTTTTTTACCAGATTAATGATTCTGCGTTTTTCAGACCAACCGGCATTGTTCAGGGCATAAATGAGCGGAAGTGTCATCTTTTTCTCCTTGATATCTATACCGGTAGGTTTACCGATTTCGGCATCTCCGTAGTCAAACAAATCGTCTTTTATCTGAAACGCCATGCCAATTTTTTCTCCCAATAGTTTGGCCCTGGCAATTGTGGTTTCATCTGCACCCACAGAAGCAGCCCCAACAGCACAACAGGAAGCTATGAGAGAAGCAGTTTTTTGCCGGATAACGTCATAATAAAGGTCTTCGGTTATATCAAGCCTGCGGGCTTTTTCCATTTGCAACAGCTCGCCCTCGCTCATTTCTTTTACGGCCGTAGACATGATTTCGAGCAACTGAAAATCCTGATTTTTAACACTGAGCAGCAACCCCCGCGACAGCAGGTAGTCGCCCACAAGCACTGCTATTTTGTTTTTCCAGAGCGCATTGATAGAGAAGAATCCACGGCGGTAGTTTGAGTCGTCCACTACGTCGTCATGTACCAGGGTGGCTGTATGAAGCAATTCAATCATGGCTGCCCCACGGTGCGTAGATTCGCTGATAGAACCTAACGTACCTGCCGTCAGAAAAACAAACATAGGGCGTACCTGTTTGCCTTTACGGTGTACGATATAACTCATTATCTGGTCGAGCAGCATTACATCAGTTTTCATAGACTGACGGAATTTCTTCTCGAAAATTTTTAACTCCTGTTCAATCGGAGCCTGTATTTGCTTTATACTTAAAGACATTTAGACCTGAGCAAGTAGATAGCTTACTCTTAGAGTGCAATGTTACAACCTAAACCTGATTTTTAATGCAGAAATACTTAAATAATACTATAATTAGTGCTTTAATGCAAATAAATATGGTAATTGTTTTACTTTAATAAGATTTCTGAATCTGGTTTCAGCTCACAACAATTGGCGTATGTTATTGTAATCAAAATTTGCTCAAATATAAAACTGATAATAATGATAGCCAAATTTAATTTTGTACGGTATATTTGAATAATTAGTAAATATTTCCTAATTCGCTTATCTAAATTAACTTAACCACTATTCATGAAGGCATTAGTTTTGGGGGGAGGCTCGTTGAAAGGAGCATGGCAGGTAGGGGCCATTCAGGCAATTTTAGAAACCGGCTTTAAGCCTGAAATGATTTATGGCATTTCGGCTGGGGCGCTTAATGCCAGTTTTATGGTAAATGAAGCCGGGCGGCAACACGTTGAAACAGGTGAAATAAACTGGGACCTCGTCAATAAAAAACTACTTAAATTCTGGCTTGAAAACATAACCCGCCCAAGCGATATCGGTATCCTGAAATCAAGATTCTCATTGGGAATTGATACCATCATGAGCCGCTTTAATGGCCTGATTGATACTAATCCGTTGCATGATAAACTCAAAAAATACCTTGATGCCAACCTGTTGCGTAAGAGTCCGGTTTATCTGAAAGTAGGCGCCGTAAATATTAATACAGGAGCCATGAAATACGCCGACCCCATGGAACAATATTTTCTGGACTACCTGCGGGCCAGTAGCTCTTTGCCGTTTATTATGCCGGCTATACAAATTGGCGGCGACCACCGCGAGGCATATATGGACGGGGGCCTTAGAGAGGTAGTACCCGTAAAAAAAGCCATTGAAGACGGCGCCACTGAAATTTATTGCATAGCTACGCACCCCAAACATCGCCCGCTTGAGCATTTTAACTACCGTAATTTTCTGAGCCTGATAGAACGCGTAAAAGACATAACTGTGAACCAGTTTGAAAACAGTGATATTGAATGGGCCGAAAACTATGCCGAAAATTATATGACGATTGGTTCTTTTAAACTGGCCAGAAAAGTAAATCTGAATATTATCAGGCCTGACGAGCCGATTCATCTGGAATTGACAGATTTTAACTCAAACGATATCAGAGAGGTAATTAAACAAGGATATGAACACGCCTACAAAATGTTGTTTGAACGTGTGAAGTAGCTGTTAAATAACCAAAAAAGAGGGTCTCAGATTTAATTCTGCAGACCCTCTTTTTTGGTTCAGACAAGCACTCTTTCTAGTGTGCTACTTTCTGCATGGTTACTTTGGCAACCGCCAGGTCTTTCCGGATGTCGTAAAAAACAAAATAAGCGGTTACCAATGTAGATAATATAAAATAAGCAGAAATGGCATAAACCGCCCAGGGTATCTGCGTACTGATACCAAACCAGTTGCCGGTATAGTAAATAATAAACAGACCAGCCAGGTTTTTAAGGGTTTCGTACAGCAAGGCATAAGGGTTTCTGTCCATCAGCTCTGAATAGCTGAAAACAATCAGAAAAACGAAGCCACCATAAATAAAGATACCAGGGCTACCAATGGCAGACAGGTTAGCAAAGAAATAACTGATGAGCGCAAATGTGAAAATGAACTGCACCCAGATCCAGGTTTGCATCAGCAATGAAGACTTAGGCGCGTATTTTTCAAAATGATAAGGATCTTCAATTTTAAAAACCGGATACTTTTCTGATACGTCGGCGGGTCTCCAGCCGGTCGGCATAAACCATATTCGCAGTTTGTCGCGCCAGCTAGTAGTATGGTAAGCATCCTGCATCAGTAACCACAAATGCTGAAAATTAATCTTAATCGGGTTCCAGGTGCTTACCGGTCTGGTTATACCATAAACCGGGGGTATATCGGGTAGCTCTTCCTGAAATGTGCCAAAGAGTTTGTCCCAGATAATGAATATCTGCGCATGGTTTTTATCCAGATACTCAGGATTAATGGCATGATGTACCCGGTGGTGCGACGGGGTAACTATGATTTTTTCAAGAAAGCCCAGTTTGCCAATATAGACAGTATGATACCAGAACTGCGCAAATAAATGCAGCGGTGCCACAATGGCAATTACTTTGCTGTCGACCCCCAGCAATGCAGCCGGAAGCAGAAAAACGGTAAATAGATTAACGAACGAAGAAATACTTTGCCGTAACGCACATGCCAGGTTGAACTCTTCACTGCTATGATGGATGGCGTGTTTGTTCCAGAAGAAATTTATCTGGTGGCTCAGGCGGTGTATCCAGTAGCCAGAGAAGTCTAAGGCAACAAAAGCAATGATATAAACCCAGATGGTAGACTCAACTTTATAAATTGCCCAGTGTTTTACCATGTAGTCATAAGTGATAATAGAAACGCTTAGTCCTAATACATCTTTAATAATATTGGTAAAGCCCGAGCTCATGCTTGAGAGCATATCCATGGTTTTGAATGACTCTTTCCTGATAGCCCATCCATAGAGTTTTTCTAATAAAACCAATACCAGAAAGACCGGCATGGCTATGTTAAGAATTTTGCCGTAGGTTTCCATTTAAGTATGCTTGCATAATAATTTAAATCAAAGATAGTAATATTCAGAGAAAAAATAAAGTTTTTTGCAGAAAAGCAGGTTCGGTACGTAGAATGTACATGACCTGGCGGCGAGTCTTGAATGATGGTCTATCTGCCAGAATGGTAGTCTAATTGCCACCGGGTTACTTCTTTTTTCTTAGCGTGTACACACTGCGTTGCTCGTTGGTAACAATAAAATCAGTATTGTTACTATATACAATAGCCTCGGTTTGTTTACGGCCAACTTTAATGCATCCTTTGGGTTTAGAGAAATCAATCTTTCCATTCGCAATCTCAAAAGTAAAGATTTTGCCATAGGTAAGCAGTGCAAATTCTTTACCATCAGGGCTTACATCAGCGGCCGTAACCTGCGTTTTTATATAAATACTGTCTATGGGGCTTACTGTATAATCGCCGGGTTTGTCTGGCATTACATACAGTTTCGATACATGTTTTGTTGATTTATCCTTAGAAAACAAATAGAGGTTGTTATTAAACCAGAAAAAAGCCTCGCAATCAAACACCGGCTCCTTTGCCGGATAATCCGTCTGGTCTGCATACCGAAACGTTATTTTATCTGTCTGGCCATCTTTAAATCTGTAAATGCCCAGGTCTTTTCGTTTCTGGCTGTTATTGCCAAAATCGCCTATATAAATGTATCCGCGGGTATCGTGGGTAAGGTCTTCCCAGTCAACATTTTTACTATTGCTGATTTTCAGGGTGTCAGATACATTTCCATTTGTATCTACAAGGTATAATTCTGGTTTTCCGCCGCTGTCGTTATGGGTCCAGTACAACCCAGGTTTAGCAGAAGGTGTAAGCCCCGAACTCTCATTCACTACTCCCTTTAATTCTCCGGTTTTTGTTATTTTGTAATGGGCTTTGGCTCTATTAAATCCACTTTTATGAATTTCAGGATAGCAATTGCAAAGCGCCACTTTCATTGAAAACAAAAACATATAAAATTTAAACAACATCGATATGCGGATTTTTTTAATTCACTGTAAATGTTTGAATATCGCAATCAAGTTAGTTATTTTTGGATTGTTTCAGAAAGTTTCCTAATTATTAGTATCCAATTTATTTCTAACCTCTCTGTATGAAGGTCCGTCAGCAGCCATTTTATACCCGTCTAGCGTATGTGCTTATTTCGGTGGTCATTATCATTTACGGTATGTACATCCTGAAAGATTTGCTCATACCGCTCACGTTTTCGGGGCTTTTTGCGCTGCTTTTATTACCGGTATCGCAGTTTCTTGAAAAATACGGGGTACCGCGCTGGATGGCTATTTTTATATCTATTCTGATGGCCCTTTCGTTTTTCTGCCTGTTTTGCTATATGATATACGTACAGATAATAGATTTGGAAGAGGTACTGCCACAACTTACTGAAAAAGCCGAAAAATGGTACCGTAGTTTTCAGTTGTTGATTCGTGATACTTTTCATATCAGCCGAACCAAGCAGCGGATAGAAGGACAGAAATACCTGACTGAACTGCTGAAAAACAATAGTTCTATCATTACCAATACCTTATCAACAACCACCGGGCTGTTAGGTAACCTGACCCTGATTCCGCTTTATGTATTTTTATTGTTGCTCTATCGCGACTTCATCCGTGTGTTTTTTTATAAAGCGTTAAAGCCGGTAAGTAACCACCGGGTAGACGTAGTCTTGAAAAAAGTGAAAGATGTGATTGTCAATTACGTGGTAGGTCTCATTATAGTAATTGGTATTATTGGCATACTAAACACCCTGGGTTTGTTTATTATGGGTATTGAGCACGCCTTTTTCTTTGGTTTTTTTGCAGCCATACTTGTGCTAATACCCTACATTGGCGTGGCCATTGGCTCTTTACTGCCCATAGTTTTTGCTTTAATTACCAAAGATTCGGCCTGGTATGCATTTGGAGTAGCCGCATTATTTGGAGGGGTGCAGTTTCTTGAGGGTAATTTTATTACACCTTATGTGGTGGGCTCAAAGGTGAGTGTCAATTCAATGGCGGCTATTATAGCGCTTATTGTTTTTGGCAACTTATGGGGGTTGTCTGGCCTTGTGCTGGCATTACCTATAACGGCCATTATAAAAGTGTTATTCGATTCTATTGAAAGCCTGCGTCCTTACGGATTTCTGATTGGCGATGCCGACCATAACGATGTAAAGAAATGGCGTGTAGAAAGATAAAACCCGGTATAGGTGCCTCTGGCACAATTCAATACCGGGTTATGTTTAATCTGTTTGAAAGATGGTTGGGTAAAGTTGTATCAAATTTCGGCTCCAGCAAGTTTTCGTTGTAATGGTAAATCGGTTCGTTTTACAAAAGTAATAGGCACAAACGTTTCTGTGGGGGCGCCAATGTAATAGAGCGTCCAGTCCTGATCGTACCTAGCCAGCATGTTTCTGATGCACTCAGCGCGGTCAATTATCGGAAACTCGCACTCGTCCCAATAAAATAGCTCTACTCTGTAATGCAATTCTTGTTTTAAACCATTGATGGTTACTTCGATTTCGATATCCTGCTTACCCGGAAGCGACGGAATCGGTACAGCTATATGTGCCATTGTTTCATTTGGTTTAGTGCAGAAGACAACGGAGCAGGGGGGTAAGGGCAAAGGGCATAAGGTGAAAAACCCTTTGCCCCATGCTACATGCCATTTGCTTTTTTCTATTCAGATTTAAGAGATTTCATCGGATTCATCAAAGCTGCTTTGATTGACTGATAGCTGACAGTCAGCAAAGCAATTGCCACAGCTACTAAACCCGCCACCAAAAAGAACCACCACTGGATTTCAATACGATAGGCGTATTTTTGCAACCAGTTTTTCATCAGATACCACGCCAGCGGAAACGCAATCAAAGCGGCAATAAATACTAATTTCAGAAAATCTTTAGATAGCATAGCTGTAATACTAAATACACTTGCGCCCAGAACTTTTCTTACGCCAATTTCTTTAGTGCGTTGTTCAGCGGTAAACATGGCCAGGCCAAATAAACCCAGGCAAGAGATAAAAATGGCCAGAAATGCAAAGTAATTTGCCAGCTTGCTTACCACGTTTTCGCCTTTATACTGGTCGGCAAACTCCTGGTCGGTAAAATAATACTGAAACGGAAAGCGCGGATTAAATTTCTTGTAGGCTTTTTCCATACTTGCCAGGGCTTCGCGGGTTTTTCCTGCCTGCGCCCGCACAATTAGCTGACCCCAGTTTTCTTTACCTCTCTGAAAATTAAGAATCAGCGGTGGAATACTCTCATGCAACGAATTGATATGAAAACTTTTTACCAAACCAATAATAATGCCTTTTTTGCCCCACATGGTCATTTCTTTACCAACCGGGTCTTTCATGTCCATTTTTTTTGCTGCCTCTTCATTAATAATATAATTGGAGGTATCTGTGCTGAAAGACGGTGAGAAATCGCGCCCGTCTTTCAATTGTATGCCCATCGTTGCCAGATAATCAAAAGAAACCGGATTCTGCGAGAACAGGATTGTCTTGGTGGTATCTTTACCGGGCCAAGTCACCCCTTGCGTTGAGCTTCCAACCTGCAGTGGGTCCGCCTGCGAGCTGGTAACAGATTTAATGCCCTGCATATTGAGTAACTCCTGCTTGAAGGCCGTAAAATTGGCACCGAGGTCTCCTTCAATAGGCGAATAAATTAGATTTTCTTTGTCGAAACCCAGGTTTTTGGTTTGTATAAATTGTATTTGCCGGTACACTACCATCATGCCTACAATAAGCATGATAGAAAGTGAAAACTGAAATACAACCAGTCCTTTTCTGAAAAACGTAGCGCTGGGTTTAAATTTCAGGCTGCCTTTCAGTACCACTACAGGTTTGAGCGAAGACATAAACAAAGCCGGATAACTACCAGCTACCAAACCAGTAATGATGGTAAGGCCTAGCAGAATAAGCAGGAAAAGCGGGTCGGTAAAATTAAGGCTCAGGTGTTTGTCGGTAAGGGTGTTAAACGCGGGTAGTATCAGAAATACCAGTAAAATGGCGAAAATCAAACTTAAAAATGCGATAATTAGCGATTCTCCCAGAAACTGGCCTATCAGAGAGTATCTTACTGCGCCAACTACTTTACGTACACCCACCTCTTTAGCCCGTTTTACCGAACGCGCCGTGGCCAGGTTCATGAAATTGATGCAGGCAATTACAAGAATAAAAACAGCTATAATGCTGAACATCTTAACGTAGTCTATGCGGCCGCCATCTTGTAAACCAGCTTTGTAATTAGAGTATAGATAAACGTCTTCATAAGGTTGCAGAAACAACTCAACGTTACTGTCTTTATTTTTGGTTTTGATATAGCCCTTTATTTTGGCCTGAACCTTTTTGATATCGGCGTTTTTGTTGAGCATTACGTAGCATCTTGGCCCGTTATTACTCCATTCTTTGGCCCATTCGTTGGTTTTAAGCCAACGGTCATAGCTCATCAGGAAGTCGAACTTGAGAGAAGACTGCTCGGTAATTGGCTTAAGCACACCTGTTACCATTACGTCATCACGGTTATCAACCCGGATGATTTTGCCCATAGGGTCCTGATTAGGAAAGTACTTGTCTGCAATTCTTCTAGAAATAACCACCCCGTCGGGGCGTTTCAGTGCTGTGCGGGCATCTCCTGCTGCCAGTTCAAAACTGAACATATTCAAAAAATCGCCGTTTACATAACGGCCTTTTTCTTTTTCAAAGATATCGCCTACTGTAAAAAGCGGTGATTCTTCCCAGAGTATCTGGCTGGCCATTTCAATCTCAGGAATGTCTTTGGTAATATGCTGAGACAAAATGCCCGGAGTGGACGGGTAGGTAACTACTTCACCGGCGTAAAACTGGTTTTCCATAACCCGGTAAAGCCTGCTACCGTTTTTATGGAACTTGTCTTTTTGTAATTCATCCTGCAACCATAGCATAATAAGCAGGCTGCAGGTCATACCTAAAGCCAGACCCATAATGTTGAGCAGGCTGAATGTTTTGTTTTTCCATAAATTGCGCCAGGCAACTTTCAAGTAATTTCTTATCATAATTTTGTATTAAGGAACAGGTCTTTGAATAAAGCATCTGCAAACCCTATACCAATAAATATAAATGATTGATATGTAGTCTTTTATGTTGTTTTTGGCTGTAGTTAAATGTCCGAAAACGGACAGTTCTTTGTTCAAATATGGACAAACCAGCTTTGCTGCCTTTCAGCCGCAGCAACAGCTGCATTTTTAGAAGCGTTAAGGTGTTAAACAGGGTTGATGTTTTGTATATTTGTATAGATAAAATCTATTTAAGTTGAATATACAACAATTAGAATACATAGTGGCGGTTGATAAGCACCGTCATTTTATGAAAGCGGCCGAGGCGTGCTTTGTAACACAGGCTACCCTTAGCATGATGGTGAAAAAACTGGAAGAAGAGCTGGAGGTAATTATATTCGACCGCAGCAAGCAACCCGTGGTGCCTACCGATACCGGTAAAAAGATTATAGCCCAGGCGCAGGTGATATTAAGAGAAACCGGAATCTTGAAAGAAGTAGCCAGAGCAGTAAAAAAAGAAGTACAAGGCCAATTGAGAATTGGTATCATTCCTACCCTGGCGCCGTATCTGCTACCGCTGTTTTTATATGACCTCCTGAAAAAATATCCGCAGGTAAAGGTGCGTATCAGTGAGCTTAACACCGGGCAGATAATTGAACAGCTAAGCAATGACCTGATAGATGTTGGGATTCTGGCCACTCCCATTAATGCAGAGGGTATAAAGGAATATCCGTTGTTTTATGAAAAACTGGTGGCTTTTGTATCGGATAGCGAAGAAACGCTGAACAAAAAGTATATAATACCTGAGGATATTGATGTGAATCGCCTTTGGCTGCTGGAAGAGGGGCATTGTTTGCGCTCACAAATGATGAACCTGTGCGAGCTGCGAAAAAAGAATACCGACCTGGGGAATCTGGAATATGAGGCTGGGAGTATTGAGTCTTTGTTGAAAATTGTAGAAATCAACAAAGGCATAACAGTAATACCCGAACTGGCCATCATCAATTTTGACGACAAAAAGAAAAGCCAGATACGGGAGTTTATGTCACCCGTGCCTGTGCGTGAGATTAGCCTGGTTACCTACCGCCACTTTATAAAAACCCGGTTGCTGGAAGTACTGCAACAGGAAATAAAAGAGGCAGTAAATAAAGTACTGCCCGAAAAACCGGACGGCCAATTTGTGGTTGAAATTTAATCCATAAATTCCCAGGCGCTTTGATAGGTGTTCAGTTGCTCGGTATAGGCAATGAAATCGGCATAAAACGGAAACGAAGCCAGCGTGGCGCTGTCGCCTACAATTACCAGTTTTTTTCGGGCGCGTGTCATGGCTACATTCATCCGGCGGATGTCTGACAAGAAACCGATACTGCCTTCTGCATTGCTTCGGGTCATGCTGATGTACACAATGTCGCGTTCCTGCCCCTGAAAACTGTCTATGGTATTTACCGAAATCTTAGCCCGGTAATCCAGTAAATCGGGGCTGCTTTCTAACTGTGCCTGCAATAGATTAATCTGCTCTTTATAGGGCGATATAACTGCAACAGAAGGGAACTTCTCTGGTGTATAGCCTTGATTTTTTAACTCTGCCACAAGTGCATGCAGGTGTTTGAATACAAACGCGGCCTCGTCGGGATTGGTGGTACTCGTGCCTTCAAGTTTTTCATCAAAGCTGCACCCCGCGGTATCAATGAAAACAACAGGCAAATCATTTTTAAATAATAAATGATTTGCCACATTGCTATTGGCTTTCAGACGATTTTCATAAAATACTTTCGACGAAAAACCCATAATCTGCTCATTCATACGGTACTGTTCTTCCAGCAGCACCACAGCCTCCGGATGCAGGCTGACGAGCTTTTCGAGCAGGGTAGTGGCCAACCCGCCTCTGGCTGCTTCATTTGATTTGATAGTCGGCGGAAGCTGAAGATGGTCGCCGGCCAGAATTACTTTTTGCGCTTTCAGAATCGGTATCCAGCAGGCAGGTTCAAGGGCTTGTCCGGCTTCGTCAATCACCACGGTGTGGTACTTCAGATTTTTAACCGTGTAATTGTTTGCCCCTACTAAGGTGGCCGTAATTACCTGAGCCCTGGCAACAATGTCGTCAATCATGTACTGCTCTGAGTTACCCACTTCTTTCATTATTTTATGGGCTTCATCAAACAGTAGTTTACGCTGGTCACGCTCGGCTTTCCCGAAGTTACGTTTATACTTATGCGCCATATTTTTGTATTCCTGCGCTTGCTTTTTTAGTTTTTTGGCCTCTTTCATCAGGCTGTGGTCTGCCATTTTGCTGTCGAGCGTCAAGGCCATCAGTCTTTCGGTTACCCTGGCCGGGTTACCCACGCGCAGCACATTCAGGCCTTCCAGGTGCAGTTTCTCGCTTAGTAAATCTACCGCAGTGTTGCTGGGCGCTACTACCAGAATGGGTTTATGGTCTTTTTGCCATAAGGCCTTAATGGCCTGCACCAGGGTAGTGGTTTTACCTGTGCCGGGTGGGCCATGCACAATGGCCAGTTCGTTGGCCTGCCATATTTTTTCAACTGCCGATTGTTGCGATTCATTTAGTTTTCCACCCAAAAAAACAGGTTTTTCAGTCTGAAAAGTAGGCGGTTTTTCTCCAATCAGTATATCTATCAGCCTGCCCTCTTGTTTTTCACTGCTGGCAGATGCCTGTTTCAGTGCCTCCTGCATTTCGTCATAACTGTTGTCATCAAACAGCACATCAATGCCCAGCTTACCATCCCGGCTCCAGTCTGGCAGTTCATCTGTGCGGAGCGTTATTTTAAGCCTGTTATTTTGCTGAAAAGCAATGGTACCTTCAACCTTGTCATTTTTGGCATCATAGTTACTAAAAAGCACGGCCGGCATACCGGTTCTGAGTTGGTGGGCAATGTCCTGATGGGTGGTTCGCTCAACTTCAACGGTCAGGTAATCTCCCCGGCTCATTTCCATGCCTCTGATAGCAATTGGATACCAGCATAGTCCTTTAGCTCTACGGTCGGCAGCAGAGCTTTGTTCAGTTTGTTTTATGTATTGATTGTGGTCTTCTTCCCGCTCAATCCTGAGTAAGTCCAGTAGTTTTCTGAAATAATTCATACAGCAAAGGTAGCACTAAAATTGCAGTTATGGGTTATCTACTGTTGACAGGCCCTAATCCTGAAAAAAAGACCTCAAGAAAAGCAAAAAGCGGCTGTCTGTTACGCCAGACAACCGCTTTCAGATACAATGGCAGTAATCTTACACCCTTTCCAGTTTAATCGGATAAGTTTTTTTAGAACTCCACTGTGGTACGTAAATGTTGTCGTCAGAATCCATGTAAGCATCATGCGGGTGCATAAAAACATTAAACGGGTCTTGTTTAAACTGAGGTTCCAGCTTACCGTTGGTATAGATAGGTTCACTACCACCCGGCGTTGAAACCACTTTGTCGTTTTTATCTAAAATTGTTATGTATCCGGAGTTAACGTTGCCCTCTGTGGTTGACCGGAAAGCAGCTCCGAAAAGGGTTTCTCCTTTAATTACCGGCCGGCAAATGAATGTGCCCGGCAGAGCAATGGTTGATATATATTTGCCATCAAGGGTATATCGTTTCCAGCAGTTTTCTACCCGTGATGTTACCAGTAGGGTGGGTTTCTGTTTGTTGCGCGTGTCAACAATCACCCCGTGGTTACATTTAAACTCGTCTTTACCGCCCCAATGGCGTATCAGTTTCCCTTTGGTGTCATATTGCATTACGTAATTGAGGCCGTAGCCGTCAACAACGTAAATATCTCCGTTGGCATGATTTACCGCTGTTTCAGTTGGTTTAAACTGGGTAGGGTAGTCATAGACGCCGGTTTCTTTCGGATAATCTATTTTAAATAGTACTTTACCTTTCAGGTCTGTTTTTATTACCTGGTGGCGGTCAGTATCGCAAATGAGTAAAAACTGGTCGGCGCCTTCACCACCAATGGTCAGTCCATGCCCACCCGGATAGGAGTTGCCCCAGGTGTCCAGCAACTTACCCGATTTGTCGTAAATCAATACATTGTTTCTGGTTTCGTTGGTTAAAAGTATAAGACGCCCTTTGGCATCTTCTACCATTTCGTGGCAGTCGTTAACCGGATTCTGTGCTGCATCCAGCACACCCCAGCCTTTCCGGATACGGTATTTATGGGTATTATGGCCAATGATAATTTCATCATTTTTGCCGTAAGTAAGGCCTGGTAGTAAAGTTGCAGCAGTTGCCAGTCCGCCAAGCTTGAAAAAATCGCGTCGGTTCAGGTAATGATTCATGATAGGAGGTTGAATATATCAGTACTTTTGCGACTCAAGTTAATATAAATATTTTATTATCTGCGTTTTGCAGATTTTTTTGTCGTGCTTTTTCTTTTATCCGGCGAGTGTTTTTTTCTTGCCGATGTAGCCGGTTTGCTTTTTTTCATGACCGGGAATCTGACTTTCTTTTCATGGAAAGCCCCCTGAAATGTTGGGTCTTCTTTCTTGCGTTGGTCGTCAATTTCTCTGAGATAATTCTGGCGTTCATCAAAAGGCGTGGCGGGGGTTTCTACCTCCTCCGGTATCTGCACGCGTGGAATCTCCATGCGAATTATCTTCTCAATTTTTTTAATGTGGTAATCTTCCGGAGAGGTCAGGAAGGTTATAGCTTCACCAACATGATTGGCACGCCCGGTTCTGCCGATACGATGTACGTAATCTTCATAAATAATAGGCACATCGAAATTAATAACATGAGATACCTGCAGAATGTCAATTCCTCTTGCTGCCACGTCTGTGGACACTAAAACATTTACACTGCCCTCTCGGA
Organism: Emticicia sp. TH156; assembly: GCF_002855535.1. Classification (NCBI taxonomy): domain Bacteria; kingdom Pseudomonadati; phylum Bacteroidota; class Cytophagia; order Cytophagales; family Leadbetterellaceae; genus Emticicia; species Emticicia sp. TH156. Next base: position 40,853 of record NZ_PKRS01000014.1, read on the forward strand.
AAGCATCCATAGAGTTAATACGGGTGTTTTGACCCTTATTGGCATGTATGACACGTATTTTATTGAAAGGTACAATCTTTTGCACCATGGAATTATAAACGTGGTCGGCCACTTCTTTTGAACGCGTAAAAATAATGGCTTTTTGTACTTCTTCTGTTTCAAAGATATATTTCAGCAGATTCAGCTTAGTCTGTGTATTGGGTACCTCATACATGCGCTGTTTTACTGTTTCTGCTGTGGTGGCCTGCGGGGTAACCTCTATCCGTAGCGGGAACTCAAGAAATTCTTCTGAAAGTTTCTCAACTTTATCAGCAAACGTGGCCGAAAACAAAAGATTCTGTCTTTTTCGCGGAATCACCTCCAGAATTTTGCGTATCTGTGGCATAAATCCCATGTCCATCATCTTATCGGCTTCGTCAAGCACCATTACTTTTATTTCTTTTACGCCTATTTCTTCGCGAAGGTACAAATCCATGAATCTGCCCGGTGTGGCTACAATTATATCTATGCCTTTCTTGATGGTCTCAATCTGTGTTTTGGGGCCAAGCCCACCATAAATGGCGGTGTGGCGTAAATCGGTATATTTGGCCAGTTCTGCCACTGCCTTATCTATCTGTATTACCAGTTCACGGGTGGGTGCAAAAATAATGCAGCGGGGCATGTGGCCCTGTGCGTATTTTATTTTCATTAGCACTGGCAAAAGATAAGCAGCTGTTTTGCCGGTGCCCGTCTGAGCAATACCCAGTACATCATGCCCTTTCATTATCAGCGGTATTGCCTTTTCCTGTATAGGTGTGGGCGTGGTATATCCGCTGTCTTCAATGGCGTTCAGCAACTGACGGTTCAGCTCAAATTTTTCAAAAGAATTTTCCATGTATTTCTGTTCAATCAAGCCAAAATTTAAGGCTTAACTCCTGATTATTAACTGCAAAAGTACATAATAAAAAAATCTTAGACTAATTAATACTGTTTTCCAACCTTTTACCGAAATACAAGTCAGGGTTTTTAAATACCATTAATTTATGCAAAAAGTAACCGTAGCTTTAATACTTCTGCTGGCTTTTATTGCCAGCGCTTGCGGGGAGAAAAATGAACCTTCGCCAGACGACAAGATTTCTAATATGGCGGTTTTGGCCAGAAACGTAAACGATGATGTGTTACTTACCATCACTGCTTATACATTTAAAAGCCTGAGTGGCCCGGTACCTACTGCCTTTGATACCGCCGAGGTCTGGCTTTCAGAAGGCTCTTCGGGGTTTAACAATATGCAATTGCTGAAAACCACCAGCGAGGAGACACTAAAACTGGAAAACTTAAAGCCAGACCAGACCTATTATGTTTCAGTAAAAGGCATAAAAAAAGGTTTAAAAACTGATTTTGCAAGGCAGATAATGTTTACTACCCATACACTAAAGCCTAAGGATACAATATTGGAGATGTCCAAAAGTGTTTATATGAATAGTTCTGCCACGAGCCCGTACATTGCCTATAACGATATAAATACAGGAGAGACTGTTTTACAGAATTGGGTAAATAAACAGAAGCAGGTGATTTTTAAGAATACGTCTGCCAAGAGTTATCTGGTAAAAGGTTTTAATGGGCGGGGTACCCAGTTGTTTCTGGAAACCACCCGAGATAAAGCGCGCGCTTTTGATTTATATGATATAGCTGCACAGAAGTTTGTAGAAATAAATTTACCCACTGGTGCAAGAATTTGGAACTATGACTTTTCGCCGGATGGCACGCAGCTGGCATATACCGACTATGATAAAACCGGATTATATATTTATAATCTGGTTACCAAAGAAAACAAGCAGTTTTCTGCAGACAGCTTTTATTCTTTCAAGTGGTCTAACGATGGAAGTAGCATTATTCAGTTAAGAAACAAATTGAACTCAGGCGGCGCATTGAAAGAATTAGTGAAGCTTTCTGTAAGCAAGGAAGGGCAAATACAGACAAAACAGATTTTTGAATGGGCATATAACCTTGAATGGGTAATGTTTTCACCTAAAGACGAATACATGCTATTTGCGAGTGATGCCGCCAATAATCCGGATTTATGGGTATATAACCTCAACACACATAAAACATGGCAGATATCTGACGTAGCTAATTTCGGGTGGTTGTCTGACAAAGAGTTTTTTGTTAATACCACCAAACAGGCTGGAGAAACAAGCTGGAAAACTTTACAGTATGCCTTGCCTTAAATTTGTTTGCAAATAAAAAAGCGAGACATATATCCATTGTAAGTCTCGCTTTTTTATTTCAGTTGTAAACTATTTCCCTGCTCTTTTCAACAAATCTTCTCGTTTCAATGTAATCAGGTGTCCTATTGCGGTTTTTTTCTTATAGGTAACAATTCTTAAGGTTACCTGTGCATCAGCGATTTCAATCGGCTCAGTGTATTTTTTAGAGAAATTGTCCGGCATGGTATCGTCAGTAGTGTAATAGATATCAATTTCCGGCATTTCAGAGGCCAGTTCAACCATTAGCTTGCCATCTTTAATGCTGGCATTTACAATTGCATCATAAACAGCTTTCGAATACCCCATTTCTGCCACATCCGCTCTGTCAAAATGGGCTTCCATGCGTTTTGTAAAGTTGGCCCAGTCTTTACTTCCTTTTGCCGACCAGTAGATATCAGACAACGCCCAGGCTCTCGGGTAGGTCATATATTCAGCATAACGGATCGTCGGAATCTGCTCTGTCCATAAATTACCTTGCCCGCCTAAAATGTATTTGGCATCAACTTCGTCTGGCACAGGCTCAAAACTATAGGTTTTGCTCAGGCGTAACGAAGCGTAGATGGGAGGTTCAATGCTGGCATCGCCCTGCATGTAATCAAGGTATGCAAAGGTAGTGGGGGTCATTACCACATTATGTTTCATTTTGGCGGCCTCAATACCACCTTTTACACCACGCCAGCTCATAACGGTAGCGGTTGGCGATATCCCACCTTCCAGAATTTCATCCCAACCCAATAGCTGTTTGCCTTGGGCGTTCAGTATTTTTTCTACCCGTTTCATAAAGTAGCCTTGTAATTCTTCTACGTGGGTCATACCCATTTTTTTCATAAGCGCCTGGCAACCGGGGTCTTTTTCCCAGAAACCCTTATAACATTCGTCGCCACCTACATGGATGTATTTGTTTGGAAACAAGGCGGCCATTTCGGTAAACACTTTATCCAGAAAATCATATACTTTTTCGTCTGAGGGGTTCAATGTGTTGTCTATAAACATTCTGAACTTACCATCGCCATACCATTCGGCAAAGTTGGTGCCCGGGTTTACTTTTGTTTTAGGGTTTTTAGAACACGAAAGCTCAGGATAAGCAGCTAATGCAGCCATGCTGTGGCCGGGTACGTCAACCTCGGGCAAAATGGTTACGCCACGGTCTGCCGCATATTTGATAATCTCTCGGATGTCATCCTGTGTATAAAAGCCCCCATAAGTGGCAGGTTCGCCTTCTTGCGGCTCTTTTCTGTCGCCAAATCTTCCGGCTCTTTCCACGCGCCATGCGCCTACTTCAGTTAGTTTTGGTAAAGATTTTATCTCAATTCTCCAGCCGTTGTCATCGGTCAGGTGCCAGTGCAGAGTATTGAATTTGTAGCGTACCATATCATCAATATAGCGTTTTACATCTTCTTTCGGAAAGAAGTGTCGGCTCACGTCAAGCATGAGTCCGCGCCATCCGAAACGCGGATAATCGGTGATTTTTACGCCCGGTATTGTCCATCTTACGTTTTTCACCACTGTTTTACTTTCAATCTCTTTAGGTAACAATTGTAATAAAGACTGCAGGCCGTAAAACAAACCGGCAGGCTTGTTGGCCGCAATTTTTACACCTGTGCTATGGGCCAGTAGTGTATAGCCTTCGTTACCAATTTTGTTATTTGGGGTAGTGTTAATACTAAACTGAATTGCCCCGGTTTTGTTTATGGCGGGTGCAAAACCGGCCGCATTTTTTAGTTTGGCTGCCAGCATGGCAGCAATTTTGCGGCTTTCTTCATCGCCGGCGCCTATGGTTGTGGCCTTGGTAATTTTAAATACCCCGGCTAGACTTTCAATTTCAACAGGCTTGGGAATAATATTTTGTGCAAAAGCATTACAGGTAAGTATGCTTAGCAGAAGCAGAACAATATTTCTTTTCATAAGAAAATTTAGGTTTTGAGTCGAAACAGGCCCCAAAGTAATCAAAAAAAGGCAGGGCAAACAAATATTTCTGTATGCAGGTAATGGGTGGCGTTACAATAGCCCTGCGCCGACTTTAGTAGGCACATAAGCCGATATAACAATTATTTAACCAGAGATGCAGGGGTATGTAACAATTATCACGGACTGGCGGTCGGGTAAAATCTAGTTTTGCAATCATTATTAAAATGTATGGCAAAATGAATATTACAGAAATCTTAGGATTTGCTTCTTCAGTATTAATTGGCATAAGCCTGGGCCTGATAGGGGGCGGCGGGAGCATCCTTACCCTGCCGGTTCTGGTTTATCTGCTGCATGTAAACCCTGTGTTGTCAACGGCGTATTCTCTTTTTGTAGTGGGTACTACGTCATTAATCGGGTCAGCCAATTACATGAAGCAAAAGTTGGTTAATTATCAGGCCGCTTTGGTTTTTGCTGTGCCTTCATTCATTACGGTTTTTCTTACCCGCAAATATTTGGTGCCTGCCATACCAGACCCTATTCTGGCAGTTGGTGGTTTTGAACTCTCAAAAAATTTAGGGGTAATGCTGTTTTTTGCCATTATAATGCTGGCTGCTGCCTATTCTATGATAAAAAATAAAGAAAAGCAGGCAGATGCGGAAGACGAGGCAATCAGATTTAATTATCTGATGATTGGGCTGGAAGGCGCCGTAGTAGGAACCCTGACAGGTGTAGTGGGCGCCGGAGGTGGTTTTTTGATTATTCCGGCACTGGTATTATTTGCCCACCTGCCCATGAAGTCGGCGGTAGGTACATCGTTGCTTATCATAGCGGCGAAATCATTGATTGGTTTTCTGGGCGACCTGTCAAATCTGGATGTAGACTGGCCATTTCTGCTCGAATTTACGGCCTTGTCTGTAGTAGGTATTTTTGCAGGCACGTATCTTTCAAAGTTTATTGCAGGCGAAAAACTAAAGAAAGGCTTTGGCTGGTTTGTGCTTCTGATGGGTACCTACATACTATTAAAAGAGCTGGTGCTTAAATAACAGACTTGCGTAATATAAGTCACAGACACGAAAAGCTTTCAACAATAAATTTGTAACAAAATTAAACTAATCCAAAGATGTTTTTTCAACATATATATGACAAATCGCTGGCGCAGGGAAGTTATTTTATTGGCTGCCAGAAAGCCGGTGTGGCAATGGTTATTGACCCCAAAAGAGATGTAGATACCTACCTTGAAATAGCCCGGCAGAACAGTATGCAAATTACGCATATTGCTGAAACACATATTCATGCCGATTTCCTTTCAGGTGCCAGAGAACTGGCTGCCATTACCGGTGCCGGTATGTACCTGTCTGATGAAGGCGGCCCCGACTGGCAATATGCTTTTGACCACATAGGGCTGAAAGACGGAAGCATCATTAAGGTAGGCAATCTGAAATTTGAGGTGCTGCATACACCCGGGCACACGCCAGAGAGCATCAGTTTTCTTCTGACAGATACGCCAGCCTCCAGCGCGCCTGTTATGCTGTTTACCGGAGATTTTGTTTTTGTAGGTGATATTGGCAGGCCAGACTTACTGGAAAAAGCCGCTGGATTAAAAGGTACTATGGATACCGGTGCCAGACAAATGTATCAGTCGTTGCAGAAGTTTGAGCAACTGCCTGATTACGTGCAGGTTTGGCCGGGGCATGGGGCTGGTTCGGCCTGTGGTAAGGCTTTGGGTGCTGTAGCCAGCACCACAGTAGGCTATGAGAAGATAAGAAACTGGGCGTTTCAATACCCTACAGACCCTGAAGGTTTTTCTGAGAGTCTGTTGGCTGACCAGCCTGAACCTCCTAAGTACTTTGCCATGATGAAAATGCTTAACAAGACAGACAGACCCTTGTTAACAACTGTACCCGAACAGAGGAAGTTAACCACCGAGCAGGTGCTGGAAGGATTGGCTGCAGGAATAAAGCTGATTGACACCCGCAATAAGGCTGATTTTGCAGCCGGGTATGTACCCGGGAGCCTGAATGTTCAGGGTAATAACTCTTTTGCTACCTGGATGGGTTGGTTTTTGAATTATCAGGAGCCATTTATGCTGGTGGCTGAAGATACGCAGATTGAAGACCTTACCCGCAAACTAATGCGCATAGGCCTTGATAACGTGCTGGGGTATATTAATGATGTAAATAACCTGGGTATTGAACTTGAAGTAAGCCATGTGCTGACTATTGATGAATTCAGGAATATGGCCAGCACTGATGACATTCAACTCATTGATTTAAGAGGTGCATCTGAATACAAAAGCGGACACATACCCGGTGCCGAAAATGTATTTATTGGCACACTGCCGCAAAATCTTGATAAGCTGAATAAAGACAAAGAGGTTGTGATTTACTGCCAGGGAGGAGACAGAGCCGCTATTGGATATTCTATACTGAAAAAAAATGGATTTGAGCGCATCAGCAATTACTCGGGTGGTATGAACGAATGGGTAAAAACAGGTAATACAGTGGCAATAGAAGAAACTATTGTTAACCCGGTTTAATTCGGTGTTTTCTCAGGTAGGATTTTAAAGGAAGAGAACAGAACCCAACCCCACAGACTTTTATATTTATTGTAAAGTTTGTGGGGTTACAGAAAAGTTTCCTCCGCCATATCAAGTACAGATTTATATCATTATTTTGCAGCAAAAAACACACAGCATGGATACCAGGCTTTTACAAAAACAAATCAGAAGGTTTTCACTGGTTCTGCGCTTATCGGTTCTGCTTGTTTTTATTTCTATTGCCGCATTAATTTATACGCTTTATTTTCCTCATTCAAACAGAGCTTTCACAAAAACAAAACAGCCTGTCAACGTGGCGGCAGATTCTAATTTTGTAAATGTGTGGAGCGCCCCTTCCGACTGGCGATTAAGCCGCCTTGCCGTTGACGAGCAGGAAAGCATTAAGTATGGCCGTGAACTGATAGCCCATACTTCGGCCTATCTGGGGCCTAAGGGCAGCGTGGAGGCTATATCAAATGGCATGAACTGCCAGAACTGCCATCTGGATGCCGGAACAAAACCCTGGGGGAATAATTATTTTGGAGTACAAGCCAATTATCCAAGATTCAGAGAACGTTCGGGTACTAAAGAGAACCAGATAAAGCGGGTTAACGATTGTTTTGAACGCAGCCTGAACGGACATCCGCTTGATTCCGTCAGTAAAGAGATGAAGGCAATTCTGGCTTATATTAAATGGTTAGGCTCTGATGTGCCACATAAAACCACACCCAAGGGTACAGGCATTTTTAAACTTAAATTGCTTGACCGCGCAGCAGACCCCATGAAAGGTAAGGTTGTGTATGAGCAAAAATGCGCCAGCTGCCACCAGAAAAACGGAGAGGGTATGCTGGCCGAAAGCGGTCGAGAGTATAGTTTTCCGCCGTTGTGGGGGCCACATAGTTACAATGTTGGTGCTGGGTTATTCAGGATATCAAACTTTGCAGGTTATGTAAAGTTAAATATGCCTTTGGGGGCTTCTTTTGATAAGCCGCAACTAACCGACGAAGAAGCATGGGATGTAGCCGCTTTTGTGAACACTATGCCCAGGCCAGCCAAAGAGTTAAGTCATGACTGGCCCAGAATTGCTTCAAAGCCTTTTGACCATCCTTTTGGGCCTTATGCCGACCCGTTCTCAGAGGTTCAGCATAAATACGGGCCTTTCAAGCCTATTAAAGACTGGAAGGCATCTCATCAATAACAATACAATAATTATAAATATTAGATAATTAATGAACAGTATCTCGCAGCCGGGGTACTGTTTTTATTTACTTTTCCTGTCAGAATGTAACATTTGTCACGGTACAGCCCAACCAGGCCATGTAGTTTTGTAATACTAATTACTGATACATGAGGCAAATAAGTGTGGTTTACCTGTTGTGCCTGTTTTTTATACCAGTACAATTGTTAAAAGGGCAGGAGCAGAAGGATGTGGTTAAAACGGATACTTCAATAATAGCTTACAAGCTGATTAAAAATGGCAGGATTTTTGGCAGAGCGCGGAATTATTTTTCTGCCACCGTTAATCAGGGGGCGCTGACCGATTATTTCGCCTGGGCAGCCGGTGCAGGTATCGGTTATGAGTCGCCCGTTTTTTTTAAACATTTCAGTATGGGCATCAGCGGTTTTACGCAGTTTAACCTGTGGGCATCAGACATGCTGAAACCAGACCCCACAACCAGGCAGGTAAACCGCTATGAAGTAGGGCTTTTTAATTTAGAAGACCCGAACTCCGGCAAGGACCAGACTCGCCTGGAAGAACTTTACTTTAGATTCAGAGCAGGCCGGGAACTGAGTATCACGGCAGGCAGGCAGTACCCGTCAAGCCCTTTTTTGAACGTGCAGGATGGCAGAATGCAACCTACCCTGATAGAAGCCGTGGTGACAGACTGGAAGCCCAACCAAAATCTGGCTATTCATGCCGAATACATCGGTAAAATTTCTCCTCGGTCAACTATTAAATGGTTTTCAGTAGGCAACAGTATGGGTGTTTATCCGATGGGTGTAAACCCTAACGGCTCGGTCTCTGCCTACAAAAATAACATCACAACCTACGGCATTGGTGTACTGGGTTTAACCTTTACCAGAAATAACTGGCAAATACAACTTTGGGATACTTATCTGGACCAGGTACTGAATACTTCCTTTGCTCAGGTTGAATGGAGGTCGGTACCCCAGGCAGGATTTAACTGGTTTGCAGGCGCGCAGGCTGTTTTTCAGCATACGCTGGCCAATGGCGGCAATCCCGACCCGGCAAAAACTTATGCCTTGCCCGGTGCTGGTGCGCAAGTGTATTCAGGTCGGTTCGGTCGGCAGGCGAAAAGTTTCAGCTGGTTCGTAAACCTGACCAGAATTACAGACAGAGGCAGATACCTGATGCCCAGAGAATGGGGCAAAGAACCCTTCTATACTTTTATGCCACGCGAGAGAAATGATGGTTTCGGCGATTTATCTGCCATTTCAATTAACACAGCCCTGCAGTTGCGGCCCGATTTGAATCTGGAAATAAGCGGAGGGTATTATCAATTGCCTGATGTAAAGAACTACAACCTCAACAAATACGGAATGCCATCGTACACCCAGTTGAATCTTTCAGTTACCCATAAGTTCGGCCAATACCTGCGTGGCCTTAGCACCCGCCTGTTATTGGTGAGGAAAGACGCCACGGGTGAAACCTACCAGAACATGAAATTTATATTCAACAAAGTGAATATGGCACACCTGAACTTAATTACAAATTACCAATTCTGAAAAAAATTCTTATGAGAGAAATCCTTGAACTAATTACCCAACCCTGGCCCTGGTATGTTGCTGGGCCGCTTATTGGTCTTACAGTACCTACACTGCTATTAATTGGCAACAAATCTTTTGGTATCTCTTCTTCTTTGCGGCATATATGTGCTGCCTGTTTTCCGGCAGATATTCCATTTTTTAAATACAACTGGAAAAACGAAATATGGAATCTGGTTTTTGTATTGGGGGTATTTTTTGGAGGAATGATAGCCACCCGTTTTCTTGAGAATCCGAATGCCTTTGTGTTGTCTGACAATACCATAGCAGACCTGAAAGCGCTCGGCATAAAAGATTTCGGAGGCTTAATGCCCGCCGATTTGTTTACAGTAGCAGAGTTGTTTACCTTAAAAGGTTTTGTGTTTTTTGTGGTGGGTGGTTTTATGGTTGGTTTTGGTACGCGTTATGCTGGCGGTTGTACTTCCGGCCATGCCATTATGGGCTTGTCTAATCTGCAATGGCCCAGTCTGGTGGCTACCTGTTGTTTTATGGCTGGAGGCATTTTTATGACGCACCTTGTTCTTCCACATATTTTAAAACTTGTTTAAGCATTAAAACCACTTTGTACTTCAATGAAAACCACTAAAGAGCAGATTGAAATAAGCGGGGAACCCTTTGTATGTGAAGCCCCTAACGATATGAAAAGAGTCGAAGGCCCTTTGGAAAACCTGAAATATCTGGTGGTAGGCATAGGCTTCGGTATTGTTTTTGTGAAGGCCGAAATCATTTCCTGGTTTCGTATTCAGGAGATGTTCAGGTTTCAGAGCTTCCACATGTATGGCGTAATAGGAAGCGCCATTCTGGTAGGTATGGTATCTGTCTATCTGATAAAAAAATACAACATTAAAACCATGAATGGTGAAGAGGTGATTTTTCACCCCAAGAAATTCCAGAAAGGCCAGATTTACGGTGGTTTGATTTTCGGGTTGGGTTGGGCGCTGACGGGCGCCTGTCCGGGCCCGCTTTTTGCTCAGATCGGGAGTGGCTTTGTTGTGGTACTTGTTACATTGGCCAGTGCGGTGGCAGGTACCTGGGTGTATGGTTTCTTGAAAGATAAGCTTCCGAACTGACCGAGGTTTAGATGGTTAAATGTTGAGATAACTCCGGATGGTTTTTCCGGAGTTATTTTCTTAGCTATGATTTTAACTGAATCAGATTTAGACAGGCATATCTGCCATTAATTCAGCCTTGGGTCGGTTGGGTAGTTTGATAATACCTTGTATTCGCCACCCATGTTTTTAAGCACCGAACGCCAGAAATGGTCTGCCGGGGTATCAAAAATAAAATGGGCATTGGTTTCTGTAACAATCCAAGAATCGCGCTTCATTTCGTCATCCAGTTGCCCGGCCGACCACCCCGAATATCCAACAAAAAGGCGAATGTCTTTTTCTGTAATTTTACCGATGTTAATCAGTGTTTTCACGCTTTCAAAATCTCCGGACCAGTAGATACCTCCACCCAGCGAAACAGCCCCTTCTATCTCATCACCAAGGCGATGAATAAAGTGCAAAGTGTTCTGTTCAACGGGGCCACCCAGAAACAAAGGCAGGTCTCCGTAAATATTCTCCATTACGTCGTCCAGTTTCAGGTTAGTGGTCTGGTTCAGTACCAGCCCGAAAGACCCCTGCGCGTTATGTTCACACAATAGCACAACGCTGCGTTCAAAATTGGGGTCACCTAAAAACGGCTCAGCAATTAATAATTTCCCTTTACCTACCGGCATATTCTTTGGCTTATGTGTAAAAAAAAATTTTTTGTATTCGGGCGGTATACCAAAACACCGCTTTAGCAACTGTTCTGAAAACATTCTCCAAAATAGAGGTTTTCAGACTAACGAAAAAACAATTTCCTTAAAAACTTGCTATTGTAAATTTAAAATTTATAAACTATATTGCCTTGCGAATTGAACTTTTAATCTTAATAGTTATATGGGCAGGAAAGTTTTAGTTTTGAATGCCGACTATAGTGCATTAAGTATCTGTACCGTTCCCAAAGCTTTTTCGTTAGTGTACCTCAACAAAGCTGAACTGGTATCAGACTCCCAGCGGGGCTACCTCCGGACCGTCAGTAGCACTTATCCGCTCCCCTCAGTTATCAGGCTTCACCGCTACGTAAGTTTACCGTTCAAAGGTGTGATGCTCAGCAGGCAGAATGTATTCAGGCGGGACGGTAACAAATGTGTGTACTGCGGAAGCCACGAAGACCTCACCCTCGACCACCTGACACCTAAATCAAAAGGCGGAAAAACAAACTGGGATAACCTGGTAACCGCCTGTCGCCGTTGCAACTCCCGAAAAGGCGACCTTTCCCCTGAAGAAGCAAACCTCTCTCTCTCCCGAAGACCCTACAAGCCCTCATTTATTATGTTCCTCCGCGATTTCGCAGGCTCCATAGAGGAGAACTGGGTTCCGTTTCTGGGTATCAGAGAGAAAACTTAAAGCTTTAAACACATTGTATTATCGTGCCGGTAGTTTATTAGCATAAACTAATCAATAAGTAGTCTATAATTGTAGTAGATTATTTTGTAGGTTTGTGTATAAAACTATTGTAATATGCTCGAACTTCTCAAACAGCCCTGGCATTGGTCGGTAGCCGGTGTCATTATAGGTCTTTTCGTCCCTTTGCTCTTAGTAGCCGGCAATAAGGCTTTCGGAATCTCGTCGTCTATGCGGCATATCTGTGCGGCTATTCTGCCCGCTAAAATTCCTTACTTTAATTATGACTGGAAGAAAGAAAGCTGGAATCTGGTTTTTGTAGCCGGTGTAATTATCGGTGGCTGGATAGCGGCGAATCTGCTTACTAACCCTGAACCTATAAAAATAGCCGACAGCACCCGTGCTTATATGCAATCTATTGGTATTCAGGAGTACGGCGCTCTGGTACCCACCGATTTGTTCAGCTGGGAAAATCTCTTTACCCTTCGCGGATTCATATTTATGGTAGTAGGGGGCTTTCTGGTAGGTTTTGGCACTCGCTATGCAGGTGGTTGTACTTCGGGGCATTCTATTATGGGTTTGTCTAATCTGCAATTGCCCTCGCTTATAGCCACTATCTGTTTTATGGCAGGTGGTTTTATAGTTACCTGGTTTGTAATACCTTATTTAAAATGAGCAACATGAAAGATATTAAAGATATAGACCAGTTAGATTTTGAAACACAGAATCTGACAGAAGAGGCTCCCAGGAAAATTACCCCTGCCAGTTTGCTGAAATACCTTGTGTTTGGTATGGGCTTTGGCATTGTACTGGTTAAGGCCGAGGTTATTTCGTGGTTCCGTATTCAGGAGATGTTCCGGCTTGAATCTTTTCACATGTACGGCGTAATAGGCACTGCTGTGGTGGTGGGTGCTATATCAGTACAGATTATTAAAAGATTAAATATAAAAAGCCTTAGCGGCGAAACCATTAAACTAGACCCGAAGCCTTTCAGCAAGGGACAGATATTCGGTGGACTGCTTTTTGGCTTCGGCTGGGCGTTAACAGGGGCTTGTCCGGGTCCTATTTATGCACAGATAGGCACGGGAGTAACGGTGTTTGTTGTTACTTTATTAAGCGCACTGGCCGGAACCTGGTTTTACGGTTTAGTCAGAGAAAAACTACCGCATTGAGCAGATAGCTTATTTAAAGTCAAAAAAATATAATAAAAAGCTAATATATGGGTAGAGACATTAGCAAATGCGTGCTTAATTTGCTCTATCATTATTTCAATCTGATATACTCATGAAAAAATTATTGTTGTTATTACTGTTGAGTCCGGCCATGCTTTTTGCTCAAACCAAAGAAGTGAAGCTGGTAAGAGACGATACAGGCAAGAAAGTAAATGTATTAATAGACGGTAAACCTTTTACTTCTTACTTTTATCCGGGGCCCGATGTACTTAAAAAGGCTGTTTTGTATCCGGTTTATACGTCAAAAGGAACATTGATTACCCGTGGCTGGCCGCTGGACCCTCGTCCGGGCGAAAGAGTAGACCACCCACACCATGTAGGTATCTGGTTGAACTACGAAGACGTAAACGGCCATGATTTCTGGAATAACTCTAACACACCGCCCAGCGCCAAGGGTACTTATGGCACTATTGTGCATACGGGTATCAAATCAGTAAAATCAGGTAAAAAAGGCACATTGGTAGTTACCGCCAACTGGTTAGACAAAGAAGGCAAAGTAATGCTGACAGAAGAAACGACTTATACTTTTCAGGGTACAGGTAACCAACGGATTATAGACAGAGCTACCACGCTTACAGCCGCTGATAAAGAAGTAGTATTTAAAGACGTGAAAGACGGCTTATTTGCGATTCGCGTAGCCAGAGAACTGGAACACCCATCAAACAAACCTGAGGTATTTACTGATGCCAGTGGTGTGGCTACTAAAGTGCCTGTGCTAGACAACAAGGGTATTGTAGGAAGCTATCGCAACAAAGAAGGTATTGAAGGAGAAGCGACCTGGGCAAAACGCTCGGAGTGGGTAAACCTGAGAGGCCAGATTGGCGACGAGAAAATATCGGTAGCCATTATTGACCACCCTAAAAACCCTGGATACCCTGCTTACTGGCATTCACGTGGGTACGGTCTTTTCTCGGTGAATCCATTGGGACAAAAAGTATTCTCAAACGGTAAAGAGACATTGAATCTGACTTTGGCACCGAAACAATCTACTACCTTCCGTTACAGAGTGGTAGTAACATCTGGCGAGGTTTCTGATACTGACTTAAATAAACTGGAAACAGATTTTGGTAAGTAAGTAATACAGTAAGATATTAAGAAAAGGGTGTCGTGATTGTTCATGGCACCCTTTCTTGTTTATTTTCGTAGTCTTACAACAACGCCCCCGTACCATTCACATCCGGGAAGACAGGCTTGCCTTTGTCAAGATATACACCCGTAGCCGGGTCGTTGGCAATCAGGATAGAGCCATCCATATCTACGTAGTCTAGTAACGGCAACAACTGCCCGATGGCCGAAATACCAATGCTGGTTTCGGTCATGCAGCCGCACATTACTTTCATGCCTAACTCACGGGCTTCGGCTATCATTCTTCTTGCGGGTGTTAAACCACCGCATTTAGCCAGTTTTACGTTTACGCCGTGGAAACGACCGAAGCATTTCTTTACATCTTCTTCCACAATGCAGCTTTCGTCGGCAATCAGTGGTAAAACAGAGTACTTCATTACTTCTTCCATAGGTGCATACTCACCTTTTGCCATCGGCTGCTCAATAAACTCTACATTCAGTTTGCTGAATTCAATAGAATTTTTGATGGTTTCTTCCACGCCCCAGGCACAATTGGCATCTACCCTGAAAACGGCATCGGTATGCTTGCGGAGTTCTTTTACAATCTCTAGGTCGTGGTCAGTACCCAGCTTGATTTTGTAAATCGGGAAATCAAATTCCTGCATTTTTGATACCATCTTTTCAATGGTATCAATACCGATTGTATAGTTTGAATACGGAACCTTATCTATCGATAATCCCCAGAGTTTATAGAGCGGCTGCCCCAGTTTTTTACCCCACAAATCCCACGCAGCCATGTCTAAGGCACAATGCGCAAAAGGATTATCTTTCAGGTAAGGGTACATGGTAGCCCAGAAATCTTCCGGATTCTGCAAATCGTAGTTTTCAATGAGCGACTGGTACTCAGCCAGATTATCTCTCATGCCCTCGGCTGTTACACCATAGTAGGGTATAGGTGTGGCTTCGCCATAGCCGCTGTATTCACCATCCTGCAGCTCTACAATAAACGCATCAATATCGTCGCGTGAACCATGTGCGATGGTAAAGGTATGCCGCATTTGCAGCTTTAAAATATGGAATTTCAGTTTCATGGGAGTGTCAATGAGCGAATTAGTGATTGAGCGATTAATTGTTCTTATCAATCAGATTTACAGATTTACCAGCTCATTGCCTCTTAAGATAGGTACTACGTCGTACAGGTCTTTTTGAAGACAATAGGCAATGTCTTTATGAATACCCAGGTTTTGCAGGCGACGGATATGTGATGAATTAGCGAGATATCCGATTAAATCGTCTTTGGCCTGATTGTACAAGCGAAGCGACATAATGGCGCTGTCTTCCGGTACAAAATACTCGTCTTCCAGTGCGGCAATTAATGCCCCGGCAAATAGGGTATCTTCTATGTTTACACGGCCTTTCCATCCGGCACAAAGTACCAGTACATCATACGGCTGCGTTTTCAGGTAAGTAACTATGGCATTCAGGTTAAGAAAAGACCCGGCCAGCACTTTTACTGCCGATGCCTTGGCTTTGGTGATAGAGTAAGTGCCGTTGGTGGTGGTCATGGCTATTTTTTCACCAATCAGTTTTTCGTTCATGTAGCTGAACGGCGAATTGTCAAGCTCAAAGCCTTCTACTTTCCGGGCATTGCGCTCGGCAGCGGCAATATAGCCTTTCTCCTGCAGGTTTTTGCACTCCTCTACGGTTTCTACCGGAATAATGCTCTTAACGCCATAAGCAAATGCAGTAACCATGCAGGAAGTAGCACGAAAGATATCTGCTATAATTACAATGGAGTTGTCGATGTTATGCAGGTGTAGTAAATCGGGCGTGAGGCAAACGTCAATATTTTTCATTCAGTAATTATAAAAAAACTCAGACCACAGGCTTGTTATCTGAATCGGCTTTAGTGACTAAAATTTCAGCAAATATGCCAAAAAATGCTGTAAAAGCCTATTAAAAACGCTAAATTGCAAGCATAAAAATTGAACGGATGATTTCGATAATAGTAGCCATTGCTGAAAACAGAGCCATAGGAAAAAACAACCAGTTGCTGTGGCGACTCTCAACCGATTTAAAGCATTTCAAGACCCTCACAAGCGGCCATGCCATCATTATGGGCCGGAAAACGTTTGAGTCAATCGGTAAGCCGTTGCCCAACCGCACCAATATTGTAATTACCCGTTCAGATAAAGTATCTGATGATGCTTCGGTTTTAGTAGCGGACTCTATTGATAAGGCCATTGAACTGGCAAAACAAGCGGAAGGTGCCAATGAAATTTTTATAGTAGGCGGTGGGAATATCTATGAACAAGCATTGAGCATTACCCATAAAATTTATCTAACCGAAGTGAAGGTTAGCATTGAGGGGGATACGTTCTTCCCGGAATTGAGCGCTGCTGAATGGCAGGAAGTTTCAAGAGTAGCGTATCAGAAAGATGAGAAGAACGAGTATGATTTTGATATTGTGGAGTTAGAAAGAAAATAATACAAAGAAGCCCGGCAAAACCGGGCTTACTGCTTATTATGCTTTCAACTGCGCAAATTCTTTAGCAAAGTAACTCAATATAATATTGGCCCCTGCACGTTTGATGCTCAGCAGTAATTCATACATGGCTTTCTGTCCGTCAATCCAGCCGTTTTGTGAGGCTGCTTTTATCATGGCATATTCGCCTGAAACGTTATAAGCAGCTATCGGTAAAGGGAAATTATCTGACAAGGTTTTGATAACATCCAGATACGAGAAAGCAGGTTTCACCATCAGGAAGTCTGCACCCTCTTCCATATCCAATTGGCCTTCTATCAAAGCCTCTCGTACATTGGCTGGGTTCATCTGGTAAGTTTTCTTATCTCCAAATTTCGGTGCAGAGTCCAGCGCATCACGGAAAGGTCCGTAAAAGGCACTGGCATATTTAGCTGAATATGACATAATGCTAACATCAGAAAAACCTTCATCTTCCAGCAACTCGCGGATATAACCCACGCGTCCATCCATCATGTCTGATGGCCCCAGTATATCGGCTCCTGCTCGTGCTTGAGCCAACGCCATTTTGCCCAGCACATCAAGCGTTTCGTCATTCAGAATTCTTCCGTTTTCAACAATACCATCGTGGCCGTCACTGCTGTAAGGGTCTAGTGCAATGTCGGTCATCAAAGCCAAATCAGGGAATTGAGTCTTAATCTCGCTCAATGCGCGTAGGTAAAGCGTATCAGGATTATAGCTTTCAGTAGCATATTTATCTTTCTTGGCCTCAGGATAATTAGGAAAGAGACAGATAGATTTAATACCCAGATCTGTTACTTCTTTCAATTCTTCCAATAATGTATCTAAAGAAAAACGATAGATACCCGGCATGGATTTAATTTCGCTTCTGATGTCTGCGCCTTCCATCACAAACATCGGAAATATAAAGTCGTTGACAGTAAGCGTGGTCTCCTGTACCAGGTCTCTGATAGCAGCACTTTTACGGTTTCTTCTGGGTCTATGAATAAGCATGTGTATATCTGATATTGTTTGAATACTTAAAAATTAAGGGTGTCCAGTTCTTTGAAATGGCCATTCATGGCAATGCGTTCTTTGGCCCGCTCTATTTCTGTTACAACGGGTATAATCCGTTCAAGATGAGAGATGAGTATTTTCTGCCTTTCGGTCTCGGTCGGAATCGTTAACAATTGATATTCTTCATTTACAGAAAGGCCTATCTTATGGGCAATGCGGTAGCTGAACGGCTGGTAGTCTGGCTTGTAGTAGTCAATATTTATTTTCAGCAGTTTGTATAGCCGGTCTACGAGGCTCAATAAAAACGGATTTACTTCTTCGCTTAAATCCTGATTTTGGTCAAACGCCACTTCGCCACCTGAATAGAGTTTTCCTTCAACCGGATTCTGGAAATCAACAATTCTGAAAACCCGCAGCCCTTTGGTTTTAATGTCCATCCGGCCGTCTTCATAGCGTTTCGAAAGCTGTGTGATATGCACTTCGGTGCCATAACCTGCAACTTTGTTGTTAATAAATGTGGGTATTCCGAACGTTACCTGATTCTCAAGGCACTCATTAATCAGTTCTTTATAACGTGGCTCAAAAATATGCAGGTTTAAATCTTCATGGGGAAAGACTACCAGATTTAGCGGAAAAAGCGGTAAGAAACTCATAGCAGCCTAATTTGTGGAACATCAGCTTTGAATGATAACACCATGCCTGCCGTTATGGTTTCGGTGGCAGCGGTTTTTCGATACTCACACCAACCGACATAATATAAGGCAGGGGATCCTGGCGCATGTATTGTTTCAGTTTGATGGTGTACTTGCCTTTTTTTGGAAATCTGAAACCCCGGCTGGAAATAATCTTGCTGTCGAAAATATCGCCCAAACCTTTACCAAGCGGCTTGCCCGTTTTAGGGTCAAACAAAATAACCTGCTCCAGCCGGTTGCTTATCAGCTTGTTATCCGGCCCGTAGATGTAGCGGGTCAGGTACAGGTTATTGTACGGATACTGTGAGGCATTTCTAATTAAAAGATAGATGTCATAAGTGATGGTTTCGTCAGATACCTCAAAGGTAAAAGACGGCACATCTTTGATATACCACTTCATATCCTTAAAATCTGTAAAAGACTTATAGATGGCGTTGCTATCACAGGATAACACCGCCATACATAGTATAAAGCCTAAAAAAAGGTTTTTCATCCAATCAATTGATTTTCAGTTCCGTAATTCTCAGCCGGGCTGATTCGGATTATTATTGTTTTTATTGCCGTTAGGCTGGGAATTGTTTTTTGGCTGATTTCTCTGCTGATTTTTGTTCCCGCCCTGGTTGTTCTGCTGTTTAGCCGGGTTATTTGCGTTTGCACCCTGATTATTGGGTTGGTTCGGCTGTTTTGGCTGGTTGCCGCCCTGTTTGCTCGGGTTGCCACCGGCGTTTGGCGTGGTCGGCTGCTGCTTATTGGGTTGGTTTTGTTGCTTAGGCTGGTTAGCCACCTGATGGCTCTGGTTGTTCTGTGGCCTGTTCTGGTTACCGCCCTGATTGCCGGGCTGTTGCTGTTTACTGGGATTACCACCCTGGTTTGGCTGATTACCCTTCTGGTTTGGCTGTTGCGCCCCTTTATTCCCCTGATTATTCTGCGGTTTATTCTGGTTTCCCGGCTGCCCGCCTTGTTTGGGTTGTTGCGGCTGGTTGCCTTGTTTTTGTGCAGGTGGTTGATTACCGGTTTTCTGGGTATTACCTTGCGGCCTTAGCTCATTTTTTTGCTCTTTAGAAGAAGAATGATGAGGCTTCTTACCCTTATCGGTATATTTTCTATCCAGACGGTCAAGATCCGAATTCCTCGGTGCGTTTCTGTCAGATACAGTGGTATCGAGCAGGTTCAAATCTTCCAATGACGAAGGTACCAGGCCTTGTTCATTCATTTTCATGATTTCAACTACCTTATGGATAGGAAGCGAGTGCCAGTTGATATCGTTATTATAACTGAACCACATAATACGCCGGAAGATATCCGTCTTTTGAAGAACGGCGATACCTTTCTCGGTTTTCAGTGGTTTTTCTACAGTAGGTATGTCGCTCAACGCATCCAGATAAGTCTCTAACTCGTAGTTAAGGCAGCATTTCAAACGCCCGCACTGGCCGCTAAGTTTGGCCGGATTCAAGGAAAGATTCTGATAACGTGCCGCTGAAGTAGGAATAGCCCTGAAGTCTGTCAGCCAGGTTGAACAGCACAATTCACGACCGCAGGAACCAATTCCGCCGACACGGGCGGCCTCCTGACGCAGGCTGATTTGCTTCATTTCAACCCGGATTTTGAATTCGGCAGCCAGTAATTTGATTAACTCGCGGAAATCGACACGGTCGTCGGCAGAATAATAGAACGTCGCCTTGGTGTTGTCTGACTGAAACTCAACGTCAGACACTTTCATGCCCAGTTTCAGGTCTTTGGCAATTTCGCGTACGCGGTACATAGTGGGCAGGTCGCGGGCAATGGCCTGCTGGTGCTTTTCTATGTCTTTATCCTGAGCAATTCTTAATATTTTTCTGATGTTTTCGTCGTCCTGAATACCCTTTTTTATCATTTGCAGGCGTACCAACTCGCCTTGCAACGACACGCTACCAATGTGGTAGCCGGTAGGCATTTCACAAATCACAAAGTCGCCGGTATATAACTCAAGGTTGTTTGTATTTCTGAAATACTCCTTTCGGCCGCCTTTGAATTTTATCTCAACAACATTATAGCGCATACTGGTTGGTACTTCCATGTTTGAAAGCCAGTCGTATGCATTCATTTTATTACATCCACCCGATGAGCAGCCGCCTGATGAGCAGCCTGCAACGGTTTTATGATTCGATTTTTCGGTTCTGTCTAAGGCCTTTACTGCTCCGCAGCCACCTGATGAACATTGTCCACAGCCCATATCCTCTTTATTGTAAATGAGTGAATTATTTGATTAATCAATAGCTGAAGTATAATGAGTGAATTAGTGATTGAGCGGCCACCGCCGCGGCGAATTAGTGAATTAACTAATTATATAAATTCAACCAAAAAATTATAATTTCATTTTCTACAGCCATTGTTTTGATATAGGCAGAGGTCAGTTTACGCTGTTTTATAAACAATAAGTGTATAGTTATGATGAATAAAATTCCACTAATCTTAAATGTTGTTTGCGTCTGAAACGATTCCGAGTACCTTAATTATCTGTTTTCAGATACTCCAAAAGGTCTTTGCCTATGTCTTTTCTATAGTATTTTCTGTCAAATATAATGTTTTTTGCTAATCTTTGCGATTTCTGACGGGCAGAATTTAAAGTGCGTGCCATACCTACCGAAACAATCACCCGGCCACCGTTGGTTAAAACACTGTTGTTTTCTGCCAGTTTTGTGCCTGCATGAAAAATAATGGTGTCTTTTTCAGCTTCTGGTATCTGCATCAAATCACCCTTGCGGTAGTCTTCCGGGTATCCTCCGGCCACAACCACGGTAGCAATAGCCGCTTTCGGATTAATGGTCAGTTTTATTTTATCCAGTTTACCTTCGGCAGTAGCTTTCATCAGTTTTACCATATCGGTTTTTATTCTTGGTAAAACCACTTCTGTCTCTGGGTCGCCCATGCGGGCGTTATATTCAATTACATAAGGTTCGCCGTTGACGTTCATCAATCCAACGAAAATAAACCCTACATATTTGATTCCCTCAGCCTGCAAGCCAATCAAGGTAGGTTTTACTACCTTTTCTTCTACTTTTTGCAAAAAGGCTTCATCAGCAAACGGTACCGGAGAAACCGCACCCATGCCACCGGTATTCAAGCCCTTGTCGCCTTCGCCAATGCGTTTATAGTCTTTGGCTTCGGGTAGTATTTTATAGTTTTTGCCATCAGTAAGCACAAATACCGACAGCTCAATGCCACTCAGAAACTGTTCTACCAGTACTTTGCTGCTGGCATCGCCAAACTTTGCCTCGGCCAGCATTTCATGCAAAGCCTGTTTGGCTTCTTTCATGCTCTCGGCAATAATTACTCCTTTGCCTGCTGCCAGGCCGTCGGCCTTTAATACAATTGGTAACGATTGGGTTTCAAGGTATGCTAAACCTTCTGCTAGGGTGTCTTTAGTAAAAGTTTTAGAAGCTGCCGCCGGTACGCCATATTTCTGCATAAAGGCTTTAGAGAAATCTTTGCTTCCTTCCAACTGTGCGCCTGTGGCATCGGGGCCAACAATTTTTATTTTTTTGAGGGCTTTGTCTTTCTTAAAGAAATCAACAATGCCTTTAACCAGTGGTTCTTCAGGCCCTACAATTACCATTTCTATATTATGCTCTTTTACTGCTGCAGCAATACCGGTAAAATCGCTCACTGCCAGAGGTAAGTTGGTAGCCACTTGTGCCGTACCTGCATTACCCGGTGCAACAAATAGTTGCGAACAGTTTTTAGATTGAGAAATCTTCCAGGCAAATGCATGCTCGCGACCACCAGAGCCAATAATCAAAATGTTCATTTAATCTAAAATTATAAGTTTCAAAGGGGCAAAGGTCGGAAGTTTTTCGGAAAAGAAAAAAACGGAAATTAAAATTGACGGTTTGAAGCGCTAAAATTCAAACTGGTTATGCTGTTTTACTTTTGCTACGGTGTGCATGATGGCTTTTCGGCCACCGTAAGCAATCTTGCCTGATACCGCCCCGGCGGCTGTCAGATAAGCCAGTTTGGTATGCAGTGCGCCTTGGCCAAAAAACTCTTTTTCTGTACTAAGGTTGTTGAGCGCAAGAGGTACCGGCGACAAAAAACCGAGTTCTGCCCGGTATGCTTTGTATCGCAGGACACTGTCGGTGGTGCTCACAAACCGGTTGTCTAGCATTAGTGCCACACCTTCGTCAAACCAGGTGGGTATGGTGGTTCTGGTTTTCCACCAGCCCAGGCGGGTCATCAGTTCATCGTGCGACATCTCATGCGCAATAACATCGGCATTCAGCCCGTCTTTATTCAATACAATCCAGGAACCCACCGGCGTGCCTATCGTGCAGCCTGCGCCCTCGGCAGTGCGGCAAAACTTCAAATACTGCTGTGGGTCATTACAAAAGATAATGGTTGCATGCCCAAGCCGGTTACCCCAGAAATCAGTTACTCTTTTTTTTGCAATGCCGATATACTTTAAGAGAGCGTCGCGCTGTTTTAATGTAGAGCTTCCTGAAACATACACCCGTGGCTGCAGTGATTGGAAATCATCATAAGCCACAACCGAACAGCGTAAAACCTGCGGAAAAACCGCCATAAAGAGTACAAAAACAACTAAAAGAAAGAAAAGTATGGGTTTGATAAATTTCATTAAAATGGTAACATTAGACTATTTGACGAAAGTTCGCTTCAGAACATTTATGTTATTAAAAGATTATGACGTAATTTTGACAAAAAAATTTATTAAACGGCTTAATTAAAAACTAGTATGTATCAGATTATCCAACCGATTCACTCATACCTTGCCTATCTGACACTCATTTTGCTGGCCTATGCCACCATTAATGGTATTTCTGGTGTTGGTAAAGAGAAAGCATTTGAAGAAAAACACCTGAAAGTAAATAAATTTGCCCTCATTGCAACCCACACCATGTTTTTATTGGGTATTCTTTTGTTGTTTACGTCGCCCATAGCCCAGTCGGCTTTTGCTGATATGAAAGCGGCCATGAAAGATAAAACCCTGCGCCTGTATGCGGTAGAGCACCCTACCATTAACCTGATTGCGGTTATTCTGGTAACAGTAGGCAATGCCCGTGTAAAACGTGCCGTGGGTAACGGAAAGAAATTCAAACAAACCATGATTTTCTTCGGATTGGCACTGGTATTGATTCTAAGCAGAATTCCGTGGTTTGCATGGTTTGATTGATTCAGGTAATAATGCCGTTTACGGCGGCTACCGGAAATCAATTTTCAAATTTAGTTTATCAATTTTATGTTAAGATCATATTTAGGAAGTATAGGGCATTTGTCCATTATTGTCGCGTTTGTTGCTGCCTTAGTTTCTACATATGCATATTGGCAGGCAAGCCGCCAGACTACACAGGGTACTAAAACTGTTATTGACGACTGGCTGAAATTTGCCCGCAGGGCATTTTATGTGCATACGGTGGCAGTAATAACGGTTTGCGCCACTTTGCTGGGTATTATTCTGAACCATTATTTTGAATATCATTACGCCTGGGACAACGCCTCGCTGAGCCTACCTGTTGACTACGCCATTTCTTGTTTCTGGCAAGACCAGGAGGGAAGTTTCCTGTTGTGGATGTTCTGGAATGTATTGGTAGGGGTAGTGCTTATAAACACAACCCTTAGAAAAAGTAAAGGACTGGAAGCCCCGACCATGACTATCTTTACACTGGTAGAGGCTTTTCTGGCATCAATGATTCTAGGGGTAGTTATTTTTGGTGAGTTTAAGGTAGGAAGTTCTCCTTTTCTTACACTGAAGGAGTCTATGCCTAATATTCCAATCTGGAAAACCAACCCGGATTTTGTGCCGAAAGACGGTAGCGGTCTGAATCCGCTTCTGCAAAACTACTGGATGGTTATACACCCACCCACTACTTTCCTGGGGTTTGCGCTGGCACTTGTACCTTTTGCTTTTTGTATGGCAGGCTTGTGGCGCAAGCAATTTACAGAGTGGGCCAAGCCTGCATTACCCTGGACACTCGTGGCTACGGTTGTACTTGGCACTGGTATAATGATGGGGGGTATATGGGCCTACGAAACCCTTAACTTTGAAGGTTACTGGAACTGGGACCCCGTAGAAAATGCGGTTTATGTTCCCTGGCTGATATTAGTGGCTAGTTTTCATACCATGATGTTGGCCCGCCGCAACAGTTCTGCATTGAAATACACCATTATACTGGTTATAGCTCAATATGTTTTGATACTGTATTCAACGTTTCTGGCCAGAAGCGGAGTGTTGGGTAATGCATCCGTACACTCTTTTACTGACCTGGGCTTGTCTGGCCAATTATTGTTATATCTGTTTACTTTTATTATTGCGGCCGTAGTTTTATCGGCTATCCGTTGGAAACACCTGCCGAAAGATGAAAAAGAGATTTCTACGTTCTCGCGTGAGTTCTGGATTTTCATGGGGGTGTTAATGATCGCCTTGTCGGCGTTTCAGGTAATTGTTACAACTTCTATTCCTGTATATAATAAAATCGGCGAGGCATTTGGTGTAAAACTCAATATGGCGCTGCCAACCAATCAGGTAGAGCATTACACGCGTTTCCAGATGTGGTTTTTTGTGGTAATAACCATTCTTACAGGTATAGCGCAGTTTTTCTGGTGGAAACGTGTAAAAAAAGAGAGCCTGTCAAAGCTGCTTAACCCGCTTATTATTACGCTGCTGCTGTCGGCACTGATTATTACTTTTGCCAAGGTTAATAACTGGCAGTATATCATCGTGCTTACGGCTGCACTTTTTAGTGTGGTAGCTAATATGAGTATCCTTACCGATATTCTGAAAGGTAAGTTTAGTGTAGCCGGTGGCGCCATAGCACACATAGGTATTGCCCTGATGCTGATAGGTATCCTGTTTTCGTCGGCCTATTCTAAAATTATTTCATTAAACTTTTCAGGTGCCGAGATTTTTCAGGGCAACGATAAAGAAAACAAAGAAAATGCTCTGCTTTGGCTGAATAGACCTACAGAGTTTAGCGATTTCTCGTTTACCTACAAAGGCCAGTTTGTTGATGTAAGGAAAGTGCCGGGTTATATTGAGAAGAAGTATATCTTACCTGTGCCGGGCAGTAATTTTAAAGGCATTGCCCGTGCCGACGTTGTGGATGGTGACAAGACTTTCTATCATCGTGGAGACACACTTGAATATGAAGCCGAGAATACGTATTATCAGGTAGAATATAAAAACAAAGACGGCAAAACGTTTAATCTGTATCCTCGTTTTCAGATTAATGAAAAAATGGGTAATGTGGCGTCTCCGGATATTAAAAAATTCTGGAATAAAGATATCTACACGCATGTACGCTTTGTAACTTTAGACGAAGATAGAGAGTGGAGCGTACCTGAGGAGTTCACCGTAGCAGTGGGCGATACTTTTTTTGTGAATGACTATGTGGCCATTCTTGAAAATGTTGAGGGTGTAAATGAGGTAGACGGCATGAAACTGAGCCAGGGCGATGCCGCCGCCAGAGCCATTGTAAAAGTGCTTGACAGAAACGTTGCTATAACTATGCGCCCGGTTTTTGCTATCCGAAACCGTGAGATATGGAGCAAGCCTGAAGTAAATACCGAAATGGGTTTGCGCATGCAACTAACCAAAATTGACCCGGCAACCGGGCAGTTTAGCTTTTCGGTAAGCAGGGGGCAGCGTGAGTTTATTGTTTTGAAAGCCCTGGAGAAACCTCATATCAACTTGTTGTGGTTTGGCTTCCTGCTGGTTATTGCAGGGGTTGTTCTTTCGGCAATCAGGCGATTCAGGCTCAAGGGCGCCGATGCGGCATCTGAAATTTGAATAAAACCTATGGCCTGAAAGTACGTAATCGGGCTACTGAATATTTGTGTATGACTACCTGTAAATTGCTATAGGTAGTCATTATTTTTTTATACCTTCGGTTATGTTTAATAACACTCGCAAAGTTAAATATGCTTAGATTTTTGTTTTGTTTATGGGCCTTTCAGACCTGGGCGCAGATTCCGACCAAAAGCTGGCGGACACACAACAACTATGTGAATCTGAAAGGGGTAGAAGTGGTAGAAAAGAAGGTGTTTGCTTTTTCGGGCAATGGCTTCTTTTACTACGATAAACTTAACAGGAAGGCCATTAAATTATCTAAAGCAGATGGTCTGGCAGAAGCAAATCCTACACAGATAAGATATAGCCCTACCCTTAAAACGCTATTGGTGGCGTATGAAAACGGCAACCTTGACTTAATAAAAATGGATGCCGACGGCTTGCCTGCTAAAATTGAAAACATAAACTTCATTAAAAACACCGGTACTATTCAGACCGCCAAACGTATTAATGCCATTGAGTTTAAGGGCGACTTTGCGTATCTGGCCACTGACTTTGGCCTGGTGGTTCTGGATGTTGGAAAGGCCGAAATAAAAGAAACTTACCAGAACCTGGGTAGCGGAGGAAAAGAATTGGGCATGGAACAAATCTTGTTTGCACGCGACAGCATTTTTGTACTTACTTCTGACGGTATTCTGGGAGCCAGATATGCCGCCGATGTGAATCTGCAATTTTATGGTAACTGGAGGCCAGTAACCAATAACCAGTTGTTTGTACCAAAAGCCTATCCTGCCGACCCTCTGATTGTTAATCCTGTTGAAATGGAAACAGATGCAGAGGGCATGCTCTGGATTGCTGACGCTGAAAACGGGCTGGTGAGTAATTGGGAGGGTAATTTCAGGCGTTATTCGCCCAACGGTATTACCGGGCAACTCAACGACGTTTTTTATTCAGGCTCAAAGATTTTTGCCCCTGCTGCCACGATTGGTAATGTATTTGATAACCAAACCTGGAATACACTGCCCCTGAATCAGTTACCTGTTTACACCGAAGATATAACAGATGCTTACGGGTTTAGGTGGTACATCGTACCAAACGGTGTAAGGGTAGCAGATAATGCCACCCAGCAAACACGCTTATATACAGTGGGCAGAAACGCGGGGAACCTGCCCAATAGCAAAGTTAATACGCTTGCTATTGACAGGGATGGCGTGGTCTGGATTGGTACGAACGACGGAATTGCAGCGGTAATAACAGCAAGAGATGTTTTTTCAAGACCGGTAGATGCCTATACTCCTTTTAATAGTGCGGGTAGAAGAATTTTACTGCAGGAAACCATAAACAAAATAGTAGTGGATGGTGGCAACAGAAAATGGATTGGTACTAATAACGGGCTCAGTTTATTTAACCCCTCGGTTGATGAGTTGATTCAGCATTTTACTGAAGAAAACAGCCCTTTACCGGCCAAAGAAATAACCGGTTTAAGTATCGACACCAAAACGGGAGAGGTTTTTGTTTTAACCGCAAAGGGTTTGCTTTCTTATCAGACCGATGCTACAGAACCTGAAGAAAATTTTAGTTCTGTGAGCATCTATCCTAATCCTATCCGGCCTGATTTTCAGGGCGTATTAACCATTTCAGGCCTTAAAGAAAACAGCGTGGTGAAAATTACCGATGCGGCTGGCCGTTTGCTTTACGAAACGAAATCAAATGGAGGTACGGCCTCATGGAATCTGACAGATTCGTCAGTCAGCCGTACTGTGTCCGGTGTATATATGGTTTTCAGCATCGCTGCCGATGGCTCTGAAAGTTATGTAGGTAAACTGGCTGTGGTGCGTTAGTTTACCTTGTTAATGGCAACATAAAAGTTATTGTCCAGCGCAATGTCGCTTACATTGCTTTTATCTAAGGTCTTCCAACTGGTGGCAGGATAAATAAAATCCATTGGTCCGTTATCAACAGACACTTTCACGGGCATATCAAAGCCTTCAATACAATTCCCCCATCTGTAAGATAACCTGCCGTTTTCAATTTTATATTCAAGCGCCGGAACCCGGATGTCTCGCAGGTATTGGTCAAAAACTTTACTGAAGTTTTTACCGCTGCTTTGGCTTACAAAATCTTCAATCTGTCTGGTAGTTACGGTCTGGTGATAGAACGTCTTGTTTAATCCACGCAGCACCTGTCTCCATTTTTCATCA
Source organism: Emticicia sp. TH156 (assembly GCF_002855535.1). Lineage (NCBI taxonomy): Bacteria > Pseudomonadati > Bacteroidota > Cytophagia > Cytophagales > Leadbetterellaceae > Emticicia > Emticicia sp. TH156. The sequence goes on from NZ_PKRS01000014.1 coordinate 69,234, forward strand.
TCGTTTACTATCTGGCGCAAAGTATGCAGCATGTTTCCGCCTTTGTAGTACATATCGCCCGAGCCACCATTATTTACGCCATAAGTGCCTATAATGGGCGATTTGTTTTCGATGTTTTTACGGCAGCCAATCACATAAGCTGCGCCGGCTTCTTTGCCAAAGTAGTATTCGGTAAACAGGTTTTCTGAGTAGTTGGTAAAACTCTCATGAATCCACATATCGGCAATATCTTTGTAAGTAATATTATTGGCAAACCATTCATGGCCCGACTCATGCACTATAATAAAATCCCATTTTAACCCCCAGCCTGTGCCAGATAAGTCTCTGCCCAGATACCCGTTTTTATATTTATTACCATAGGTAACCGAGCTTTGATGCTCCATACCCAGATAAGGTACTTCAACCAGTTTATAGCCGTCTTCATAGAAAGGGTAAGGCCCAAACCAGTGCTCAAATGCCTTCAGCATCATGGGCACCTGTTTAAAATGTTCCTTTGCTTTCTCAAGGTTTTCGGGCAATACGTAATAGTCAAGGGTCAGTTCACCCTTTTCACCCTTAAATGTATCATTAAAATGAGTATAGTTACCGATATTCATGTTGATACCGTAGTTGTTAATAGGGTTTTTAACAAACCACTCAAACGTTTTGGTGCCATCGGTATTGTGAACTACCCTGCGGAGGCGGCCGTTAGAGATGTCTTTCAGTTTTTCAGGTACGGTTATGGCAATCAGCATACTGTCGCATTCGTCATACATGTGGTCTTTGTTCGGCCACCAAGCACTGGCACCCAGACCCTGGCAAGACGTAGCCACGTAGTCGTTGCCATCAGCATCTTTTACCCACTGCACGCCGCCATCCCAAGGTGGGCGTCTTGCTACAATAGGTTTGCCCGAATAATGTACTACAATAGATTCATTTTTGCCTTTTACCTGCTTTTTGGTCAGGTTAATCATGTAGGCATTATGGCCGTCTACCTTAAAAGTCAGCTCTTTGCCGTCTTGTGTTACTTTGTCAACCTTTAGCGGAGGTTGCAGGTCAATCTGTATTACCTTGTGCGGTTTTAGCACTTCATACATAACAGTAGTACTGCCCGACAAGTATTTTTCGGTGGGGTTCACACTGATTCTCAGTTCGTAGTATTTTAAATCCCACCAGCTGCGCTCTGGCGTAATGCTTCCACGGAGGGTGTCGTCACGGCTGAACTCTTTTTTCTGAAATTGCCCTTTGGCAGCAATAAATAACAGTAAGTTGATAGAGAGAAGTGTTGTTTTTAACAATTTCATATTCATAAATTTCGATTAGCCAAAGTTAGTCTAAAATATTTACTTTGAATAAAACGGGTTCATAAAATCAGCAATTGAGCGCCGTTTGGCTTAAAATCAAAAAAGTATTGGCTGATATCAAAACTGTTTCGGGCTAAAAATTGTAATAAAATAAGCGTAAATAATCAGCAATTTAAAAGGTCGAATACACCAATGGGTGTTATGCCTCATTTTAAATAAACATGAAACAAGCAAAGGACCCTTATGCCGCCCTCCGGTACCCGGAGTTCAGATACTTTATTACGGCTCAGTTTATATTTACAGTTGCCATTCTGGTACAGGAGGTGGTAGTAAGTTATTACCTGTATGAAATAACACACGACCCCCTTTCGCTTGGTTTGATTGGCCTTTTTGAGGCAATTCCGTATATATCGCTGGCTTTGTTTGGGGGTTACTTTGCCGACCGCAAAGATAAGCGAACCATCATTCAGGTTTGTTATACCATTATTATGATGTGCTCATTGCTTTTGCTATGGGTAACTCATCCTTCTACCGACCACGGATTCAGCCTGGCTCAGCAAAAAAACTTTATTTATCTTACGGTTTTCTTTCTGGGTGTAGCCCGAGGGTTTTACGGCCCGGCTTGGTCTTCATTGAAGCCGTTTCTGGTTCCGGCCGAACACTATTCAAACTCGGCCTCATGGAGCAGCCAGTTCTGGCAGACAGGCTCTATTCTGGGGCCGGCTTCAGCCGGGTTTTTGTATAGCTGGCTTGGGCTAACTAATGTTTTGATACTGGTATTACTTCTTTTTTTGACTGCTTTCATTTTTGTTTCGCGCATCTCAAAAAAGGGTATCCAGAATATAGAGAAGCAGGCTGATGTTTTCAAAAGCCTGAAAGAAGGCATCAGTTTTGTAACCCGGAACAGAATACTCTTTTACGCCATTATGCTGGATATGTTTTCGGTGCTGTTTGGGGGCGTGGTGGCTATTCTGCCGGTATTTGCCAAGGATATTCTGCACGTTGGTGCACAGGGTTTGGGCATTATGCGTGCCGCGCCCGGTTTAGGTGCGGTGCTTACTATGTTGGGTACGGCGTATTTTCCGCCCACACGCAAAGCCTGGCGCAATATGCTGATAGCTGTAACCGGTTTCGGGCTTGCCACATTGGTATTTGCGGTGTCAACCAGTTTCTGGTTATCAGTAGGGGCATTATTTCTTACTGGTGCTTTTGACAGCGTTAGTGTGGTTATAAGACAGACAATTCTGCAGGTTTTACCGCCAGACCACATGCGCGGGCGTGTTAATTCGGTAAGTGGTATATTTGTCAGTTGTTCTAATGAACTCGGGGCTTTTGAGTCGGGGCTATTGACCAAATTTATCGGGGCAGTGCCTACTGTTATATTTGGAGGAGTAATGACGCTGGTTGTAGTGGGTACTTTACTTACTCGCTCAAAAGAACTTTTTGCAGTGAAGCTGGAGAAAAGCGCTTGATGATGCCTTAAAATAGCGAAGGCCATCTATAAGAATGGCCTTTCACTAGTAAGCTATAAAGTAAAGATTTTTGTTCTATTGTCTGCTGATTTCCAGTACTTCAACCTCAACTAATCCGGCTGGCGCCTGAATCTGCGCCATTTCACCTACTTTTTTACCGAACAAACCTTTTCCGAAAGGTGAGTTTACTGAAATCTTACCTTGTTTCAAATCAGCTTCTTCTTCCGACACCAGCGTGTAGGTCATCAAAGCGCCATTTTTCTTATTTTTTATTTTTACTTTAGACAACAACGAAACTTTAGAGGTGTCGATAGTTGACTCATCAAGGATACGTGCATTGGCCATCAATTCTTCCAGCTTCGAAATCTCCATCTCCATCAGGCCCTGAGCGTCTTTTGCCGCGTCATATTCCGCATTTTCAGATAAGTCGCCTTTATCACGAGCCTCGGCAATCTGGCGTGCAATATCCGCTCTGCCTTTGGTTTTAAGATCCTGAAGTTTATTTTTAAGGTTATTGTACCCTTCTTCTGTGTAATACTGGATTTTTGACATATCGCTTATAAATTTAAAAACCCCTTTGTTCTGAGGGGTAGACAAAAAAAGAACGGCGAAAATTCGACCGTTCCTGATAAATTTTTGAATTTTATCAAAGAAACTACCTGAATTTTACTCGAAAAAATACTTTATTTGCTCGACTTTGGTTCATTTGTGTAATTTAGATAACAAAGGTACAAAGATTTTTTTAATTGATGTATTTTTGATACTACATATTTGATACCATGTAACTATACAACAGATAAAATATGAGAATAGTTTTTATGGGTACGCCAGATTTTGCAGTGGCGAGTTTAAGGAAGCTGATAGAGAACGGATGTGAAGTAGTAGCGGTGGTAACAGCCCCCGATAAGCCGTCGGGCAGGGGCTTGGAAATGAACGAAACACCTGTGAAAAAATATGCGGTGTCGCAGAATGTACCTGTTTTGCAACCTGAAAAGCTAAAGAATCCTGAGTTTCTGGAGCAGCTAAGAAATTTCAATGCAGATTTGCAGGTGGTGGTGGCTTTCAGAATGCTGCCAGAAGTGGTTTGGAATATGCCACCCAAGGGTACTTTTAATTTGCATGGTTCTATACTGCCGCAGTACAGAGGCGCTGCGCCGATTAACTGGGCAGTTATTAACGGCGATACCGTAACAGGCGTAACCACTTTCTTTATAAAACAGGAAATTGACACAGGTAATATTATTTTTGTAGACAAGGAACCGATTTATCCGCACGATAACGCCGGAACAGTTCATGACAGGCTGATGGAACGAGGCGCCGACCTGGTATTAAAAACAGTTAAAGCAATTGAGATTGGAGATTATCCGCAATTGCCGCAGCATTCAGATGATGAACTACGCCCCGCACCCAAAATATTTAAAGAAACCTGTGAGATTAACTGGAGCCAGCCAGCAGAGAAAGTACAGAATTTTATTCGTGGGTTATCGCCGTATCCGGCCGCATGGACAACCCTTGCAGGTAAAACCTGCAAAGTATATCTTTCTGAAATGACAGATACCGACGCGCCTGATTTGGAGGCCGGAGGAATGCAGACCGATAACAAGACTTTTCTGGCTTTTAAATGTGCCGATAAACTGTTGCGTATTAAAGAACTACAATTGGAAGGTAAAAAAAGAATGAACGTAGAAGACTTTCTGAGAGGTTTCAGGCTTTAAGTGGGTCTTATTTCTTACCGCATGGCAATTGTTTTCTTTTTTGTATCTACTTTTTAGCCTGATTTATTAATTTTTATATTTTTGCTTTCAGACAATTACCCAGACATACATGAACAAACTAAGATATACTATTTTATTAGTAGGGCTTGGCCTGGCCGCCCTGGGCCAGACACCGGAAAAAAAAGCTGACGAAAAACCGGCTGCTGCTCAGGTTGTGCCACCACCGGTTGAAACCAAAGGCCAGGTAGTTATTGGCGGGCAAACCATTAATTATACTGCGCGCACCGGCTACATGGTTGTAAAAGATGAAAACGGGAAGCCAAAAGCTAATGTGTTCTTTGTTGCCTACACTAAAGATGGGGTAACAGACTTGTCTAAACGTCCGGTTACTTATACTTTTAACGGAGGCCCCGGTTCAGCTTCGGTTTGGTTGCACATGGGTTGCATAGGCCCTAAAAGAATACCCATGAGCGACAAAGGAGAGTCTCTTGCTCCGCCATATTCGTATATCAATAATGAGTACAGCTGGTTAGATAAGACTGATTTGGTGTTTATTGACCCTGTAAACACAGGCTATAGCCGCGCCGCGCAGGGCGAAAACGAACGCCAATTTCTGGGTTATGTAGAAGACATAGAATCGGTAGGGGAGTTTATCCGGCTGCATGCTACTAAATATGGTCGTTGGGCTTCGCCCAAGTTTCTGGCCGGCGAGAGCTACGGCACTACCCGTGCAGCAGGTTTATCGGGGTATCTGCAAGACAAATACAATATGTATATCAATGGCGTAGCTTTGATATCGTCCATCCTCAATTTCCAGACTGCCCTTTTTGATAAGGGAAACGATTTGCCTTTCGAGCTTTTCTTACCAACGTATACCGCAATGGCTTGGTATCATAAGAAGATAGCGCCGGAGTATCAGGGCGACTTACAGAAGACCTTACGCGAGGTTGAGAAGTTTGTGCTGAACGATTACGCAACTGTATTAATGAAGGGCGATTTAGCCAGTGATGCCGAAAAAAATATGGTAACTGATAAACTGAGCAGGTTTACGGGGTTATCTGAAGAATTTATAAAAAATGCCAATAACAGGATTGACATCTTTCGTTTTGTAAAAGAGTTGCTGCGTGACGATGGTAAAACAGCCGGGCGACTGGATGGCCGCTTTACCGGAATTGATTATGATAACGCCGGAGAAAGATATGAGTTTGACCCCAGCCTTGATGCCACAATCTCGGGCCCTTATTCGGGTACCATTAATCAGTATTTACGGCAGGAACTGAAATACGAAAACGATATACCCTACCTGATTCTGACGGGCCGTGTTCAACCCTGGAACTACAATAACGTGCAGAACAAATACCTGAACGTAAGCGAAACGCTACGCCAGGCTATGGCCAAGAATCCGTACCTGAAGGTATGGGTAGCCGCCGGGTATTATGACCTGGCCACGCCCTATTTTGCTGCTGAATATACTTTTAACCACATGATGCTACGCCCCGAACAAAAGAAAAATGTAAGTTTTACGTATTTTGAGGCCGGACACATGATGTATATCCACAAAGAATCGTTAATAAAACTAAAAAAAGACGCAGACAAGTTTTACGAAACTGCATTGAAATAAATAGTAACCTATTAGATTCGTGATGATGATATTATGAATGGTGAATTGATTACCCGTTATTCGCTAATTTACCATTCACTAATTCATCATCTTAGAAAAATCCACTTTGAGTTGAATAGCTATGAAAATCAGACCGGCTGTTGTCATTCTAGAAGATGATAAGTTATTAACCATGCATTACCAGTATGGAGGACAGGACGTGTTTAATTTACCGGGGGGTAATCTGGAGTATGGAGAAATGCTCACCACTGCACTTGAGCGCGAGCTGGAAGAAGAGCTGGGCATTAAAGCACAGATAGGCGAGCTGCTAATGGTAGGAGAGGTGCATTTTTCAGAGCATCAGAAGCAATGTATCCATTTTATTTTTGAGGGAAAAATTACGGCAGGCACACCAGCGCTAAACCCCGAGCATACCTCGGCCATCGACATCAGGTGGGTTGATATTGCAGACCTGGGCACCCTGCATCTGTATCCCAACGTAAGTGCCAGCCTTCAAACGCATCTGGCAGGCAAACTTACCGATAAATACGTTGGTAAGCTTGAACAGACCTGGTTTTAGAATGCCTCCTTCATACGGCGTACCTTACCTGTAAACAAATAACCGAAAGCCAGAATGGCAAGCCCGCCCATGATAAGAAAAGCATAGGACATACGATAAAGCTGATTCTGGTAAATTTCGGCAGAAAGAAAAGCGCCCAGACCAATGCCTGCTTCCATACATATATACATGGTAGCAAGGGCGCGTCCGCGGTTGTGTTCATCGCACAAATCGATTGTCCATGCCTGCAAAATAGGAGACAGCACCCCCTGTGCCATACCAAAGAAAACAGCCGCAATTACAAACAGATAAATGTTATGCGCAAATGCCGTGAACCCCATGGCAATTATGAGTGCAAAACAGCCCCAGCGCAGCACTGGCACACGGCCGTTTTTATCAGATATTCTACCGGCCATAAAACGTATAAATAAAGAGGCCAGGGTATATACCAGAAAATACAGCCCTTTATTGTGCAGCCCGATACTTTTGCTGAGATCGGGCGATAGCGTGGCAATGGCTCCGAAGCTGAAAGACGTCAGAAATATAACAACAGCCGCCGGAAGCACCATCTCATCAAAAATATCACTTTGCGTAATTTTCAATGTTTTTAAACTGAGTTTTTCCTGCTGGTTTACAGGCAGGGTTTCTTTCATGTTGTATAAAATAGCAATGGATATAAGCGCAAACATAGACGATACATAAAACAAGACATTCATAGAAAAGGTATCGGCTATCCAGCTGCCAAGTGCGGGGCCAAAGGCCATCCCGAAACTGCTCATCAACCCGTGCATACCCATTGCTTCTCCTCTTCTTGATGCCGGTACAATATCTGCAATATAGGCAGCAGTGCCTGTTGGCTTAAAGCCGGTAGAGAACCCGTGCGCTAATCGTAAAAACAAAAAAGGCATAACAGATGTAACCAACGGATAAAAGAATCCGCATACGAAACAAACCAGCGAGCCAAAGGCCATTACAGGTACCCGGCCGATGCGGTCGGTAAGCCGGCCGCTGAAAGGCCTTGAAAACCCGGCCGTTAAGGTAAAAAGACTAATGATAAGACCCTTGTACTCTGCACCACCCAGTTTTGAGAGGTAATCGGGTAGCTCGGGAATAAGCATATTGAAGCTCGCAAAGAAGACCAGTGAACTGATACACAAAAGCCAGTATTGAAAAGAGAAGATACTTTCAGATTCAGATTGTTGTTCCATTCTACAAAAGTAAAGTATCGTTTCGGGCATTTGCAAACTAAACTTTGTTTCTAAATATCATTCAGTAATAAAGTGCAATTTTTTGCAATCAGTACCGAAATGGTTGATGGTCAGGCACTCACGAATTTTAATAAGGCGCGTGCAACCATTTTTAGTGGGGTGTTCGTCATTGCTTCAGAGACGAAAACTTTAACCTGGCTGAATAACTGATTATGGTAAAAAGTGTACACTTATCTGCATTTGTTCACTATTTAAATTTCACAGAAAACCGATGAAAAATTACTCTTTAAAATTGGGTGCAATTGCTTTGGCAATGGGCATGGTAGTTAGTTGTACCAAAGAGTCTGACACCAATTCACTTACACCGGATGCGCAGTCGGCAGTGATAGCCGATAATCAGACAATTCAGGACGAGTCGGAAGATGCTTATGATCTGATAGACGACATAACATTTTTGCCATTTGGTGGGCGCAATTTCCGTGAGACGGGTGGCCCGGATGGTGGTAAACCGGGTGGGGGGCATTTCCCGATATTGGGTATAGGCTGGGATAAGCCCTGGAAAGGCAAATTTGATAATTGCGCTGAAGTAACCAAAACTGTGGCCGACAATAAAATTACCATTGTGTTTGACTACACGGCGGAGGCCGGTGGCGTGTGCAAAGATAAAGAGGTAGGAGGTAAGTTAACGATTACCATGCCGGTAAAACCAGACTCCGGCTTTACGGGTACCCTAACCAGAACCGTAACTTATGAAAACCTGAAACGTGATACACTGGTATTGAATGGTACACATACCATTACTACCACTTTGGCCAGTGGAAAAGCCACTGCCGACGAGAAAATGGCCAATGTGTCTATCACCAATACCAATACAAGCAAGGTAATTACTTACACAAGCACTAAAAAACGCGTGGTTGATAACAAAGGAACCGCCAGCAAAGAAGATGACGAGTTTCAGACGACGGGTTCAACCACAGCCAAAGCCAGCGATGGTACCCAGTTTACGTCTACCATAACCAAAGCACTGGTTGTGAAACATTCGTGCAATAATGCCAAGGGATTCCCGGTTAGTGGAACCATCGAAATTAAACCGTTCTCGGGGGATACTAAAACCGTTGATTACGGAGACGGCACCTGTGATCTGAAATATACAGTAACCGTTAACGGAGTGACAGAGGAGAAAGAGAGAACAAAACCAACAAAGGGAAAAAAAGGTTAGTAATACGTTTAAATATGTCGGAAAGTGTTGCCTGATTTTGGCAACACTTTTTTTTATGCCACAAAAAAAGCACCTTTTTGAGGTGCTTTTTTTGAATTTTTGAGGTCCCGAGCGGATTCGAACCGCTGTAGAAGCTTTTGCAGAGCTCTGCCTAGCCACTCGGCCACAGGACCTTTTGGGAGTGCAAAAGTACAAGCATTGAACTAAACTCCCAAAGAAATCTGAAAAAAAACTTTATTTAATTAAACCGGCTGCGTTTATTACTAATCAGCAGGCGGTTCATTCGTCCATAAATAAGTTTGGAATGCTTTTGCCCAGTCTGTTGTTTTGCAAATACACAGCAGCAAAAAAATATTTTAGGCTTTGCAATATTTTTTTGTTCTGCACGCAACCCTTTCAATAGTTTTTTGCATCTTGCTTTTGAACGTATGATTTTATGACCAGAATTTTATCTTTATTCACTAACGAATACGACCTCGCAAAGGCGGTACAGCGGCAGGATCCGAAAGCACAGACTCGGCTATACGAGAAATTTGCTTCTAAGATGCTGGCAGTTTGTAATCGGTATGTCGGAGATAAAATGGAGGCTGAAGACGTAATGATTGAAGGGTTTATGAAAATTTTTGATAAGATAGACCAATTTACGTTTCAGGGAAGTTTTGAGGGTTGGGTTAGAAGAATCATGATTAACGAGGCGCTGATGTATGTGCGCAGCAAAAAAATGATTTCTGTTGAGCTTGAGTATGCCATAGAAGAACCCAGCGCGTCGGCGTTTAGCACAAACCTGGAGGCTGAAGATTTAATGCGGCTGATTGACCAGTTACCCGATGGCTATAAAATGGTTTTTAACCTCTATGCCATTGAGGGCTATAATCATCAGGAAATAGGCGAGCTGTTGGGTATTTCAGAAGGTACCTCCAAGTCGCAGCTAAGCCGGGCGAGAGCCATTTTGCAGAGTAAATTATTGAAAGTAGAAAAAAGTGTTGTTTAATATTTCCCCTTTCAGGGCGTGCCGACGAATCGGCCGGGGATATGAAAATATCAGTTATAAAAATGAAGAAACATCCAATTGACGAACTTTTTGCCAGAAAACTGGCCGAGCATCGCCAGGAACCCTCTCAGAAAGCATTTGAGAAATTTCAGGCGCGTTTGCAGGAAAAACAAACCAAACGTCGCGGTGGAGTTTTTGCAATCAACCGCAACTGGGCATACTATGCCGCAGCAGCTGGTGTGGTGGCAGTACTTACCATAGGTGTTCTATCACAAAACAATACCCCGGGCACCAACCTGGTGGCCAATAATACCAGTACTAAAAAAGTTGAGGCAATTAAGCAGCCAGCAGCGCCGGAAGTGAAGGAGAACGAGGCATTAATTGCCCGTGCAGAAAACAACACCCCTGAGCTTGGCAGACAGGCAACGGCCGGCAAAATTACCGTTGCACAGATCAAACCCGCCACAACCAATAAAGAAACGTTAAAACTGCCAGCCTCAGATGACAAAGTGATAATAGATACACCGCAGGCAGCGGATGCACTGGCTAGTAATGCTAAAGATGAACTGAAACCTTTGCCTTTAGAAACGCTCGCCGGTAAAAATACAATTGCTCTTAAAGAGAAACCTGCATCGGCTGCTTCAAAGTATCATCTGGGCGAATCTGTAACACTCATTGTTACACCTATTGAAGATAACTCGCTTGCCGCACGGAACGAAAGCAACAATGCACTGGCAGAAGAAAAGGCCGAAAAAGATAAATCTTTCCTTGCCAAATTGTATGGCGAATACAAAAACTTTAAATACGGTGAAAAAGTAGACTTAAAAAGAATAGGCGTAAAAGATGCGGTAGCTCGTGTAGATGAAGGTTTGTTTAAAGAAGAGCGGGAAGACGTAAGGGATTTTGTGCAACGCCGTATAGTAAGAATGCAGAAAAGAGAAGAAGATTTCAGATAATTAATAGAAACCCGTTTGAGCAGAAAAATTTAATTAGCAACAAAATAATGAAAAGAATTGGACTAATCCTCTTGATATTATTAGGAGGCCTCTCGGTAAAGGCAGCTTTTAAGCAAGATACCACCATAGTAGAGTTTACAGATAAGGGTGTAAAGAAACGGGTAACGGTTTATACCTCGGGCAATAAAGATTTTGAATTACCACGCAATCTTAATCTGGAGAATGTATTGAAAACCCTGGGGGTAGATTCAGCAGAAAGAAGAAGAACAATAGCGCTGCTTGAACAGAACAACGCTAAGCAGGATACTTTGGTAATTGCGGCAGCAGATGGCAGAAGCGTGAAAATTATAACCAGCGATGCCGGCGACTTGAGCAGAAAAGACAAAGAAGACAATGACCACTGGAGCAGGTCTGATAAAAGAGATAATGAAGAAGAAAAAAGTAACGAGACCAGAACCTGGTCTTCAAAGCCTGAAAAGAAAAGCAGCAATAGCAGGTTTTTTTCGAAGTCAGACTTTGGAATATATCTGGGCTTGAATAACTGGGCTAATGGGCCTTCAACGGTGCCTGATTTGCAAACCTGGGGGTCGCGCTTTGTGGCATTATCTTTCCAGAGAAATGCCACGCTTATTAATGGCAAGCAGGTAGATTTTGCTATCAGTTACGGCCCAGAGATTGCCTGGAACAATTTTATGTTTGAAGGTAACAACTATATTGATAACAGCACCGGGAAGATAGAATTTTTCAAATCGGCCAAAGACCTCAATAAAAGTAAATTGGTGGTAACCAGCCTTAATTTGCCCATTATGTTCAATTTCGGTTTTGAAGAGGCTAAATTTAAAATAGGCTTGGGTGGCTATGTCGGGTATAGAGTAGGTAGTTACCGTAAGTTGAAGTACAGCGACAGCAGCAAGAAAGAAATTGATAAAGATAACTATGGCCTGAACGATTTTAGGTATGGTCTGGTGGCAGAGATTGGCAAGCGCAGAGGTATTACCTTCTTTGGCCGATACGATATGGGTGAGTTGTTTAAGAGCAGCCAGGAAAATGCGTCAGGCCTACAGGCCTGGACAATCGGTATCAGACTGTAATTTTTTCAACAAAAAAAGGGTGAAAACGTGTGAGTTTTCGCCCTTTTTTGGGTTTTAAGTAATGGGTCGAAAAAAAAATAAAAAAGAATTGATTTTTTTTGGGGGTGAATATTTGACAATTAAAAAAAAGAATATAATTTTGCACTCCCATTCGGACAGAATGTTCTTTGTTAAGGGTTCCGGGTGGCAATAAAAATTATGGGGGTGTACCAGAGTGGCCAAATGGGGCAGACTGTAAATCTGCTAGCTTACGCTTACGGTGGTTCGAATCCATCCGCCCCCACCATAATTAATCGTGAATTCCGAATCACGAATTATTGAAATTAAGCGGGAGTAGCTCATTTGGTAGAGCGATAGCCTTCCAAGCTATAGGTGGCGGGTTCGAGACCCGTCTCCCGCTCGAAAGCGATAGACGATTCAAGTTTTAGGTGGCGGCGGTTCGGTCGTTAACGATTCGAGACCCGTCTCCCGCTCGATAACAAAAGCCTTCGTAGCTCAGTGGTAGAGCACTTCCTTGGTAAGGAAGAGGTCGGCAGTTCAATCCTGCTTGAAGGCTCTAACTTTGAAATGAGTGGTTCTTGGTAAGGAAGAGGTTGGCAGCGGCAGTCGTTACTGTTCAATCCTGCTTGAAGGCTCTAACTTTGAAAAGAGCATTTTTTGTTTAGGAAAAGTTTACACGAGTAAATTCTAGACTGTCTTATATTGAATGCTCGAATTCCAAAAGATAGTTCTTTCCTCAAGAAAAGTAAATCAGTAAAATCAGGATATGAGTTGCGGAAATCTGGTTTACAATTTAAAATAAGAGTTTTCTTCCATACGCGGGAAACTTGGCAAGTACAAAAACTGTTCTGCAAGAAGGCTCATCAAAGTGAAAATTAATTAATTTGTAATAAATCTAATATTTAGACTTCAATAATCATGGCAAAAGAGAATTTTGACCGTAGCAAGCCTCACGTAAACATTGGTACTATTGGTCACGTTGACCACGGTAAAACAACATTGACAGCTGCCATCACAAAGGTGCTTTCTGAGAAAGGATTGGCAGATAAAAGAGATTTCTCATCTATTGACAACGCCCCGGAAGAAAAAGAGCGTGGTATCACTATCAATACAGCGCACGTAGAATATCAAACAGTTAATCGTCACTATGCTCACGTTGACTGTCCTGGTCACGCTGACTACGTGAAAAACATGGTAACTGGTGCTGCTCAGATGGATGGTGCTATTCTTGTAGTAGCTGCAACTGATGGACCTATGCCACAAACCCGTGAGCACATCCTTCTTGCCCGTCAGGTAGGTGTACCTCAATTGGTTGTGTTCATGAACAAAGTTGACATGGTAGATGACCCTGAGTTATTGGAACTTGTTGAAATGGAGATCCGTGACTTGTTGTCATTCTATAAATACGATGGCGATAATATCCCAGTAATTCAAGGTTCAGCTCTTGGTGGTTTGAACGGAGAGCCTAAATGGGTTGCTACTATCGAACAATTGATGGAAGCAGTTGATACATTCATTCCACTTCCAGCTCGTGCAACTGACAAACCATTCTTGATGCCGGTTGAAGACGTGTTCTCAATCACTGGTCGTGGTACTGTTGCAACTGGTCGTATTGAAACTGGTGTAATCAACTCTGGTGAGCCTGTTGAAATTCTTGGTATGGGTGCAGAAGGCTTGAAATCAGTTGTAACTGGTGTAGAGATGTTCCGTAAAATCCTTGACCGTGGTGAAGCTGGTGATAACGTTGGTCTATTGCTTCGTGGTATTGAGAAAACCGATATCAAACGTGGTATGGTTATCTGTAAACCAGGTTCGGTTAAACCACATGCTCACTTCAAAGCTGAGGTTTATGTATTGAGCAAAGAAGAAGGTGGTCGTCACACGCCATTCTTTAACAAATACCGTCCACAGTTCTATTTCCGTACAACTGACGTAACAGGTGAAATTACTCTACCTGCAGGTGTGGAAATGGTTATGCCTGGCGATAACATCACTATCGAAGTGAAATTGATCAATGCCATTGCAATGGATAAAGGTCTTCGTTTCGCGATTCGTGAAGGTGGTCGTACAGTAGGTGCTGGTCAGGTAACTGAAATTATTTCTTGATTTTAATTAAGCAGAAATATAGAAGAGCGCTTCCGCAAGGGAGCGCTCTTTGTTTTTTAAAAACACTCCAAGCTGTATTGGCTATACCCCGGCAGTTTAGAAACATATTAAATTGTCTTAATATTGATATAAATTTCAGGTAGCAGAGCGGTTTTATCTTTGAAAATCAATTATTTTGCACAAAACTTACCAAACTGAACTATGTCTGTCAAAAGAAGTGCTGCCACCTCGTTTGTGCTCATTACTGTTTTAATTGATTCCATCGGATTTGGTGTAATTATCCCCGTTTTGCCAAGGTTGATTTCAGAATTGGCACATGTGGATATCAGCGGCGCTGCCCGATACGGCGGCTGGCTTTTTGCGGCTTATTCGGTTATGCAGTTTCTGTTTTCGCCGGTAATGGGGGGCTTAAGCGATCAATACGGGCGTCGGCCTGTGTTGCTGGCCTCTTTATTTGGCTTTGGGCTTGACTACCTGTTGCTGGTATTTGCCCCAAATATAGGGTGGTTGTTTGTAGGCAGAATCATTGCAGGCGTAATGGGTGCAAGTTTTACAACCGCAGCCGCCTACATGGCCGACATCAGTACGCCTGACAAACGTGCGCAGAATTTTGGTATGATTGGTGCCGCATTTGGTTTAGGATTTATTATAGGGCCGTCTATCGGGGGTTTTGTAAGTCACCTGGGTACACGCGCACCGTTCATGGTTGCAGGCGGGCTTACTATTCTGAACTGGCTGTATGGATATTTTGTATTGCCGGAGTCGCTCAGCATTGAAAACCGTAGGAAATTTAACTGGAAACGGGCTAACCCTATTGGCGCTTTAATGAGTATTCGCCGGTTTCCGATGATTACCGGATTGGTTGGCGCTTTATTCCTTGTGTATATATCTAATTTTTCAACGCAGGGAACCTGGACCTATTTTACCAAAGAAAAGTTTAACTGGACAGAGCAGGAAGTTGGGTTTTCTCTTACATTTATCGGGGTAATGATAGCTTTTGTACAGGGCTTTCTTACGCGCCTGGTAATTCCTAAACTGGGTACCAGAAATGCTATCTATGTAGGTTTTGCCTTTTCAATATTTGGTTCGGTAGCGTATTGTTTTGCCAATGAGGGCTGGATGGTTTATGCCATTATGGTGCCTTTTGCACTCGGGGGGCTGGCCGGGCCTGCTATGCAGGGAATTATTTCAGGCCAGGTGCCTCCAAATGAACAAGGTGAATTGCAGGGTTCACTCACCAGCCTCAACAGTGTGGCTTCTATTATTGGCCCTGTTTTAATGACGGGTCTGTTCTACAGGTTTACTGAAAAGGGCGCACCGGTGTATTTTCCGGGAGTGCCGTTTCTGGCCGCGGCAATTCTGACCACCATCAGTCTGATATTGATTATAAAAACGCTAAGAAAGCATACTACAAAAGTAGAACAGGCAGAGTCAATTAAACACTAAGGTATTTCATCAGCATATCGTAACGTTCCTGTTCAATGCTGTCTATGGGTTCATGCGCGTAGGCTCCTTCAACCATGTAGCCAAAACGCTCAAGTGTAGCAACAATTGAAGAAATATTCTTTCTGTTTATTTTCAGGGTAAGTTTTGACGCGTTTTCTTCGCCGAATTCGCTGCCGTTAAAATAACTGCTCAGGATTTTGGCATTGTCTGACTCCACCAGCCGGCTGATTTCTGCCAGAGAATAGTCTCTGTTTTTTATGGCAATTACCAGCACGGCTCCGGGTTCCTGAACGCCAAGTAATTCGCCGAAGCGGTTATATATTTCAGTTGCGGTAATTGCGCCGGTAAACACTTTGTCTTCATCTACCACGCCTAATATCTGCAACTGAAATTTTGAAATTAAACTCAGTGCTTCATAAAGATGTTGGTCATCAAAAATGTAAGCTTCGGTATATTGGGGCATTACTTCCGATATCGCCAGTTCTTCATCGTAGTTCAGTAAAATGTCTTCGCTTAAAATGCCCTGATATTGTTCATTATCAACAACCACCAGTTGGCTTATACGATTCTCCTCCATCCAGCTCAAAGCATCACCCACCGTGTCGGTAAGTTTTAGGATGGGTAATTCGTGGTTGATAATTTGAGCAGCCGTCATTCTTTTTAGTTTTTAGTATAATCCCGCGGGCGGTAAGATAACATCTTAAACTACTATGCCAGCACGGGTTCCTGAATTTTGTCGAGGAAAAGGCCCAGGTAATGATTAAATTCCTGAGGGCGTTCCATCATCGGGGCATGACAACATTTGTCAATAAAATATAACTCCGAGTTTTCTAGTAACTGGTTAAATTCAAAACCTACATGGGGTGGGGTTATGGTATCGTTCAATCCCCATATCAGGCAGGTTTGTACTTTAATGTTTGGTATTTCTTTAGCCATATTATGGCGCTGTGCTGACTTGGCAATCTGCACAATATTCATACATTTCGGAATACTTGATGTAATCTCAAAGCACTCGTCAATCAGTTCTTTAGTTGCAGTTTTAGGGTCATAGAATGTATAGGCTACGCGTTCACGAATGTAGTCATAGCTACCTCTCTTCGGGAAAGACCCGCCCATGGTGTTTTCAAAAAGACCCGAGCTTCCGGTCAATACCAGTGCTTTTACGGTTTCCTGATGTGCAAGGGTATATAAAAGACCCACATGGCCGCCTAACGAATTACCCAATAAAATGATATTATTCAGTTGCTTGAATGCGATAAACCTTTCAATGAATGCCTGCAAACCTTCCAGACTTGCCTCACGCATGGGCATATCATAGATAGGCATAACCGGTATTACTATTCTGCAACGATGTCTGAAACCCTCAATAACATCGTCAAAGTTACTCAATGCGCCAAACAAGCCATGTAAAATAAGCAGGGTATCTCCACTACCTTCATCAATATATTTAAACTCTCCCTCTTGTTGTACCTGATAATTCATCTTAATCGTTAATAATTCTTTAGTGAGATTTAACAAAGCCTTAATTACTGAAATACTTCTATATTTGTGCTTTCTAACAACAAATTAGTGCTTTAAAATTGAATTTTCAAAACTTTTATATCATTAACGAAAAACAATGCTTAAAAGTTTGGTAGTGGCATTTTCTGTATGCCTGCATACCATTAAACCCTGCTGCGCTTTAGAATACTGGCAGGGGTAAAGTAACCCGTTTATTGAAACATCTGAAACAGAATCTATTCAAAACCGATTAAGACCTATGAAAAAAGCAATCTTCTATCTTGTGCTATGCCTCAGTTTGTCGGCTCAGGCGCAGCAAAAGTTTTTTACAATCAGCAAAGAGCTACTGCAAGACAAAATTAAAGGTGGCTGGGCAGGCCAGACCATCGGCGTTACCTTTGGTGGCCCCATGGAGTTCAGATACAATGGTACTATTATTAATGAGTATCAGCCCATACCCTGGTATGATGGCTACCTGAGAAAAACCATGATTGAAAACCCGGGGCTTTATGATGACCTGTATATGGATTTAACCTTTGTGGATGTGCTTGAAAAAGAAGGGCTGGATGCTCCGGTTGAATCTCATGCCAAAGCCTATGCCAATGCAGGTTATGCTTTATGGCATGCCAATCAGGCCGGGCGCTACAATATATTACATCAGATTATGCCTCCGCGGTCTGGTCATTGGTTACATAATCCGCATGCCGATTGTATCGATTATCAGATAGAATGCGATTTCGCCGGGCTGATGTCACCCGGCATGCCCAATACAGCATCGAAAATCTCAGACAGAATAGGCCATATCATGAACTACGGCGACGGCTGGTATGGGGGCGTTTTTCTGGGTGCCTGTTATACTCTGGCTTTTACGTCTAATAACATTGAGTATATAATTAATGAGGCATTGAAAACAATTCCGAAGCAAAGCGAGTATTATAAATGTATAGCTGATGTAATAAAATACTACAAGTTGTATCCGAACGACTGGAAAAAAACCTGGTATGCCTTGCAGGAGCGGTGGTCTGACGATGTGGGGTGTCCTGATGGCGTTTATACACCTTTTAATATTGATGCCAAGTTGAATTCGGCCTATGTAGTACTGGGTTT
Organism: Emticicia sp. TH156; assembly: GCF_002855535.1. Taxonomy (NCBI): domain Bacteria; kingdom Pseudomonadati; phylum Bacteroidota; class Cytophagia; order Cytophagales; family Leadbetterellaceae; genus Emticicia; species Emticicia sp. TH156. Next base: position 87,487 of record NZ_PKRS01000014.1, read on the forward strand.
ACTTTATGGTAAAGGTGATTTTACCAAAACTATAGAAATAACCACCCGCTGCGGGCAAGATGCCGACTGTAATCCATCTTCTGCCTGTGGAATACTGGGAACCATGCTGGGGTATTCTAAAATACCGGCTTACTGGAAGTTGGGGCTGAAAGATGCAGAAGATATAGATTTTAAATATACCACCATATCGTTGAATGACGTTTACGGAATTGGCATGAAGCATGCCCTGCAGAATATAGAACGCAACGGCGGTAAGGTATCTGGCACGCAGGTAAGTATTCTTTTGCAAAAGCCTGAGGTAGTAAGGTTTGAACAGAGTTTTGAAAATACGTATCCGGTCGATAAAATATTTGTTTACCAAAGCCTGAAAGATGAATACAGTTTTGATTTTGAAGGTACGGGCGTAGTAATAAAAGGTGTTGCCGAGAAGAAAGATCAGACAACAAAAGACTTAGTATTAAACACAGAAATTTATATTGATGGCAAACTGATGGAAACGGTTGAGATGCCGACGGAATTCAGAACCCGCAGGCATGAGCTTTTCTGGAATTATGAGTTGCCTAAAGGTAAACATAAAGTGGTTGTAAAATTGCTGAACCCCTCTGTTCAGCATGATTTACGGGTGAATGACATCATTGTATATAATGATACGCCTGGCACTGAGGCGAACCAGAAAATTTACCGGTTTGGCCAACCCAAAAAATTTAAACCTTAATCAGTAATACAGGTCTATATATATAGATTAATATAAGTGAGACGTTCTATAGTAAATTAATTAATCAGACAACAAATGAAGAAAGCAGTAATCAGTATCATCGCATTTGCCGTTTCTACCAGCATAACTCTGGCGCAGACCGCCGAAGATGTTTTAGATAAGTACGTTGAAGCCACAGGGGGCAAGTCGCTCTGGGACGGCATAAGTACATATACACTTAAGCAAAGCTTTAAAAGTGGCACTGCTGCTGATTATGACATGGATGTGAAAGCCTCGCTGGCTGATGGTTCAATGTCAAAATCGAAAACTATTTTGCGACGCACATTTATATATGGTATAAAAGGAAACAGTGGTTGGTTTAAAGTGCCTTTGGGTACTGGCGATAAAGCCACCCAGTATGAAACCAAAGACCTGAATCAGAAAGAGCAGGATAACATGAAACGCGAAATTACAGAACTGATACTGCCTTTCTGGAATTATCAGAAAAAGGGCTATGTAGCTACGCTTGTTGGTACTGAAACAGTCAATGGTAAGAAGGTTAACCATGTAGAGCTAAATGGCAAGGGCGTAAAGTATAACCTTTATTTTGATCAGGCCAGTGGGTTGCTGGTAAGAAAAAAACTGACGCTTTCGCCAGCTGAAGTAATTACAGAAGATTACACCAATTACGCAACGTCGCCCTACGGTATCAAATATCCGTCTGAGGGAACATACAGCAACACCGCCGAAAAACGCTCGGTTAAGCTGACAACCAGTATTGTTTTCAACGACAACATCTCTGCTTCGGCATTTGCCCGTTAACAGCAAGTGCCAGAACAAGAAAAGCCCGCTGAATTTATCGGCGGGCTTTTCTTGTCTATATATATAGGTTTTAGTTTCGCTTTTTCTGCAGGTTCTTTTTCTCTTCGTGGGTTTCGGTGGCTTCTTCTATTGAGTGAGATATAAATGCGTCATCTTCCATCTGAGCCAGGTCGGCCAGCTTTCTGTAAAATCCTTTGGCTTTCTCAAGCTCGTCTTCTGTTAAATCCTCAATGTCTACCAGCCGGTTACTGGCCTTCTCGCTAGACGCTATCAATTCGTTAAGTTTAATCTGCAATGCAATAGTGTCTTTGTTCTGCGATTGCTGAATAATAAAAACCATCAGAAACGTGATGATGGTGGTTCCGGTGTTAATAACCAATTGCCAGGTATCAGAGAAATTGAACAGCGGGCCCGATACCGCCCAGACAATTATAATTAGCAATGCGAATAAAAAAGCATAGGGGCTTCCGGTTGCTTTGGTTACCTTTTTTGAGAACTGGCCAAACAGGCCCATTACTCCGTTATTGTTGTTGTTGTCCATGTGTTTTAAAAAGTTAATTGTAGATTTTTGAATGGAAAAAAGGAATATTTAAAAAACTGTACCACCATTTGGGTTGTAAAAAGTGCTTATAATCTTACCTGGAACTTTAATAAGGAGGTATTATTATTGCACAAAACGAAGAACTAATATAAACTTTAGGGATGGGGTAATTTATAAATAGCTGAGGATAAGGGGAGTAAGGAATAGGGATTAAAAAACTTTGGGGAAAGGCCTTGACAAAGGGTAAAAAGAGGCGTACCTTTGCAGTCCCAAAAATGGAAGAAACACTGAGCGTTACATAGCAGGAGCATAGTAAAAAGGTGGGAAACAAGGTCTTGGGGATTAGGTAAAAAAAAGAGTAAAATTAATTTGGAGATGTAGAAATAAAGTCAGACATTTGCACCCCGGTTAATTGAGAGAGAAAGAAGAGGAGGAGAGGAAAACGGGAGTTGAGAGCGAGGCGAAAAAAACTTCAAAAATAATTTGGGAATGTAAAAATAAATTCAGAATTTTGCACCCCGATTGATTGAAAAGGAGAGAAAGAAAAGGAAGAGGCGATAAGGAGAGTGAAAAAAAATATCAAAAAATATTTTTTTAATTCAAAAAAGAGCAGTAACTTTGCAGTCCGTTTCGCTTACTAAAAATTAGGAAAACGGAGAAACGAAAAGAAAAGTTCAGAGTGAAAATAAGAATTGATTAAGCGGTAGAGGAAGAAGAGAAGGAAGGGGGGGGTTAATTAGTTTAACAAGTCGGAAGGTAGTAATACTGGATGAATAAAGTTCATTAACTTGTTGAGAATGCAAATGCGAGACCTTAAGTAGTCAGGCAAACTTTGA
>NZ_PKRS01000015.1:0-68292 GCF_002855535.1 Emticicia sp. TH156
TGCAGAAATTATGAATTGCTTATGGAAACGGCAGAAGAAATAGTTAAAGTTTCTGCTATAAAACATTTATTGAATAAAATTTAAACAGGCTCTTAATCTAAACCACCTTTTCTGTTCGGGCTTCGTTTAGCCGGCCAGGCAGAAGGTTCACCTTTTTCGTTCAATGGCAGAACACTTTTTTCGGTTGATGTTCTGGTCGGGTCTTCACTAGCCTGATATGCAAGAATAGCAGCCAGAATAGCATTGTTACGTACATCATCAAACACTATTTTGTCGTAAGTATCGCGGTTGGTGTGCCAGGTATAGGTGCCATAAGACCAGTTTAATGAGCTAAGCGAAAAGCCAGGCGCACCAGCGGCAACAAAAGAGGCAAAGTCTGAACCGCCTGCTCCCGGAGCACCCGGAAAACGGGTTTCCAGTCCTTTTTTATACTCGGCAGGTACTTTGGCTAGCCATCTGCCAATGTAATCATAAGCATGCAGGTAGCCCTGGCCAGAGATATTAATTACCCGGCCTGTACCGTTATCCTGATTAAACAGCGCCTGCAGATTTGATACAATTTCAGGATGGTCTTCAACAAACGCTCTTGAGCCGTTCAGTCCCTGCTCTTCGCTTCCCCAATGGCCAACCAGAATAGTTCTTTTCGGGTTCGGGTAAAACTTCTTCAATAGGCGCATGGCTTCCATCATTACAATGGTGCCTGTGCCGTTGTCGGTTGCACCTGTGCCACCATCCCAAGAGTCGAAGTGGGCAGATAGCATAACATATTCGTTAGGTTTTTCTGTGCCTTTAATTTCGGCAATGGTATTGAAGGTAGGCACAACTCCCAGCTCTTTTGAGTCGGCACGGACACTGATTTTGGGCTTAATGCCCGATTCCGTCAAACGATAAAGAAGGCCATAATCTTCCAACGAAATATCAACAGTCGGGATAGTTTTTGTATTGGCGCCAAAAATCTTGTTTGCTCCAAAACCTCTTGACCAATAGCTCATTACAATGCCCGCTGCTCCGGCTTTTTCTAATGCGAGCGGAAGCGCCTTTGCACTTCCGGCAAGACCCGTTTTGCTGATTCGCCTGGCCCAGGCTTCTGTCTGAGCGGTTCGGGCAGCTTTCATTTTTTCAATAGATTCTTTTGTTCCAAATTCTTCCCAGTTGTAATCCGGGCGTCCGGTTGGTTGGTTCATGTTTATCAACACAAATTTGCCTTTTACGTTGGGCAGCCATTTTTTGAATTCTACTGAATCGGCCACATCAGGAATGATAATGGTTTCGCCTACTACTGATTGCCCTTTGGTGCTGGGGCTCCAGGCTAGCTGCATACCTTCTAAAGATTTAACACGCGGATACACCATATCTATATGCGATACTCCTCTTTCCCATCCGCGCCATTCGCCCCATTTTTCATTTCTGGCACTAATGCCCCATTGTTTGTATTTTTCAATGGCCCAATCGTGCGCTTGTTTCATTTGAGGTGAGCCTACGAGACGCGGGCCGATACCGTCCATTAATTCGGTTGCTAATTTTTCAAGTTGAGAGTTGTCGTTGGCTTCTTTAATGATACCTGCAATTACGGGGTCTTTTGGGGTATCTTTGGTTTGCGCAAAACCCAGGCCGAGAGATAAGCTAAATGCGGCAACAACAAGAAAGGTAGTTTTTTTCATAAACGAGATTTTGTTTGCTGAGGTTAATTGAAAGGTCTAAATTAGACAAATAACAGCTGATGTACCTTAAATTTGATTTAAAAGTAAAAGACCGCAACCTCATTTGGATAAAAAAGAGACGATTCGTTTAAAAATAATGATAAACGGCTGATTCAGTTATTCCATTGGTTTGCTGGTTTCAAAACTCTTAATGAACTTTGTCATTATAAATTTTGATAGAAATATCTTATACTTCTCTCTGCAAATCAAGCTTTGATTAAATGAATTTACAAGAAAATGTTCGTGAAGGACTCCGGTCTATACAAGGCAATATGCTTCGCACAGTGCTTACAGCGTTAATTATTGCAATTGGTATTACCTCATTAGTGGGTATTCTTACTGCCATAGATGGCATGCAGAGCTCAGTAGACAATAGTTTTGCCGGGCTTGGGGCAAACTCTTTCGATATCATTGGCCCAAGGCCCTGGCGACGCCGAAGCGGCGGGGTAGAGGAGAAGGACGTACCACCTATTGACTACCGGCAGGCTAAATTGTATAAAGAACTTTTTCAGGGTAAAACCTCGGCAACTATCAGTATTTATACAAATGTGGCTGGGGCAGCCCAATTGAAATATAAATCTATTAAAACAAACCCCAATACCCAGATAAGAGGTATCGACGAAGATTTCTTGACAATAAAAGGTTATAAACTGCAGGCAGGAAGAGATATTAATAAAAATGATATTGATTTTACCAATAACGTTGTGATTCTTGGCAATGAATTGTCTACCTTATTGTTTCCGAAAGAGAACCCTATTGATAAAGACATAACCCTGATGGGATTAAGATTTAAGGTAATAGGTGTACTGGAGAAAAAAGGAAGTATAAACGGGGGCGGAGACGACCGCGTGGCACTTGTGCCGCTGGAAACAGGCCGGCAGATTGCCGGAAACAGAACCCTTACTTTTGATATTACAACCTCTGTGCCTAACGTTTCGGATATGGACTACATAATGGGGGAAGCCGAGGCAGTGATGCGACGCGTAAGAAGAGACCCTGTAAGCAAGCCGAAATCTTTTGAGATGGAGCGCTCTGATGCACTGGCCAAAGACTTTGAAGAGGTAACCGGGTATTTGCGGGTAGGTGGGTTTGGTATCGGCATTATTACACTTCTTGGTGCATCTATTGCGCTTATGAACATCATGATGGTTTCGGTTACTGAGCGTACAAGAGAGATTGGCATCAGAAAAGCCATTGGTGCCACGCCTTTCAAAATCAGATTGCAGTTTTTAATGGAAGCCATTACTATCTGTATTTTAGGTGGGCTTGGCGGTATTGTGCTGGGTATTTCGGTTGGTAATGTAATTGCCAGGGTAATCAGCGATAAGAGCAGCTTTATTGTGCCCTGGGGCTGGATGATCATGGGTATTATTGTATGCGTAATTGTAGGTATTATTTCGGGCATTTATCCGGCTTACAAGGCTTCAAAACTAGATCCGATTGAATCATTGAGATACGAATAACAACCATTGTCTGCTATCATTTCCATATCCGTTTTTAAGAATTTATGTGAAGGTAAACCTCTCGTGTTTCAACTATAAAAGCAAAATTTGTTATTTTTACTTAGTTGCTGTAACAGCAGCTAAGTTTTTTTTTATACGTAAACGGCATACGCTATGGCTCGTATTCAGATTATTACTATTGTTATTAATTTTGCATTTCTTCTATCTATTGGCTGGTTGATTTTAAAGGGTAAGCTACGTGAAGAATATGCCATTGTGTGGTTAGTTTGTACGGTTCTTCTGGGCATATTTGCCATTTGGAGAGACGGGCTGGAAGTAATGGCCCGCTTGTTTGGGGTTTACGAAGCGCCTAATCTTGTTTTTACGGGTTTTATATTTCTTATTCTGATTTATCTGTTGCATTTGTCGATAGTTAACTCTAAACTGCAAAAAAACGTAACCAGGTTAGCACAGGAAATAGCGCTTTTAAAACAGGAAAACGAAGAGAAAGCAAAAAAAGAGCTGAATAAGGAATAAAAAACGAAAATAGAAAAGCCTGACAAGCAAATGCTTATCAGGCTTTTTCAGTACATTAATATGATTATTTCTGCGGTTGAGCAGGTGTTGTATTGGCTGGTGTTGTGTTAGCAGGTGTCTGCGTTGGGGCAGGTGCCGGAGCAGTAGCCGGACGAGACTGGGCTTTCTCTACATTAAGGCCGTTGTCTTGTGCATCAGCACCGGTTTTGTCTACAAATATACCCGAAACAAGGGCACCTACAATTATAAAAACAAAAAAGCCCCACGTCAGTTGTTCCAAAAGGTCTCCCGTACGTTGTACGCCAAACATTTGTGAACCGGCACCACTAAACTCGCTTGATATGCCACCACCTTTTGGATTTTGAATTAAAATAATTAAAACTAACAGAATGGCAACAATAACCATCAAAACTAAGATTGTAGTGTACATTTTTTCAATTATAATTATCTATTAACAATGATTTTTATAGGTCAGGCTCTGGTGTCAGAGTCTCTTTTTTTCTAATTCCGTAATTTTTTCTGCAAAGTAAGTATTTTTTCCGGGATTTTTAGCAATAAGTTTTTTATAAACTTCTATGGCTTGTTCAAAACGCCCCTGCCGGGCTAATATTTTGGCGTAGCTTTCTGTCAGAAGCGGGCCCTGAAGGGTTGTACTCACTTCGCTCAGGTCTTCAACTTCTTCGCCGGCTGCCACTGTTCTGATGGGCTGAATACGCGGCTCTTTTTTTATAAATTGCTCAATAATAGCCAGTTGTTCTTCCTGTATGTTTCTTAAGGCAGGCTTGGCGATTGATTCTATCAGCTCTTCTTCCAGTTTTTCACGATTCAGCTCTTCTTCTATTGAATCCTGAGAGAATCTGGCCTCTGCCGGGCTTTCATTGAAACGCATGGAAGAAGTAATGTTCCAGTCCATATCGTTTTCAATTACTTTTCTGAGCGCGTTTCTGCTTAATGCATAAATAGCAGCCTTACGGATGGCATCATGTGCAATTTCAGGGGCTTTCAGGTAGATACCCTTGGCAATCATGGTATACCCCAACTGAAAATAAGGATACTTTTTGGTGGCATTTTCCAGAAACATAGTATCGTTAAGGCTAAGTGATTGCGGGTTATTAAGTAGGTCTATAAAGTTATTTTTATCAAGCATAGGAATGCACCGTTAGTTATAAACAATCAGGTAGTAAAATTGAGCCGGTGTAATCCGGTTTGTTAATCAAATATAAACATAAAACAGCAATTGTTTTTTATTGTGTTTTATAATCCGACCATAGAAAAGAAAATCTCGCAGCGCTATAACTGCGAGATTTCTGAATGTATGCGAAAGCCTTACAACTTTAAGCAATTAGATGCTTAGCGTGCTAAGTACATTATTCATGTTTCTAACGGCATCAGCTGATTTGGCAAATGCAGCTTGTTCTTCTTTGTTCAGGCGGTAGTTAATTATTTTCTCCCAACCATTTCTACCTAAAACTACTGGTACACCCAGACAGATGTCTTTCTGGCCATACTCGCCATTTAATGAAACTGAGGCTGGCACTACGCGTTTTTCGTCACGGATGATGGCCTCAACCATTGAGCAGGCAGCTATACCCGGAGCATACCAGGCTGAGGTGCCAAGCAGGCCTGTCAGGGTAGCTCCACCCACCATTGTATCGGCTGCCACTTTAGCCAACGCTTCTTTTGACAAAGAGCGGCTTACAGGAATACCATTCCAGGTAGCCAGACGTGTCAGCGGAATCATGGTAGTATCACCGTGGCCACCAATTACATTAGCGTGCAGGTCGCCCTGAGAAACACCCATTGCCTGCGAAAGGTAATAACGGAAGCGAGATGAGTCTAACGCACCGCCCATACCTATTACACGTTTTTTATTTACCCCTAAAGACTGAGCCACCTGCAAAGCAAGGTAGGTCATAGTATCCATCGGGTTTGAAACAATCAATAAAATGGCTTTAGGCGAGTAAGTAAGAATCTGCGTTACTACACCTTTCACAATACCGGCATTAATGCCTATCAGTTCTTCGCGGGTCATACCCGGTTTACGTGGTAAGCCGGAGGTAATCACCACCACGTCAGACTTGGCAGTTTTGGCGTAGTCATTAGTTGAGCCTATGATTTTAGTGTCAAATCCTTCCAGAGAAGCGGTTTGCATTAAGTCCATAGCTTTTCCTTCGGCTACTCCTTGTTTAATATCTAACAATACTACTTCATCGACAATCTGCTTACGAGCGATGTTATCGGCTGTGGTTGCACCAACAGCGCCTGCTCCAACTACGGTTACTTTCATTTCGGTAATTATACCCCTAAAATGCTCTGTATAAAAGCTTGTTTGTTAGAAACATATCATGCCCAGGGGTAAAATTTAGCAACATGAAGTTTCATAAAATATGTAAAAAAATGAATGTAAATGGTAACCCGTAAAACCCCGATTGAGTGTAAATACATATATTTTGGGGTTATCTGCCCTGCATGTACAATCAAAAAAAGGTAAACAGGAAATTTTGCTCAAATTTATTGGACAAAACTAATATAATACAACGTTTTTAAGTGTTTTTTTTGTATTTTTTCTCAACGCCTTACCTTTTTTGGTATTTATTGCGTTTATTAACCGTATAATAGCTATTTAAAACCTGCATGGCATCAGAGACCAACCAATTGATTTCTAAAGTACTGGAATCGGTATTTTATAAAACTGCACTAAGAAGAGCACCAAGACTTGCAAAAAATGCGCATAGTCTGCTTAAACTATTAAAGAATGCGCTTGTCAAAGTACAAAGCCTGGGTGTTGGCACTACCGTTGATATATTGCGCGACAAGGTTGTGTTGCTGGGTGGATTGATAAAGTCGTATGCCACAGGAGAATACAGGAACATCGAGATTCAGAATCTCTTGAAAGTGATAGCGGGGTTTATCTATTTTGTTTCGCCAATAGATATTCTGCCCGATTTTCTGCCTTTTGTCGGGTTAACCGACGACGTTGCTTTGCTGATGTTTATAATCAAAAGCATCAGTGATGAAATCGAGAAATTTGAGCAGTGGAAAAAGAAAGTGCCACTATCTGTGTAATGCATTTTAAGTGCAATTTAATTTTTTAATTGTTCAAATTTCGTTTATATTTGTATTAAATTATTGTAGAAAACTTTAAACTTATTACATCATGTTTGGTCTTGGAACAACTGAGATGGTTTTGATTTTAGTCGTTGTCCTATTCTTCTTCGGAGCGAAAAAACTTCCTGAGTTGGCTCGTGGTTTAGGAAAAGGTATCCGTGAATTCAAAGATGCTTCTCGCGAAGTAAAAGAAAATATCGAAAAGGCTGCAACTGAAGAAAAATAATATTGTTTCCTTCTTACGGCCCTAACTATAAAACAATAGCATTCATGTTTTTCATGTTATGTTATTGTTTTTTTGTTTTTAGGATAACCTTCATCCTGATTTTCAAACTCTGCATTTTTAGCTCCTGACTTCTACATCCCGCTTTAGGCTCATTCAGTTTTTTTTCTTTCCGTTTAATTTACTGCTTTACAACTTAAGCAGTTTTATCGAGTTTATTTATTGCTTGTTTGGTTTAGTTATATGGCAATAGAACTGAGTTTCTTCAAATAATATTAGTAAAGTTATATTTCTTGTGCTGCTGTTCTCTGATTCGATTTAACCTTATTTTTGAGTTTTTTGAATTTTTTGTGTGAAGTTTATCTGTTTTGAAACGTGTATTTGCTGATTTGTGAAAATAATTATTGTATTATTCTAATATTAAAAGATACATAATTTAGTTTGCTGTCAGAATTATATTTTGTGATTATCAAGAAATGCAAAATTTATTTAAAAATACTTGACACAGACTTAATAATTATTTTACATTTGTGTACTTAAACAACAAAATCATGAGAAATAACATAGACAAAGAAACTTACACCTGGACAATCAAAGTATTTACTCTTCTTGGAATCCTACTTTTATTGGTAAATGTCTTCCTGTTTTTCTCGCAGAATCAGGCGCATGCCATGGCATTTAAGTTCTCAAGTGCGGTTATGTTTTTGTTGCTGGCGGTTGTGGTATGGTTAAGGCTGGAGTACCTGAAAGTTTTTAAAGTAGCAGTTTACAAAGCGCGTCGTGTACCTATGTGGGCATCTATTTTTGTATTTGTTGCAGTTGCATTCTCAAGGATCTTCTAACAAACTATAAATCAAATAAGTAAAATTAAGCAAGGCCCTGTGCCTTGCTTTTTTTATACGGTGTTTTTGTAAACAGCGGTTACACTGTTAATCTTCTCTATTTTGTTCAGAACCTGATTCAGCATGGCCTTTCTCACTTCAACAGTAAGTGTGCAACGGTTATCATAAACCTGATTACTGATTTTAAGCGAAAATTCTTTCACTACCTTCATTACATCGTTCATATACTCGAAGTCAAAACTCACTTCATAAATATCATTCACGGTTTTTTCAATGGTTTCGGCATTGTCCAGGGCTTCTGCCGTGGCCGACTTATAGGCATTTATCAGGCCTGGTACACCCAGCAAAGTGCCACCAAAATACCGCACCACCACTACCAGTAAATTGGTAAGGTCTTTAGAGAGCAAAACATTCAGTATGGGTCTTCCGGCCGAGCCGGAAGGTTCGCCATCATCATTAACTCTGAACTGATTGCGGTCGGTACCCATTCTATAAGCATAGCAATGATGATTAGCCTTTGGGTGATGGCTACGGAGTGTGTCCAGATGTTTTTTTATATCCTGCTCGCTGGTTATAGGATACGCAAAAGCCAGAAATTTACTTCCGCGGTCTTTATAAAGCCCCTCGGTTGGTTTAGCAATGGTTGTATAAGTGTCTTCGAAAAGCATACTGTCAGAATGAGACCTCAAAAATGCTAAAAATCTTAAACATAAATAAAAAAGCGGTCGTTTTGTCTTTGTTTGCATTGAGTATCGGTTGTTTTCTGTCAATTTTTCCGGAAATGCAGGGTCTGCATATTTTTTGTGTATTAAGAATTATACAAAATTTGAAAGCAAATGAATTTCAATCAATATACCATAAAGGCACAGGAGGTTATCCAGAAAGCGGTGCAGATAGCCCAGGGAAATATGCAGCAGGCTGTGGAAACCGGGCACTTGTTGAAGGCAATTTTAGAAGAAGATGCCGGCACTTCATCTTTTATGCTCAATAAACTGAACGTAAATCAGCAATTGCTTGTCAGTCGTTTAGAGGCCATAGTAAATGGTTATCCGAAAGTAAGTGGGGCACAGGCCTATCTGGGTAATGAACTTTCTGCCGCATTGGCTAAGTCTCAGAACTATCTGAAAGAATTTAACGACCAGTTTGTGAGCGTAGAATTGCTTTATCTGGGCTTGTTATCGGGTAAAGACCCGGTTGCTGCCCTGATGAAAGAAGCAGGCTTTAAAGAAAAAGAACTAAAATCCACCATACAGGAATTGAGAGGAAAAAATAATCCAGTGAAAGACCAGAACGCAGAAAACACTTATCAAGCCCTTGCTCGTTACAGCAAAAATCTGAATGATTTGGCTCGACAAGGCAAAATTGACCCCGTAATTGGCCGTGACGATGAAATCAGGCGTGTGCTTCAGATTTTATCGCGCCGTACCAAAAATAATCCTATACTTTTAGGTGAGCCCGGAGTTGGTAAAACCGCCATTGTTGAAGGCCTGGCGCAAAGAATAGTGTCTGGCGACGTGCCGGAAAACCTGAAATCAAAAACCATAGTATCGCTTGATATGGGTTTACTGATAGCCGGTGCCAAATATAAAGGCGAGTTTGAAGAACGCCTGAAAGCAGTGATTAAAGAGGTAACGGATTCGGAAGGAGAGATGGTGCTTTTCATTGATGAGATTCACACGCTTATTGGAGCTGGCGCCGGTGGAGAAAGCGCAATGGATGCCGCCAATTTATTGAAACCTGCCTTGTCTCGCGGCGAATTACACACCATTGGTGCAACTACACTGGCCGAGTACCAGAAATATATAGAAAAAGATAAAGCCCTTGAACGTCGTTTTCAGTCGGTAATGGTTGATGAACCGAATGTGCCTGATGCCATTTCTATTCTACGGGGTATTAAAGAAAAATATGAATTGCACCACGGCGTGCGCATTCAGGATGATGCCGTTATTGCCGCAGTAGAGTTATCGGACAGATATATATCAGACCGGTTTCTGCCCGACAAGGCCATTGACTTGATGGACGAGGCTGCTTCTAAATTGCGCCTTGAAATGGACTCCATGCCAGAAGAACTGGATGAGCTGAACAGAAAGATTATGCAGCTTGAAATTGAAAGAGAGGCCATTAGGAGAGAGAGCAATAAGGATAAAGAAAGTATTCTGAATAAAGAAATAGCCGATTTGAGCGAAAGACGCAACGAACTAAAAGCCAAATGGGAGAATGAGAAAGGGTCTATTAATGAATTACGTTCATTAAAAGAACAGATTGAGCAGCTGAAACTGGAAGCTGAGCAGGCCGAACGTGCCGGCGATTACGGTAAGGTAGCGGAGATTCGTTATGGTAAACTGGTAGAGGCAAACAACAGACTTAACCAGATTCAGAAAGATGCCAACAACGGGCAGGCCACTTTATTAAACGAAGAAGTATCGGCAGAAAACATTGCAGAAGTAGTGGCTAAGTGGACGGGCATACCGGTGGCTAAAATGTTGCAGAGCGAACGTGACAAATTACTGCATCTGGAAACAGAGTTGCATAACAGGGTTGCAGGGCAGGACGAAGCCATAAAAGTGGTGGCCGATGCTGTACGTCGCTCTCGAGCCGGTTTGCAAGACCCCAAACGGCCTATAGGCAGTTTCTTGTTCTTAGGGCCAACGGGTGTAGGTAAAACAGAATTGGCAAAAGCGCTTGCGCAATATCTTTTCAATGACGATAACGCACTGGTAAGAATAGATATGAGTGAGTATCAGGAACGCCATGCGGTAAGCAGGCTGGTAGGGGCTCCTCCTGGATACGTCGGATACGATGAGGGCGGGCAGTTAACTGAGGCAATACGTAGAAAACCTTACAGTGTGGTTCTTCTTGACGAAATTGAAAAGGCGCACCCCGATGTTTGGAATATTCTGCTGCAGGTATTGGATGAAGGCCGCCTGACCGACAACAAAGGCCGTGTGGCTAACTTCAAGAATACGATTATCATCATGACATCGAACATGGGTAGTAACATTATTCAGGAGAAGTTTGCCGAAAACGAAGGCTGGAATTATCATCTGATTCTGGAAGAGGCCAAAAATGCTGTGCTTGACCAACTGAAAGCCTATGTGAGACCTGAGTTTTTGAACCGTATTGATGAAATTGTGTTGTTTGAGCCATTAAGTAAACTGAATCTGCAAAAAATTATCGGTATTCAGTTCAAACAGATTCAGAGCCGAGTGGCAGAGCAAGGAATAACATTAGAAGCCACCGATGAAGTATTGGCCAAACTAGGTGAAGAAGGGTATGACCCAAGCTTTGGCGCCAGACCTTTGAAACGTGTATTGCAGCGCAAGATTCTGAACGAATTATCTAAAGGTATTCTATCAGGGAAGGTTCACAAAGATTCTGTAATTATGATGGAATTGGGGCATGATGGCGAAATAGTGTTTGAAAACGTTGGAAACAGTGAATTTGAGATTGAATAATAGCTAAATGATTAAGAGCAATTGCCGTCGATTTTTTCAGCGGCAATTTTTTTTATTCTCATGGCTGGCCGGCCCTACAATTTTAGTCGGTATATTTTTAATTCTATTCCCTTCGGAAGTATATAATTTTCCGGCACGGCATCATTGCTGATCAGATCAAAGCCATTGCGCTCATAAAAGCGATGGGCGGCGTGCGTAACCAGTGGGGTATCCAGCAAAATTTCTTTAAAATGTTGCTTACGGGCTTCTAGTACCAAAATTTCAAAAAGTCTTTGCGCAAGCCCCAGTGCTTTGCCTCGGTATTCCTGCTTAATAAACATCTTTCTTAAAACCGCTTGTTCGTTGTTAAGCCTTTCTAGGCCTATGGTGCCAACTACTTCATCTTTGTTGTTAGTTGCCACCCAGAGAAAATTTCCCCTGTCGTTATAAAACGCTTTCAAATTATGTAAATCCGGTTGGCGCTGGGCTGTTAAGCCCAGGTTAAATTCGCCGTTCTGGATACCCAGTACCATATCTTCAACCTGTGTCTGATATTTTTCATCAAACAGTTGAATGTCAATCTTCGACTGTTTCAGTTCTTCAAAAGTTTCATAATACTGGCGTTTAAAGTCATTCTTGTCCAGAAAATCTTCTATCTGCTGCATAGCCTTAAGAATATTATGTTGAGAGGCGCGAATGATTTTTTCATTGTTTTCCTTAAAGCTTACCCACATTTCTTCCAGTTGAGGCAAATTCTGGTAGGCTTTCTCTGTGAGTTTCAAGTGCCTTTTGCGGCCGTCTGTTCCTGATTTTACTGATGTTATCCAGCCAGCCTTTTCCATCTCTCTGGCTATCTGTATTACACCCGGGTGGGTTATATTTAATGTTTCAGCAATTTCCATTATGCCTTTTTCTCCTTCTTTACTTAAAACGTAGAAAATCGGAAACCATTTCGACTCAAAATCAACCCCTGAACTTTTATAGATTTCTGAAACCGACTTCATCATGCGGTCGCTTAATCTTTTTAACCGGCTTCCTAGTGCCAACGCACCCAAATCAGATATTAAATCCATTTTATGTAAGTAGTTACGTAATTAGTTACGCAAATATTTGGATAATAATTTTTCTTTGCAAACTTTTACAAAAAAATAGATTCACATGCAGATAGTAAATGCCGGAATAAACGATTTGGATACCTTAATGAATTTTTATGATAATGCCATTGCACATCAGAAAGCCGTTAGTAATCTGGTTTGGAAAGGCTTTGACAAGCCGGTAGTAGTAAAAGAAATTGAAGAAGGCCGACAATGGAAAATAATGATAGATGGCCAGGTAGCCTGTGTGTTTATGACAGCCTTTAATGACCCCGACATCTGGGACGAAAAAGACAAAGATGCTGCCATTTACATCCATCGTATTTGTACCAGTCCGGATTTCAGAGGTAAAGGGTTCGTTAAAATTATTACTGACTGGGCAATTAAAACGGCCAAAAATAAGAATTTAGGCTTTGTAAGACTTGATACCTGGCAAGACAACGCCCGCCTGCATCAGTTGTACCTGCATGCGGGCTTTCATTATGCAGGTATGAAACTGATTGAGGCCTCAGGTAATCTGCCAAAACACTATTGGGGTGTTACACTGGGTTTATTCGAAATCAGCATTAAGGAACTTTAACTGATAACAATACCATACTTATCTAACAACCCACCTAAGCCTTGCAGCGAAAATCTAGCCTTTTTTAATTTGTTGCGTTCAGGGTCTATGGAGTAGTTATAGGAAGACCTAAAGTCTGTTTTTTCCAGGTTAGTATTGCTGAAAACAGCACGGGTTAAATCGCAATTATCAAAAATAGCCGTGCTTAAATCAGCGTCCGAGAAGTCAACCTCGTGTAGCGTAGTATCTTTAAAACTGGTTTTCTTAAGGTTTAAGCCCAGAAACGTTGAAAGATTAAGCTGGCAATTCTGAAATCCTACCTCAAAAAGAAAAGTATTGCACTGGTCAAAGTGCACACCTAAAAGTTTGCAGTCTAAAAATTTAACGTTTTTTAGCGATGTTCCCCTTGTATGAGCCATACTCAGGTTACAATCTTTAAAAACGCAATCAGAGAAGATACAGGTTGAGAGGTGCAATTCAGCAAAATTGCAGTTACTGAAAATACAGTCTTCATATTCGCCTTTTGGTAAAGGGTTGAATCTAAAATCGATTTTTTCGAAGGTTTTGCCTTCAAAGTAGCTGATACTCATAAAATCAGTTATTGGTTTCGCTTTAAATTATCTAAAACAATGGCAGTGGCAATACCCACATTTAAAGACTCTGCAAGGCCAAACCGCGGTATAGTAACTTTGTGAGTTACAAATTGCTCAACCCCTGCGCCAATACCGTTTGATTCGTTACCTAAAACAATATAGCCTGATGCAGGAAATGCAAATTGATGTAGGCTGGCACTGTTCAGAAAAGTGCCGATAACGGCAGCTTTATTATGATGCTGGTTTTCTTTAAAATATTCTGTTAGGTTTGTATAAAAGGCTTTTATGCGAGTAAAAGAACCCATTGAAGCGGCAATTACTTTTGGGTTGTACAAATCAACGGTGGTTTCAGAGCATATCAATTTTTTTATACCATACCAGTCTGCAATGCGGATAATGGTACCCAGATTACCAGGGTCACGGATATCATCCAGAACCAGAACAAATTCATTTTCAGCAGCATTTAATGATTCATTGGGTTTCATTTGTGCCACAGCAACGGCGGCATCATTACTTTGAAGCGTACTTGTTTTCTCCAGTTCGGTCTGTGAAATTTGCTCAACCGATATTTTTTTTAGTTTTTTTTCGTTTTCATCAAAAAACTTAGTTGTGCATAGCAGCAGCTCAATTTCAAAATCAGAGTTTATCAACTCTAAAACACTTTTAGCGCCTTCTACTAAAAAAGACTGGTGTTCTTGCCGATATTTTTTGATTTGTAAGGATTGAACGTATTTTTGTTGCTGCTTTGAAAACATACCCTTAATATTTATGCGTTTTAATTATTTTTCGTCAGGACATACACCAGATAAAAAAAAGCCAGGGATTGTCTTGTCTGATAAAATAAAATTTCTGCCTTTACTTTTTCTGATTTTTACTGCTTGTTCAAGAAAGGTTCAGTTAGCGCCAGACGAATATCGTTTGCATAGTCTGGCCATCAAAGGTAATAAACAAATTCCAACTGAAGAATTAGAGTATCTCATTCCTCCTGCACAAAAGCCGAACCGACGACCATTCAATTTACCGGTTACTCCTTATGTGGGGCTGTATAACTTTGGTAAAAATTTTTATAGCCAACAGAAAATCAAGACACGACGCGACCGCTGGGACAGCAAACTGAAGGCGTTACCAAGCCCGGTTAATTTTGATGCAGAAATTGAGAAAAAAAGAAAGCGATACCAAAAAAAAGTATCTGTTTATCAGGACAGGCTCGATACTGGTGAAAACTGGTGGATGAAAAACGTTGGCGAGCCCCCGGCAAAAATTACCGAGGCGGCCATTAAACATACCTCAGAAAACATACAGAAATATATTTATAACAAAGGCTTTTTTGACAACACCGTTGTATATGACATTGACTCTGCTGCCAGCAAAAGGGGTATAAAACTAACTTACCACGTAGAAGAAAAGAATGCCTACTACATTGACACCGTCAATTATGCCATTGAGGATCCTCGTATTGATAGTATTCTGCGCCTTAATACGAACGCTAGATTAATAAAAAGTGGCCAAAGGCTAGATATGAACAACATAACCCTTGAAAAAGCCAGAATTGAGCTGACTCTGAAAGACGAAGGTTATTACAACTTTATAGCTAAAAACTCAATTGCTGCCGAAATTGACACCACAGACTACATCAAGCGTAATTACAGGGTAAATATTAAAATGTTGGTTAATAGCCCACCTTTCAGAAACCAGCATGAGCAGTTCAGAATTGAATCAGTTTATTTTGTTTCAGCAGATCCATCAGGCGAAGCCATCAGTAAAGGCGATACCACCCACGTAAGCTACAACAACATTGATTATTCATTTATAGGGAAGCGCTTTCCGTCCAGGCTGCTTGATAAAAAGATTCTGATACGGCCAGGCCAGCTTTTCAGGATTTCAAAAGTAAACGAAACAAACAGGCAATTATATGGGCTTGACCAGTTTGCTTTTGCCAATATCAGGTTTACTCAATTGCCCGATAACAAGCTAAGAACAGAAATAATTGCACCAACTAACCCAAAGTACACGGCATCCTATAATTTTGATGTAAACAATATAAACGGAATTTTAGGTGGCGGGGCCAATGTGTCTTTAAGAGCCAGAAATTTACTAAGCGCGCTTGAAACCACAGAGTTGGGCCTGCGTGCTAACCTTGAAGGCCAGCCGGGGCTTGATACCACCGTGCAGCGCAGCCGTGAGCTAGGGGCCAACCTTGCTTTTAATTTTCCGAAAATTATTTTTCTGAACAAAGTTGCCAATTTACTAAGCCTGAAAAGCCCACGCACGCAGGTGGCATTGAGCTATAATAACTCTTCGCAGCAGTTATATCGCCGGCAGGTTTTCAGGTTAACAGGTAACTACTCATGGCTGAAATCAAAATATGAAACCATTCAGATATCTCCATTTGATATCAACCTTATCAATACGCCCTATAAAAGCAGAGCATTTGACTCTATCCTTACCTCAGAGGCCTTGCGGGGCAACAACCTGAAAGTATTGTTTGACCCCCAGTTTGTATCCAGCATCAGCGGTAGTTATATATACAACAATCAGGTACAAGGCAAAAATATCAGAGCTAAATTTCTGAGAATTTTTGTTGAATCCGGTGGTACGGCCATCAACTTTTTCCCGGATAAAAATAAAATCAGATTCATAGACCGGTTGTTTCCTATTGATACCAACCAGCGGGCTTATTTCAGATTTGTGAAAATCAACATAGATTTCAGACGGTATATCCCTATTAACTCACGTGATTCATGGGCTTACCGCATTAATGTAGGAGTAGCCCATCCTTATGGCGATAATCAGGCTTTGCCTTTCGAAAAGAACTTCTTTATCGGTGGTCCCAACAGTATCAGAGCGTGGCGACCCAGAGCTTTAGGGCCGGGGTCGGCACAGGGTGTAACGGTAGGTAACCGTTTCTTTCAGCAGCCTGGTGATATTCTGATGGAAGGCAGTTTAGAGTATCGTAAATTTATGTTCAGGTTTATTGGCAACTGGAACGCCGGATTCTTTATTGATGCCGGAAACGTCTGGAAATGGTACCAGATTAACTCTAAATTCAATGAAGCTAATTTTAACTGGGGGCGTTTCTATAAGGAATTCGCTGTTGGCACCGGTGCGGGTATCCGCCTGGACCTTGACTATTTCATTGCACGATTTGACTGGGGAGTAAAAGTAATTGATCCATCAAGAAAAGAAGGCGACAGGTTTGTACTCGACAAAACACGCCTCGGCCGTAGCAATGAGTATTATCCGGTATTTCACTTTGCTATTGGTTATCCGTTTTAATCAGCCAATAAAAGCATTTAAAGCCATTACCCCGGCCAACCCCGAAACTGAAACCAATGTTTCCATAACCGACCAGGTTTTAAGGGTATCTGCCATTGACAGCTGAAAATACTCTCTGAAAAGCCAGAAGCCGGCATCATTCACATGAGAGAACATCATACTGCCTGCGCCAATACTTAACACCATTAAATGGGGTTCAGTGTGGGTGGCAGCCAGCAATGGCGCCACAAAGCCAGCAGTAGTAATGCCCGAAACCGTTGATGAACCAACGGCCACCCTGATAATTGCCGCCATGCCCCAGGCAAGCACAAGGGGGTGCATAGAAGATGCCTGCATCATACCCGCTATTGACTGGCTTACACCGCCTTCTGTCAAAACCTGCTTTAAGGCACCTGCCCCACCAAAGATAAGAAACAGCATGGCCACTTCCTTTACCGAATCACCCAGCAGAACCGTTACTTCTGCCATTTTCTTATGTTGTTTTATGCCCAGAAAGTATGCCGCAAACAGAACAGAAATAAACATACTTACAATAGGGTCGCCAACAAAAGTGATGGCATGAGAGCTAAAAGAATTTTCCGGAAAATAAGGAATTAGCAAGGTTGAAATGCCGATTAACAATATTGGTAACAAAACGGAAGCAAAACTGATAAAAGTGGATGGCATCTCTTTTTCTGCCAGATCAGGGGCAATAAATGCTTTATTGGGCAGGGTAATGTACTTTTTTACTGTTGCGCCAAATAGCGCTCCGGAAATCAGAATGGCAGGTATGGCTACAATAATACCATAGAAAAGTGTGAGGCCCATGTCAACATTAAACTGTTTTACCAAAGCCAATGGGGCAGGGTGGGGCGGCAGATAACCCTGCGTAACAGAAAGCGAAGCCAGCATGGGTAAAGCAATATAAACCGCAGGTAGCTTGTAACGATATGACACCGTAATAACCAGCGGCGCCAGCAACATGAAGCCTACCGAATAAAAAAGCGGCAGGCCTACTATAAAGCCTGTTATCATAAACGCCCAGCGTACATATCCTGTACCGATGATGTTCATCATTTTTACTGATATTCTTTGGGCTGCGCCGCTTTGTGCTACCAGCTTGCCCAGCATAGCACCTAGTGCAATAATAGATACGATTGAGCCCAATGTGCTGCCCATGCCATGTTGTATTGCCTGTAAAATTTGTGAAGGTGCCATTTGCAGGGCCAGGCCTACGCCTAACGAAACAACCAGAAAAGAAAGAAAAGTATGCAGTTTAAAGTAGGATATGAGCAGAATCAGCACTATAAGCCCAATAACAGTAATGAGCAACGGCATAAAGCAATAGTTTTAAGGTTGAAAGTGAAGCAAAATACAAAGGATTATTCAAAACTGATAGGGTTTAAACCGGTATCTGGCCTTTTAACATAAATTATTTCTTTTATTGCTGACAATCTGTCAGTATTATCTTAATTTTGTGTCTGAATTGAGCGGCATTGCTGATAAGCAGTAGAACTTTATTTTTATCAGCAGGGTTGTTTTTTTAAATCAAGGTAGCAATCAATCATGGAATTAGTAACAGGCAGATTAGAGATTCTGAAAGAAGAAGATAAGAAAGATTTGGATATAGCCCGCATCAGCGTAGATGAAAATGGCGAAAACAAGCGCAAGCTGTATATAGAAAGCTACGGATGCCAGATGAATTTTGCAGACAGCGAAATTGTGGCGTCTATTTTAAGAGAAAACGGATTTGCCACTACTTCTAAAATTGAAGAGGCAGAACTGATTCTGCTGAACACCTGCGCTATCAGAGAAAACGCCGAACAAAAGGTGCGTAATCGTTTGCAGCATCTGGTGCCTATGAAGAAAAAGCAAAACAATGTAAAAATTGGTGTGCTGGGTTGTATGGCTGAACGATTGAAAACCAAGTTTCTGGAAGAAGAAAAAATTGTGGATATGGTGGTAGGCCCTGATGCCTACCGGGATTTGCCGAATCTGATAAACGAAGTTGAAGACGGCCACAAGGCTGTTAATGTGTTTCTTTCAAGAGAAGAAACCTATGCTGATATTACCCCTATCAGGCTTGATTCAAACGGCGTTACTGCCTTTATCAGCATTATGCGTGGCTGCGACAACATGTGTAGCTTTTGTGTAGTGCCATTTACCCGTGGCCGTGAGCGCAGCCGTGACCCGTTCTCTATTGTGAAAGAAGCCAGAGAATTGTTTGAACAGGGTTACAGGGAAGTAACGCTACTGGGCCAGAATGTTGACTCTTACAAATGGAAAGGAACAGACGAAAATCAGACTGAAAACACTACCACCTTTGCTAACCTGTTGGAAATGGTAGCGCTGGTTCATCCTGATTTGCGTGTGCGTTTCTCGACATCGCACCCTAAAGACATTACAGATGAGGTACTTTACACCATGAAAAACTATGGCAACATCTGTAAGTACATTCACCTGCCTGCACAAAGCGGTAGCAGCCGGATTCTTGAGCTGATGAACCGTACATACGACCGTGAATGGTACATGGGCAAAATTGACAGAATTCGTGAAATACTGGGTGTTGAGTGTGGTATCTCTCAGGACATGATTACCGGTTTCTGCACTGAAACCGAAGAAGACCATCTGGAAACTCTCTCTTTGATGGACTACGTGAAATATGACTACGGCTATATGTTTGCCTACTCTGAAAGACCCAACACACCAGCGGCCAAAAAACTGGTTGACGATATACCGGCTGAGGTTAAGAATCGTCGCCTGACAGAAGTGATAAACAAACAGCAGCAACATTCGCTCGAACGTAACCAGATGGCCATAGGTAAGGTGCACCGCGTTTTGGTAGAAGGCTTCTCGAAACGTTCGGCTGAGCATTTATGTGGTAGAAATGACCAGAATAAGATGATTGTTTTCCCGAAAGAAAACTTTAAAAAAGGTGACTACGTTAATGTGCTGGTAACTGAGTGCACCGCAGCTACCTTGATAGGAAAGGCAGTGGAAGACGTTTTAGCTTAGAATTACAAATGACCAACAACTCAGAAATACAATCAGTTAAAAATCGCTTTGGTATTATTGGCAATGCCCCTGCCTTGAACTATGCCCTGAGCATTGCTATACAGGTAGCTCCTACTGATTTGACTGTACTAATAACCGGAGAGAGCGGAAGCGGGAAGGAATCTTTCTCTAAAATTATTCATGCGCTCAGTACCCGTAAACACGGGCCATTCATTGCCATAAACTGTGGCGCTATTCCTGAAGGAACCATAGACTCTGAATTGTTCGGACACGTAAAGGGTTCATTTACAGGCGCTATTGACGACCGCAAAGGGTATTTTGAAACCACCAATTCGGGTACCATCTTTCTGGATGAAATTGCCGAGCTACCAATTGGCACGCAGGCGCGCCTGCTTCGTGTATTGGAGAACGGCGAGTTTATACCGGTGGGGTCGTCTAAAGTCAAGAAAACAGATGTGCGCGTAGTGGCTGCCACCAACGTTAATCTGATTGACGCGGTAGAGAGAGGCAAGTTCAGAGAAGATTTGTATTACCGTTTAAATACGGTGCCCATTTATGTGCCGCCGCTGAGAGAACGAGGATACGATATAGACTTGCTTTTCAGGAAATTCTCTGCCGATTTTGCGGATAAAAACCATATCCAGCCCATTGAGCTTACTGAAAGTGCCACACAGTTACTCATGAATTTCCGTTTTCCCGGTAATATACGTCAGCTTAAAAACATAGCTGAACAGATTACCATTCTTGAAACAGAAAGGCTGGTATCGGCTGAGATTCTGGCTAAGTATCTTCCACGCGAACAGGCGAGTGGTTTACCTGCGCTTCTGCGAGGCATGAATGGCGGCAACGATTCTGGTATTTCTGAAAGAGACCTGCTTTATAAAGTTCTTTTTGATATGCGGAAAGACATGACCGACCTCAAGAAGCTGGTTTTGTCGTTAATGCAGGGTGGGCAGGTTAACCCCGAAATGATGAAGCAGCACAGCGAACTGTTTAATGGCATCCATTCAGACGAAAACGTATCGCTGGTGCCACAGACATTATACAGCCCGATGCCAGCTGCTCCGTATCAGCCATATCAGCCGGTTGATAAAGACGGGTTTATCAAAATTGATGAAATACAGGACGACAGAAATAATATTGAAGACATATCTCACGAAACCCAGGAAGATTCGTTCTCTTTAGAAAAACAGGAAAAAGAGATGATTATTAAGGCTTTGAAGAAAAACGGCTTTAAACGCAAATATGCCGCTTCAGACCTTGGTATTTCTGAACGAACACTTTACCGGAAAATAAAGCAATACGATATTGAAGATGAATAGGCCTTTTGAGATAAAAATCAGGGAGATTACGTTTTTTAAAAAGCTGAATATGATGCTTTGCATCGTGGGTTTGGCTTTGCTGGCAGGTTCTTGTAAAATTTATTCGTTCAGCAGTGCTAAACTGTCTGATGACCTGAAAACCATTACCATCCAGAATTTTGTGATGAATACCGCAGGTGGACCTGCTAACCTTACGCTTACCTTTACTGAAAAGCTAAAGGAATACTACCAGCGTAACTCTAATCTGAAACTGAAGCCGGTAGACGGCGATCTTTATCTGGAAGGCTCTATTGTAGGTTATGAATTAACCCCGGTAGGTGCAACCGCCAGCGACAAGGCGGCCCAGAACCGACTTACAATTAGGGTAGAGGTTAGGTTTGTCAATACCAAAAATGAAGATGAAAGTTTTGAAAAAGAATTTTCCTTCTATCAGGACTTCTCGCAAGAGCAAACCCTCACCCAGGTAGAGTCGGCGCTGGTGCCAAAAATACTTGACCAGCTTGTGCTGAATATCTTCAATGACACCGCCGCACAATGGTAGGGCTCACTGTAATTGCTGGTTTTCAGAAACCTGGATTAAAATAGATTTAATAAGATAATTTTGCTTTTCAGTTGTATTTTTTTAAGTTATTTTGCTTCATTCGTCGTTAGAATAAAATTTCTGTACTACCTTTGTTCTTCGATTAACGAATCGAAACCCCTTCACAAAAAAAAATGCCAAAAAATCCCAATCTTAAGTCAGTTCTTATCATAGGCTCTGGGCCAATTATCATAGGTCAGGCGTGCGAATTCGATTACTCAGGTTCACAAGCAGCGAGGTCATTAAAGGAAGAAGGTATTGAGGTAAGTTTGATAAATTCAAACCCGGCTACTATCATGACCGACCCCATTAACGCCGACCATGTTTATTTAAAACCACTCGAGAAAAAATCAATTATTGAAATTCTGGAAAAACACAAGGCAATGGGTAAGCCCATTGACGCGGTTCTACCAACAATGGGTGGTCAGACAGCCCTTAACCTGGCTATTGATTGCGACAAAGGTGGTGTCTGGAAAAAATACAATGTGCAGATAATTGGTGTAGATATCAAAGCCATTGAAACTACCGAAGACCGTGAGAAGTTCCGCCTGAAAATGTTGGAATTAGGCGTAGGTGTATGTAAGGGCCGCACTGCACGTTCTTTTCTGGAAGGAAAAGAAATTGCCCAGGAAATCGGCTTTCCGCTGGTTATACGCCCTTCATTTACGCTTGGTGGTACAGGTGGCGGGTTTGTACATAATCCTGAAGATTTCGACAAGGCGCTTAACCACGGGCTACACGCCTCGCCGGTGCATGAGGTATTGGTTGAACAATCAATTCTTGGCTGGAAAGAATATGAGTTGGAGCTTTTGAGAGACAACATAGGCAATATTGTAATTATTTGTACCATCGAAAACTTTGACCCGATGGGTATTCATACCGGTGACTCCATAACAGTGGCGCCAGCCATGACACTTCCTGATACGATTTATCAGCGTATGCGTGACATGGCCATTAAGATGATGAACGGTATTGGTCAGTTTGCAGGGGGATGTAATGTGCAGTTCTCGCTTAATCCTGATACCGACGAAATCATCGCCATTGAAATAAACCCTCGTGTAAGCCGTTCATCTGCACTTGCTTCTAAAGCAACGGGCTACCCGATTGCAAAAATTGCAGCCAAAATGGCTATCGGGTACAATCTGGACGAACTGATTAACCCAATAACCGGCAGTACATCTGCTTTCTTTGAGCCGGCCATTGACTACGTAATTGTAAAAGTGCCAAGATGGAATTTTGATAAATTCCCGGGTTCAGACCGCTCGTTGGGCTTGCAAATGAAATCGGTTGGTGAAACCATGGGTATAGGGCGCAACTTTCAGGAAGCGCTTCAGAAGGCCTGCCAGTCGCTTGAAATCCGCAGAAATGGTCTGGGTGCTGACGGTAAAGAGTTAAGAGATCAGGAAGCGTTGAAAAAATCGCTGGCCAATCCATCATGGAACCGTCTTTTCCATATTTATGATGCGTTCAAGGCGGGTCTATCGTTCAAAACCATTCAGAATCTTACCAAAATTGATAAATGGTTCTTACGTCAGATTGAAGAATTAATTCTTCTTGAAAAAGAAATTGAGAAATTTACCGTTGACGAGATACCAAGAGAATTATTGCTGACAGCCAAGCAAAAAGGTTATGTTGACCGCCAGATTGCTCACCTTTTGAATTGCAAAGAAAGTCAGGTTTTCAATAAGAGAAATGAAATGGGTATCAAGCGTGTTTATAAATGCGTTGACACCTGTTCGGCTGAATTTGAGGCCAAAACACCTTACTATTACTCAACATTCAATGCCAATCAGGAAAATCCTGAAAATGAGTCTGTTAGTTCAGACAGAAAGAAAATTCTTGTTTTGGGCTCAGGGCCAAACCGCATAGGTCAGGGTATTGAGTTTGACTACTCTTGTGTGCATGGCGTATTGGCTGCCAAAGAATGCGGTTATGAAACCATTATGCTTAACTGTAATCCTGAAACGGTATCTACTGACCCTGATATATCGGATAAGCTATATTTTGAGCCTGTTTTCTGGGAACACGTATATGACCTGATTCTGCATGAGAAACCAGAAGGAGTAATTGTACAGCTTGGTGGCCAAACAGCCCTTAAAATGGCAGAGAAACTAACCAAATACGGCATAAAAATAATAGGTACATCTTATGATGCCCTTGACCTGGCTGAAGACAGAGGAAGATTCTCTGAGCGTTTGAGAGAATTGAACGTTCCTTATCCGTTGTTTGATACTGTTCGGTCTGCCGACAGAGCAGTTGAAGTATCGCGTGAATTAGGCTTTCCTTTGCTGGTTCGTCCGAGTTATGTATTGGGTGGGCAAAGCATGAAAATTGTAATTAACGAGCAGGAACTGGAACAACACGTGGTGAAAATCCTGAACGATATTCCGGATAACAATATTCTGATTGACCATTTTCTTGAAAATGCCATAGAAGCAGAAGCTGACGCCATTTGCGATGGTAAAGATGTGTACATTATTGGTATTATGGAGCACATAGAGCCTGCGGGTATACACTCAGGTGATTCTTACGCTTTATTACCACCTTTCGACCTAAGTGAAGGCGTAATTGCACAAATTGAAGAATACACCAAAAAAATTGCGGTAGGACTCAATACAGTAGGTTTAATTAATATTCAGTTTGCTATTAAAGATGAGAAGGTGTACGTAATAGAGGCCAATCCGCGTGCCAGCCGTACTGTGCCGTTCATCTGTAAGGCATACCGTGAACCTTACGTAAACTATGCCACCAAGGTAATGTTGGGTGCCAAGAAAGTGAAAGACTTTAAATTTAAGCCTTATAAAAAAGGGTACGCAATCAAGATACCTGTGTTCTCGTTCAATAAATTCCCGAATGTGAACAAAGAGCTTGGACCTGAAATGAAATCAACCGGAGAAGGAATTTATTTCATTAAGGATTTAACAGATGATTTCTTCCTGAAAGTTTATGCAGAAAGAAACCTGTACCTAAGCAGATAATATTTAATAATTGTTAATGATAAAGCCATTCTGAACAGAGTGGCTTTTATTTTTGTTACAAAACAAATAAAAGGTGATATTTTGAGGGAGTTTTGCTGAACAGACCTAAATATATGTGGTTGAAAATCAAAAGGTTGTTAAAATACTTTTTTCTTGTGGTTGCCATTCTGGTTGCAGCATTCATTATGCTTAACTTTGATGCAGCTTTGTATGGTTTCAGGCAGGCCAAAGGTCAGATGAAAGTTATTTTCAATACCAGGCCTGTTGCTGAAGTAATGGCTGACAGAAGTTTTCCTGATTCACTCAAAAAACGAATCGAATTAATTCAGGAAATTAAGCAATTTGCAATTGACTCTTTGGGCTTAAATCAGTCTAAGAATTATACCACTTTTTATAACCAGCATGGTAAACCTATTTTATGGGTAATAACAGCCAGCGAACCTTTTGCACTGAAAGCAAAAAAATGGCATTTCCCGATTGTAGGCACATTTAGTTATAAAGGATATTTTGAAAAACAGCTGGCTGATACCGAGATTACTGAACTAAAAAAAGAAGGTTTTGATACGCAATTGAATGAGGTATCGGCATGGAGCACACTCGGGTATCTGAAAGACCCCATATTAAGTTCAATGCTTTATTATTCTGATGGCCGGCTTGCGGCTTTGATTATTCATGAGCTGACGCATGGAACACTTTTTGTTAAGGATAATCTGGAGTTTAACGAAAACCTGGCCGATTTTATAGGTGATTACGGAGCAATACGGTTTTTGACTTACAAGTATGGTAAAGACGCTCAGGAGTTAAAGGATTATGAGTTTTCAAAGAAATATAATGATGCCTACAGCAGGCATCTTCTTAATGGCGCAAAAAAATTAGACAGTTTGTATAACGGTTTTAGTAAAAACCTTTCTAAAGAACAAAAAACAAGTCTTAAGTCGGGTTTAATACAAAGAATAATTTCATCAGCCGATACCTTAATGCACGGCACTTTGAAACCATTAAGAAGGAAAGCAAAGCCCAATGCCCAAATCAATAATGCCTATTTTGTGGGTTTTATGACATACCAGAGTAAACAAAACCAGTTTGAAGAAGAGTTCAGAGTCAAGTACAACAAAAACTTTAAATTGTATTTGAAATATCTGAAAGAGAAATATTCCGGAAGCCTGGTTTTTTAAAAGCCGGCACGATTTTTTTTGCTTAAAGAATTATGATGAAAAACCTTTTTAAAATACTAACTGCCGGTTTTGTGGTGTTAGGGTCATCTTTCATTGTGGGCGACTCCTATCGGTTTGTGCCGAACTCAAGCTTTAAAGCCGGTGAGTACTTTGAGTATAAAGTAAAATTCGGCATTCTGCCGGTTGGCGAAGCAACTGTTGAAGTAAGCCCCCAGATATACTCAGTGAATAGCCGTGCCTGTTACAGGGTTAATGTTTTTGGGCGTACCACCGGCATTACTGATATTTTTCATGTCAGAAATACCTACCGAAGTTATTTAGATACAGCGGCAATGCTTCCTCAGAAATTTTTGATGAGTTTGCAGGAAAATAGTTATAAAAAAGACCAGGTAATTTTATTTGATCATTCCGGCAACTCGGCTCTTCGCGAGCAAAACAACGATAAAAAATCTTTTAACCTGCCCAATAATATTCAGGATGTGGTGTCGGGATATTATTTTTTGCGTACACTTGACTTCTCAAAAATGAAGGTAGGCGATGTGGTGGAAGCGCCGATGTTTTTTGATGACGAAATTTATAAAATGAAGGTTAAATATACAGGCAGGGGCGTAGTAAAAACAAGATTCGGGAAGATTGACGTTATCAAGCTGAATCCTGTTCTACCTCAAAATGATATGTTTAAAGGAGAAGAAGGAATAAGAATCTGGGTGTCGGATGATAAAAACCATGTGCCTATCAGAATAGAAATTGAGTTTGCAATTGGTAGTGCAAGCATGGAAATTAAAGACTACAAGAATATCAGACATACTTTTGAGTGGCGTTAAAATAATTGTTCCGGCAATTATTTAATAAAATATCTTATTAATATTGTCTAAAAAAAGACAGTCATGAATTTACCTTTGTGGACTCCACCAGCCAGCTATATTGAGCAATCTAACCTGAAAAAATATGAGTCGTGGCTCTTAAATAGAGAGAATCTGACTTTTAAGGATTATGAAGCCCTGTGGAAATGGTCGGTTTCTGATATTGAGAAGTTCTGGGAAACGTTATTTCATTTTTTCGATATAAAATCGCACACAGAATACCAGTCTGTGCTACGCTGGCCCAATAAAGAAATGATTGGAACCCGCTGGTTTGAAGGGGCAACTTTAAACTATGCGGAGCATATCTTCAGGCACAAAACCTATGCCAGACCAGCCATTGTTTTTCAATCTGAGACCTGTAAATTAACCGAAATAACCTGGCAAGAGCTTGAAATCAAAGTTGCAGCGATACAGAAATACCTGCAAAAAAGCGGAATTGGAAAAGGCGACAGGGTTGTGGGGTACCTGCCTAATACCCCCGATACCATTGCTATTTTTCTGGCAGTAAATGCATTAGGCGCGGTGTGGGCTTGCTGCTCGCCGGATTTCGGTCTTGAAAGCCTCGTAGACAGATTTCAGCAGATTGAACCCAAGGCCTTGTTTGCATGCAACGGTTACCATTATGGCGGAAAATATTTCGACAAGTCTGATATTACCTTGGCGTTGTCAGAACAACTAAGTTCTCTTAAAACCACCATTGTGGTAGATAGTACCCAGTGGCTTAATATTGTTAACAGTACAACTGAAAACACCATCTTTTTTACACCAGTTGAGTTTAATGACCCTATCTGGATACTGTATTCGTCTGGCACCACCGGAAAACCCAAAGCCATAACGCATAGCACGGGTGGAAACCTGATTGAACACCTGAAAGCATTGGCGCTACATCAGGACGTACAGCCGGGTGAACGGTATTTCTGGTATTCCACAACTGGATGGATGATGTGGAATTTTGCACTCTCTTCTTTGGCATGTGGTGCTACGCTTTGCCTCTACGATGGCTCGCCTGCCTACCCGGATGCCCATGTATTATGGCAATTTGCACATGATGCAAAGGTTGACCACTTTGGTGGCGGAGCTGCGTTTTATATTAATTATATGAAGCAGGGTGCCAACTTTCTGGCCGAAAATCCTGTAAAAATCAAAACTTTAGGTTCTACTGGCTCTCCATTGCCTCCGCAGGCTTTCGAATGGATATATGAACATGTTTCTAAAACCGTACAACTGATTTCGTTGAGTGGTGGCACCGATGTTTGCAGCGCGTTTATGGGTGGCTGCCCGTATCTTCCGGTTTATTCAGGAGAGATACAATGCCGCATGCTGGGTGCTGCCATAGAGGCCTGGAACGATGAAGGTATGCCTGTGTTTAATGAAGTAGGGGAACTGGTAATTCAACAACCTATGCCTTCTATGCCCTTGTATTTCTGGAACGATATAAATAATGAAAAATACAGAAGTAGTTATTTCGAAAAATATCAGGGTATTTGGTGCCATGGAGATTGGATAAAGATTACTGAAAATGATGGAATTATAATTTATGGCAGGTCTGATGCTACTTTGAACCGGGATGGCGTAAGAATTGGTACAGCAGAAGTTTACAATGCAGTAGAGGCCTTATCTGAAATAAAAGACAGCCTGATTATTTGTGTTGAAAAGGCAGACGGTAGCTTTTTTATGCCGCTTTTTGTGGTTTTGAATGAAGGGCAGGTATTGGATGATACCCTGAAAAATAAAGTTAAAGCGCAAATACGTAAACAGTACAGCCCAAGGCATGTGCCTGATACTATCTTTCATGTGCCGGAGATACCCTACACCATCAGTGGAAAAAAAATGGAAATGCCCATCAAGAAAATCCTGATGGGTACTCCTGTGGAAAAAGCGGTTTCGTTGGACGCAATGAGAAACCCACAGTCTATTGCATGGTTTAAGAATCTGGCAGTTGATTAACGATGGCCCCGATGGTGGCCATTGCCCCGGTAATGTTTATAATGATGGTGTCTGTGCTTCTCATATCTTGGCAGTACCACAACCCTTGGCTGTACCCTCACATAATGCCTGTGTGCGTATGGTGGTCTGTCATAATAACGAACCGGACGACCAGTGTAAACGCAACTTGAAAGTATCGTTGTTAATAATACAAAAACGCCCAGGAGGGTTAATGTGCGAATTTTCGAGTGTTTTTTCATAAGTTTATGTGATTTTTGCTCTTTGATACTTAAAACGAAAAATAGTTTAAACCAATTGCTCTTATGACAACCGAAACGGAGTTTTCCCCTATCGGCTTAATTGTCAGCTGAACAATTTACCAGGGTTTAGTAATTAAGATAGAAATGGCCCGCACAGAATCAAATATGCTTCCGCTAGGAACAAAAGCGCCTGAATTTATTTTGCCTGATACTGTTTCAGGCGCAAATCTGTCTTTGAGAAATTTGCCGTCTGCCAAGGCTACCGTTATTATGTTTATATGTAATCATTGCCCTTATGTGTTGTATGTAAAAGAAGAGCTTGTCAGATTGGCTAAAGATTACCAACCACAAGGAGTAGCATTTGTTGCAATCAGTTCTAATGACGTGGCCAGTTATCCGCAGGACGGTCCGGATAGAATGAGGGTCTTTGCAGAAGAAAACGGCTTTACCTTCCCTTATTTGTTTGATGAAACACAAGAGGTAGCCAAAGCTTATGATGCCGCCTGCACACCTGATTTTTATGTATTTGATAACGATTTGCTTTTAAGATACAGAGGTAGACTGGACGAATCTCGCCCGCGAGAAGAAAACCCAAAGCCGGTTACTGGTAGAGATTTAAGGAATGCATTAGATGCTATTCTTGCAAACCAGCCGGTATCAGAAGTACAATATCCGAGCATGGGTTGCAATATCAAATGGAAATGATATATGAGCAATAAAAAAATGGGAGAGGTAAGCATCAGCCAGCCTCTCCCATTTTTTATTTAATAACTAAACGCGGGTTGGGTCAGGGTGTTTCCAGGGTTGGCGATATTGACGCGCCAGAAGTGCAGTGGCTTCGCGGTCGCCAACAACTTCACGTTTTACAGGGTCATATTTTACGGGTCTGCCTACTTTCATTGATATATTGGCCAATATGCAGCTGGCTGTTGAAATGTGGCCTTCCTGAATATCTGCCACAGGTCTGCTTTTATTTTCAATAGCCGACAGGAAGTCGAGCATGTGCAGGCGCGTTGCAGGGGCTGCGTTCAGTTCTATTCGTTCTTCTTTTAAATCTTCAGGGTATTTCTCTTTTTCAAAAACCACATCTTTGTGTATTTTTTCGCCCTTACCCTGCGGAATAAAGTCATAAGACATAGTGCTTGCCCAGAGTGTGCCCTTTTCTCCATACAGTGTAAAAGACCAGGGGTAGTCAGGGTTATTGGGCGTTCCCCAGCTTCGGTGCTGCCATACACAATTCAGCTCATCATATTCAAAAATCGCCGATTGGGTATCCGGAATGTTAGATTTGCCATCTTTTTGTACATAAATACCACCGGTAGAAGATATTTTGTTGGGCCAGCCCAGTTTCAGCATCCAGCGTACAGTGTCAAACATATGTATGCACATATCACCCATAATGCCGTTGCCATATTCTTCAAACGTACGCCACCATCTGATATGCGGCAGGCCATCATAAGGCCTCATTGGGGCAGGGCCAGTCCACATTTCATAATCAAAATACTCTGGCACTGCCTGTATCGGAGGGTTACCATTATTACGCATGTGGTAATAGCAGCACATTTCAACGTGCGATATCTTACCGAGTAATCCGGCATCAACAATATTCTTCTTGGCGTCTATCAGGTGCGGGGTGCTTTTGCGTTGCGTACCTACCTGCACCACTTTGTTATATTTACGGGCAGCAGCCACCATGGCCTCTCCTTCAATAACATCTACACTAATGGGTTTCTGTACATAAACGTTGGCCCCTGCTTTTACTGCATCTATCATTTGCAGCGTATGCCAGTGATCGGGTGTTCCAACCAGTACAATATCCAGCTGGTTATCGGCCAGTAATTTGCGGTAATCAGTATATAATTTGGGTACTTTGCCAGACTTCTGCCTTTGGCTAACCAGTTTTCCGGCTTCATTAAGCATATTTTTGTCAACGTCGCATAGCGCTACTACTTCTAAGGGCGCTACCTGAATCAGGCGGAACAAGTCGCTTTTACCGTACCAGCCGGTACCAATTAAAGCTACTTTATATGCACTTGGCGGATTGATGATGTCCATGCCTCTTGCGCCGAATGTAGACAATGCAAGCGTGGCTGACGCTCCGGTAATAAATTGGCGTCTGTTAATGTTAAAGTTATTCATTAGTAATTGTCGGGGTTGGTTCTGATGGGTTTAAATTCTACCAAGTTTAAGAAAATTTCTAAATATATTGATAGATTTCAGTAGATACTTACAAAACAAGTAGTCAAATATAAACAGTACCCGGGGGTATTCAAGGTCTTAAAGGGCAATGAATGACAGAATGTAGACTTACACAAACTATTGCTAGACCAAACCAAGATAATTACTGATAAAGGGTATAAAAAGAAAAAGGCCACAGATGCCCGTGACCTTTTTCTGAACCAATTCTAACTCAGTACTTATTTTTTCTTCACCAGCTTGTACTCAATTACAGGTTTGCCCCGCTCACCGCCATCAGCTCCAAGGCCCATGCTTACAAACTTTAGTTTATATACATTGCCCAGCGGGTCTTTTATCACATAAAAACGGTCGCGTTTTATACCTACAGTGCCAGTGGTAGCACGCCATTTGCTACCTATGGCATCTCTGGTTTTAACAAATGTTGTGGTAGCAATATTTGCTTCGGCGTATGCATCATAGCTTACAGCGCTGGTAAGAACTTCGGCGGCCTCGGCTCCGGCTGCATAGTTCAGCATAATGAAATCCTGAAACCAATAGGGCGTAGGTGGTACCGTTCCGGCATTTGAAGTGCTGTATCCCCAGGCAATGTCCCAGTTAATTTTGCGAGGCTCTACTGACACCAGATTTCCGCTTTCTAATGAAAGGAAGCTGAAATTTACATCAGCATTTTTAGGAACATCAATTGTTTTGATACTTGTTTCACCAATTCTGGCATATTGAACTTTGTATCCTTCGCCATTGCGGTTTACTTTTACTTTATACCATTGCTCTTTGCTTTTGTTTCCTTCAAAGCTAACCAGATATACTTTATTGTTGGTTTCAGTAGCCGATACTTCCGCAAATACAGTTTTGGTAAGGTCTCCATCCCATGAATCGGCCAATGCAGCAGAACCCTCGGCGCCGGCAGTGAAGTTGAGGTCTGGCACTAAATCGGCATCTGCCAGCGTTACGGCTGTAATGTCGGTTTTAGCCGTTGCAGTTGCTGAAGATTGATACCCCGGATTAAGAATTACACGGTATTGCCCACCCTGATAGAAGCCCAGATTCCAGCTCTTACGATTCACCGCAGTAGTGGCATTAGCGCTTAAATCGGCATAAACCGTGTTGGTATAGTTGGATTCAGACGTTTTGCCTTCCAGCGTTAATGTGCTTCCGGCAGACGTAATAGCCGCAAAGCTCAATTTCATTTCGGTGTTTTGGTTAGTTAAAACCGGGCTGCCAATAGCTGTTATTTTTAGTGCAAGAGTTTCATCGCCGTTCAGGAAAACGTTTGACTTTTTCTTAACCTTAAACGATACGCCAGACTGCCCGCTTGGCACTGTTAAAGTAAGCACATTGTTTACGGCGGCAGGTTCGGTAACAAATTCTTTATCGTATGTAACCAGTGCTGGTGTAAGCTGAATGGTTATAGGTACTGATACATCTGTGGCACGGCTTAAAGCTATCTGAACGGTGGTTTCGTCACCTTCAATTCCTTGTTGTGTAGTTGTAAAGCCGGCCAGGTTATCTGGTAATTCTACTTTTTCTTCACATGCGCTTATCACTACAATACTGCATGCAATCAGAAATTTGTTAAAAATTCGATTCATTTTTATTTTGGTTAAACTGTTGTATGTATAAAAAACTATTAGTGCTGAGTAAGTTGTGCTGTTAAGCCCACAAAATAAGAACGCCCGTAAGACATAGGCACTGCGCCACCGCCTGCGCTATGTGCACCGCCGGTTTCAACGGCAGAGTTATTAATCCGGGTAACGTTGAATAGGTTTTTAGCTCCGGCCAGTAACGAGAAATTCTTAAACACAATTTTATTAAACGTCAGGTCAGAGGTATGAAAACCAGAAGTTTCTGCCAACCGGGCCTGCGGGCCGTTTTCGGTATTTACAGTCTGATAAGCCGGCTGCTTACCCGTAAACTTGTAGAACAGGCTCACACTGGCATTGATTTTCGGGAATGTGTACCTGAGGTTTGAATTTACTTCACTTGACCACACAAACGCTGGCAGGTTTTCGGAGGTGGAGAAGCGGTTAAAACGCCCGATGTATGAATATCCCAAGGTAGCCTGGAAATTCTCCCAGTAGAAGGTGTTGTTCCAGGTGGTTCCTGTGGTTTTATACTTGTCTACATTTATATAAGTAGATACCTGCGGGTCATTCGGGTCAATTCCAATCGAAATAAGGTTATTAAATACATTGTAGAAACCACCGATTGTTGAGTTTAACCTGAGTTTTGGTTTTTCAATGGCCTGATAAGACAAAAAAGCATTGAAACTATTGCTGTATTCGGCTTTCAGATTCGTATTCCCTTTGATAGAGTGGTTACTGTCAAAAAAAGTAAAGTATAATTCGCGCAGGGCGGGCGAGCGAAATCCCCTGGCATAGGCCATACGTAGGTCAAGGCCTTTGGCCAGTGTAAATTTGGTGTTAACCGAGGGTATAAGCGGAGGCGCATCATAAACCGAATTTTTAATGAAGCGTAGCCCCGGGCGTATGTTTATGTGCGGATTTAGTTTTAATTCAGCCGAAGCAAAATAAGCATACTCGCTAATGGCGGGTGTACCCTGAATGCGCGCGCCTGAACTTGAGTTTAGGTTGATTTCAAGCCCATGCTGTAACGAAACCGTTGGTAACAACTTGTGCTGGCCTGTTAGCCTCGCAAAAGCGGTCTGGAAAACAGCTTTATCCTGTCCGCCTTGTGTTAATGACAACGTGCGGCGGTTGCGTATCAGGTCAATATCGGTAGTTTCGGTTTTACGGCTGTAATCAGTGTAAGATAAGGCAGCCGTGAAGCTGTTTTTTTCGTTTACCTGATACTCACCCTGCGCCTGATGAAACCAGCGATTGGTGATATAATACTGGTCGGTGGCTGAAAGGTTACCTGTCTGATTGTTTGTGTAGGTATTACCCAAACTTTTTAGGGTTTCGTTAGTACCGTTGAAACGATACCAGCCATTAAACTTTTGTGTGCGGTAGGCAATGCCGGCAGTAGTAAGATACTGTTCTTTGGGCATCCATTCTTTGCTGCGTGTAGTAGATAAACCCTGCCAGCCTCCAAAAAAGTTGCGGGTAAAATTGCCGTTTATTTGCAGGCCTTTTCTCTGCCAGGCCACACCCAGAAACTCATTATGCGTACCTTTACCCTGAAAAGCCTCATACTCTTTGCCGGCTGATTCTTCCTGTACACGAGCCGATAGTGTCCAGGTAGCATCTGTTTCTGCTTTTTTGGTAATAATATTTATTACACCCGCCAGTGCATCGGTGCCGTAACTGACAGACATGGGTCCTTCTACTATTTCTATGCGGTCAATAGTGTTAATATCTATTTGCCCGATGCTTTCGCGGGTAGAGCCTCTGTCAACTAACGGAACGCCATCCAACAATACTTTTACATTCTGGCCCGACATCCCCATCAGCTGTACATCTGTTGTACCCAGGGTTAGGTCGTTTGAAAAACGCATTCCCAGTTCTGTATTTAAAACGGTCTGTATATTGGTTGCTCCTCTTAATCTTATTTGTTCATTAGTAATTGTTCTGACCTGATAAACAGAATTTCTTACGGATTGCGGCCCGAATTGACCCGTAATAACCACATCCTGAAGTATGTTGGTTTTTTCAACCAGATGAAGGTCTCCGGTATTTAATGTGGCTTTGGGCTGTACCTTCACCCGCTGCTCGGCAGTTTCATAGCCAATAAACTGTATCAGTAAAACCTGATTACCCTCCGGAGCTATTATGCTGAAACTTCCGTCGGCTTGTGTTAGTGTGCCAATGCCCATGTTTTTTATTAGCACTGACGCCCCTGCCAGCGCCGCACCATTACCGGTAACCCGGCCAGTAATTTTTCCGTTGGTTTGTTGCGCAAGTGTTTTATTAAGAATTAGTATCAGAAACAGTGTTAGGTAACAATATCGCATTTTAATTTTTATTTAGACTGAATAAAAATAATGCACAAAGTTAAATCTTTATTTAGACTAATTCCAAATAAATAATTATATTTCTTAATCTTTTAAATGTAAAAGGGGGTACTTACAGCCGGCAGGAGAGCTATTATTGGTAGTGTTTCAGGTGGAAAACCTTATGAAAGAAGCAAAAAAAACAGCATCATCTCAATTTTGAAATGACGCTGCTTATGACAAAGGTTTTTGTG
Organism: Emticicia sp. TH156; assembly: GCF_002855535.1. Classification (NCBI taxonomy): domain Bacteria; kingdom Pseudomonadati; phylum Bacteroidota; class Cytophagia; order Cytophagales; family Leadbetterellaceae; genus Emticicia; species Emticicia sp. TH156. The sequence goes on from NZ_PKRS01000015.1 coordinate 35,249, forward strand.
GGGACTGCTAGTTTCTGTGTATTAGACAGCATTTCACAGAGATTAACGATTACTTGCTAAAATTGCGCCACGATTAATTTCTGTGCGGATTACAAAATTCTTCGAAACTTTCTCAGTTGGAGTTTCAACGATAAAAGTATATTCTCCGTCTACCAGGTTATTAAGGTTAAATGCTTTTGAATATTGTGCATCACCTGAGGCGTATTCATTGAAATATACTGTACGGTTGTTGTCTACTAAAATTATCTGCGCTTTTTGTTTAGTCGGATTCTCGAATGACAATTTGAAACGCAGACCACCCAGGTTTTGAACGCTAAGGTTTGCTACTTTCTCTGTTGCACTTACTTTACCATTTGAAGTGCTTTGTGCTAAGCTGATGCTTGCTGATGACGCGATGATTGCGATTGCTACAACTAGTGCTTTCATAATTTTCTTTGTTTTTGTTTTCTGTTGGAGTAATTAATTAAAAGAATAAACTCAAAAAAGTTATACCTGTTATTGTCTCCGTGGAAAACCTTTGTTGATGCAAATTTACGTAACTTATTGAATACAAGTCAATTAGTAATTTAAAAAATTTTAAAAATTGTTTTAATAATATATCCCAATATTTGAATAGTACAACGAATTGAGGAAAATTGCAAGAGAAAGTTTAAAAAATCCTACAAAAAAAGTAGACTAATTTTTGCCCCGAATTTTATAGATGTTGAAATGATGAAAACGTAGCTAAGAATAATACAAGAGGGCAATTCAGCCAAAAAAAAGATGGTTTGTAGTGCCTCTCAGTAAATAAATATTTAATCAGGAATAATTCATAAAAATTTATTTCTTTCGTGTAAAAATTGAGTAATAGAAAATCATGCTAACAATCAGAAATTTCCTAAAAAGCTATAACAATCATAAAATTTTAGAAATACAGCATCTGGATATCCCGGAGGGTGTACATTGGGTAAAGGGTATTAATGGTTCGGGCAAGTCAACACTGTTCAGATCAATTGCAGGTATGGTGCCTTTTGACGGGGAAATCAGCTTCAGGAATTTAAGTTGCAAAAGGGATACGGTTGCCTACCGGATGATTGTAAATCTTAGTGAAGCCGAGCCCATGTACCCCGATTATCTGTCAGGACATGACCTCCTGCAATTTATGGCCGACGCCAAGCAAGATAAACCGGGGAATCTGAACACACTGGCTGAGAGCCTGGGTGTAAACCAGTATTGGAAAACCCCCGTTAGCACCTATTCAAGTGGTATGCTAAAGAAAATTTCATTGGTATCGGCCTTTCTCGGTAGTCCCCGGTTAATTATGCTTGACGAACCCCTCATTACCATAGACGACAGAAGCGTTGAAATTATATATGAGCTGGTGAAAGACACTTATGAAAACAAAGGAGTTAGTTTTTTATTGTCCTCTCATCAGGACTTTCGTTTCGAGAAACTTCCTATTAAAAATGTTTACCTGGTACAAAACCAGGCTGTTAGCCTGTTATGAAAAGCCTTTTCAGAATTTTTAACCAGACCATCGTAAAGGAGTATTACAGGCAAAATGCAGTTTTTGTATTTGCAGTGCTTATGTTTGCTTTTGGTTTTTTAAGAGCCACAGAACATATCACGATTATAAAAAATACCCTCCGACACCCATCTTTACTGGCATTGGCATTTGCCGTTTGGGCTTTGCATGCCCTGAAAGTAACATTATTTACACTCAGGTTGCTTGAGTCTCGCCAAAACGAATTTCTATACCATGCCCGCTTATACCCGGCCATTCAAAGATTTGTTGCATTTTGTGGTTTGCAGTTAAGCCTTATTCAGTTAACATTTTTGTATGCACTGGCTATGCTAAAATTCGGAATAGAAGAACAAAACTGGCAGGCAGTAGTTTATATTATACTTTTTAATGTTTTTTTGGTGGTTGCAGGGGCAGTTATCTATGAGTATCGCATACAAAGGCCCAATGCCGCACAAGTACGGAATAGGGCAGTCTGGAGTTTTTTTGCCGGCTACACAACCCCGCCATATCTGTTTTTTATCAGATATCTTTTTGCAAAACAGCCGGTATTATTACTACTTACCAAGCTATTTGCTTGTCTGGTTCTGATGGGTGTCTGTAATTTGTATCCGACAGATGATTATGACGAGCGATTGCTGGCTTTGGGAGGCCTTTTTGCGGCCGCCGGGCATACAGTTATTTGCCAGCAATATCTTGAATTTGAAAACAGATTTATGAATATAACCAGAAACCTGCCCTTAAGCAACTGGCAACGGTTGTTTCAGTTCGGCCTCTCCTATTTTATTTTGTTAATCCCTGAGTTTGTGGTAGTGTTGCGTAATCTACCCAATGAGGTGAATTATGGGTTTTCTTTGATTCTCATTATTTTTTTATGGTCTATCGTTTGCCTCAATCATCATGTGCAATACATAAACGGAATCAGCTATGATGCCTTCATGCAACGCGTATTTTTTGCAGGCGTTCTATATTTAGTGTTGATTATGTTCAGGGTTCCGCTATTTTTAATGGCTTTAGTAAATACCACTACCGCCGTTTTAGTTTTCCGGAAACACTACTTCAGGTCAGAATTTAATCCTTAATACCAATGATACGGATTCTATGCTTTTTACTTCTTGTCTCACCGTGGGCCTGGGCTCAGGCAAATTTCAGATTAACTGCTGAAGTTCAAAATCCTGTTGAGCGTAAAGCCACGCTTGTTTTGTATCGCGATTGGGTAAGCGACGAAGAAGAATATGACCTGGTTTTAAACGACAACAACCAATTTAGTTTTACCACTGCTTTAAAAGACATTGCTTATATAGATTTCTTTTATGGTAACCAGAGCTTTCATTTCTGGATTGCAGAACTTGACGACAACATAAAACTAAACTTTGATGCCGCAGATTTCTGGCAAACCTTGCAGGTTTCAGGCAACGGGGCTGAAAAATTTCAATATTATGTAGATTTCAGGAAGAAATTTGAGGAAACACGCGATTGGCAGCAACAAGCTGAAAAATGGAAAAAACAACCCGCCGGTGTTTATTTTAAAAAACTACAGCAAGAGCAGGAAATTCAACTGGGGTTTCTGAGCAAATATGGCAATGTTTCAGCGGCATTTCGTGATACCCGTAAAGCAGATATTATCGGGGCAATTCAGAACTATAAAATTGAGGCATTGTCTGAATTAAAAATGCCTCTTTGGACCAGTGAAAACATTCGGAAAAATATGCAGACCGATGTTATTCCGCCAATGGCACAGGCTGCATCGCTTGAATACGGTAATGCATTTTTAAATCTTGCTGATTTGTTTATTGCCAGAGAAGGACAAAGAAGAAAGAAAATGCTTTCAGAAAATCAGGAATACCAGTACATTAAAACGATGCGGGTTAATAAACTTATTTCAAAGGAAATGGCTGAGCGTCTTCTGGGGTCGAAACTAAAAAATAGTATCAATGCCAATGGTCTTACTGCACAAATAAAACAAAACGCTATTGAATATTTGAAGTTTACCAACCACACCGGATTCAAAAATACCATTAATCAATTGGTTTTTTTGCAACAAACGCTTGTAAAGGGGGCACCTGCCAAACTTTTTTCGCTGGCTGATAGTTCTGGTAAAGTCATTAATCTGCAAGACTTTAAAGGTAAAGTGGTATTGCTTGATTTCTGGACAAGCTGGTGTGGGCCTTGTGTGCGTGATATGCAGTTTTCCAGCAGAATAAGAACCCATTTTGAAAACAAAGATGTTGTTTTTATCCAGATTTCGCTGGATGGGGAATATGCCTGGAAAGAAGCGCTTACTATGTATAAAATAGGTGGAATAAATGTGAGAACAGCCGAAAACAATTCTATCTTAAAGGATTATGGCATTTCTGGCGTTCCTGCTTATTTTCTGATAGACAAAAAAGGTAACTTTGCATTCACTAAAGTGGCGTATCCGAGCGATAATAACGGAAAAACACTTACAGACCAAATTGAAGAAGCACTGGCAGAGTCACCCTAGTATTATCCGGTGCCTATTTGTTTTATAAAGTCTTTATAATAGCTTTCTCCGATTGGTATAGTGGCGCGGCCGACAAAAATTCGTTGCCGTTCTATAGAGCTGATTTTTTCCAGCGATACAATGTACGATTTATGTACTCTCGCAAACCTGCCAGACGGCAACAGTTCTTCCATTTTTTTCATGGTTTGAAGTGTCAGAATCCTTTCTTCGCCGGTGTAAATGGAAACATAGTCTTTTAAACCCTCTATGTATAGGATATCGGCCAAATCGAGCTTGATTATTTTGTATTCTGTTTTTACAAAAAGAAAATTGGGTTGAGGCTCATGTTGTAACAATTGTACCTCAGACACACTATTAACTTCAGTATTTGCACCAGCAGAAGTGCCATTTACCTGTAACCTGTTCACTGCTTTCTGAACTGCTTTCAGAAATCTTTCGAACGATATTGGTTTTAATAAATAATCTATCACATCCAGTTCATAACCTTCCATAGCGTATTCTGAATAAGCAGTGGTAAGAATAGCCTTGCATTTGCCATTTACTACCCGTAAAAATTGTAAGCCGGTGAGTGCCGGCATCTGAATATCCAGAAAAACCAAATCAATTTTTCCCTGCTGTATAAGGCTTAGTGCCTCCAGCGCATCGGTAGAGGTGCCCACCAGAGTAAGCGAAGGCGTCTGGTTAATGTAATTGGCTAGAATATCTAACGCCAGAGGCTCGTCATCAACCACCAGGCAGCGAATCTTTTCCATGTTAAAGTATCAGATTTAGTTCAGATAAATAGCTATTTGAATTGATTTGTATATCAAGATTATGATTACCGGGGTAAATCAGCATCAGTCTTTTTTTGATGTTCTCTAATCCAACACCGCCGTACGGGTCTTTATTCTGATTGGCTTGCTGGTTTTGCACTGTAAAGCTCAGTTGATTCTGATTGACCGATAAATGAATCAGCAACGGGTGTGCGGGGTCTTGCACATTACCGTGCTTAAAGGCGTTTTCAACAAACGGAATCAGCATAAGCGGAGCAATCAATTGTGTTTGTACATTGCCGCTAACCCTGAAATCAACAAAAGTTTGGCCAGAATATCTGAGTTTTTGCAATTCAATAAAATTTTTCAGGTATGCCAGTTCGGTTTCAAGGCTCACTTTATTCTGATTAGACTCATATAGCATATAACGCATCAGCTCAGATAATTTCATAACCGCCTCCGGAGCCTTTGGAGACTGGTTGAGCGTGAGGGAGTAAATATTATTGAGCGTATTGAACAAAAAGTGCGGGTTTAGCTGATTCTTCAGGAAAGCGTTTTCAGCATTTAGTTTTTCGCCAAGAAGTGTGTTTTTCTCTTTTTCATTTACAAAAAAATCTTCAATCATTTTTAGAAAAACAGCATTGAACAGATACCCGATTACATTATACATATTATCAGTAATATAAAAAAGCAAACGCCTTGACTCCTCAGAATAATTATGTGTCCCCAGCCAATGCCAGATTAATACCTCTTCAACCATGTAGCGTGTAAAAATGTATGCAGCGCTGACTGCCACCAGACCAATGCTCAGCTTCAGGTATTGCTTGGTAGAAAAATACCTGTTCAGCACATAAAGTAACAGATAAGTAAACAGAATGGTAAAAATAATCGAGGTCCAGACAAATAAGTTCTGGAATCGCTCCCAGGCAAACTGGTAGTTTTTTTTACCAATCAGGCTTAGAATATCTCCATTAAAATAGAAAAAAAGCCAGAAAAGTACATGAAATATTATCCGCTGACGTCTGCTCATGTTTTGCTCATTAAAATTTGGCTTGAAGGTAGCGGGTAAGTTTAATATCTCAAACATTTACCGACAAACGCTCTTAAAACACCGTCGAACAGGATTATTGATTGAAAGTGGTCTTGTCGGGCTGGGAGCGTGTTGGACGGTGAAAAAACCGTTGAAGACGATTATAGGCGGTTAGTCTGTAATGCTCTCTCTACTTTTGAATCATAATCAAAACCGAAAATAATTTATGAAAAAGCTATTTGTTATTTTTATCCTTTCTTTTTTACAAACAGTTGTATTTGCCCAGACACCGACACAGAATCTGGAGGTATTAATGATTGGGGCTTCTCATCAATATAACCCACAGCCAAAACAAAATCTGACAGGTATCCATACAAAAATCAGGGTATTTAAGCCCGACGCAGTGTTTGGAGAATGGCTGTCGCCCGAAGATGAAAAAGCTATTAAAGATTACTGGAACAAGAAAAATGTGCTGAGCAGAATTGACAGGCTAAAACAAAAGAATAATATTGACGATAAGGATTTAACCGGCTTGTTAATAAAGTATGAAAATGTGTTAGAGAAAAACCCTGATAACATGAAAAACCGTATTGATCTGGCAGTGGCTTACTATTTAAACCATGATGCCGGTAACGGATATTTTCAGATGTGGAATGTGGCAAAGCATTTGCAGAAAAACCCCAAAGATACCGCTGTGTTTAATTATGCCCGTCTGAAGTACTTTAGTGCAGCGGTTGATTCTCTGCATGAAGCCATCAACCCCTATATTGATGATGAGTATGATTACGTGGCGCATCCGATGATGGTAGAGTTTGGCCTGAAAAAGATTTATCCGATGGACTCGCAACGTTGGGATAATGAGTGGAGCGAAGCCTGGGGCAAAGCAGATTCGGTTTTTTATGCACGTTTAAAGCTATTGAAAAAAGATTCTTTGTCTAACGAAGGAAAAAAAGCCATAGAGATTGATAAATACATAAGAAACAGAATGGATTATCTTAGAAATGATGCTATTAAGACATTTAGTATGAACCATATAACGGAAGGATTAAACGGTCCGCAAATGACAGAATGGCTTTTCAGGATAAATCTGTATTCAGATGAATACCGCCAATTGTCTATTTTTCCTGCAGACTTATATGCCTGGAAATTCCACTGGTGGTGGCATAGAAACAACGATATGTGCAACAACACCATTGAACGAGCCAAAGTAAATGGTTTCAAAAAGGTAATGATTGTGGTTGGTGCCAACCACGCAGCCATTATGACAAAGATATTCCGCGAGAAAGGTGTGAAAGTAACCAATATAATAGATGCTCCTCTTAAATAACTGAAAACAATAAGGCTAGACTCTTAATATTAGCTTAATGGGCTTTTAAGAGTTTAGCCTTTAAATATAGTTGCAAACCCAGTTCATCATCTTGTATATTCCTAAATTCATGAAACAATTTTTGTTCATTATATATTTAACCTGCGGCACACTAAACTTGGGATATACCCAGACGATAAGTCAATACCAGACGGACATATCGAAGCTACGATTATTATTAAAGAAAACGCCATCTTATAAAGACCAGATCAGGGGTGTCAGGCTAGAGGAGTACAATACAATGTATGAAAACTTAATGGATGATACATTAAATTTATCACCTTATAAGTATTTCAATAATCTAGCTAAATTAATGATTCCCATACAGGATAGTCATTTAGGGTTGGTTCAATTACCTGAAATTAAAAATAATAATGATTCTGCCGCATTTCAAAGCCATTCGAATTGGCAGAAATTCGAAAAATTTCCTCAATACTCCGTAAATATTGACTCGCTTAAAACTGCATTATTAAAAAAAACAGATGATTCAGTAGAGGGTATTTACTATTATGATAATTACTATTCGGTAGGGGTGTTAAGGGTTTCTCAAACAGAATACATTGGGATTGTTATTGAGACTAAAAAAGAGGTAAATCATTGGAAAACAGGGCAGATAGCAATGCATTTATATGAGTATAAAACCAATTATTTTAAAGCTGTTTATGCGCATCCTGTTTATAAAAATTTTATGCTGTATAACAATGAGAGATACGCAAATCATAGTCTGATTAACTCTCATTTTTATCAATCATTCTCCGAAACAGTTTATCGCAAGGTACAGCCATTCATTAATTATTACGCATTACCCAAAGAATCACCCATGTTTCAGTTAAAGAGTTTAAGTGATTCGGTGCAATACTTACTCATCAGAAATTTCTCGGCAAATCAGGCAAAAGTGAAAAAATCAAATGCTTTTTGTGATAGCATTCAGCATAAGTTAAATACACCATCATTGATTCTAGACTTACGAAACAACGAGGGCGGTGCTGCTAAAGTATCAAGTAAATTTAGGAGATTGTTAAAAAAATATGCAGCTGCTAATAAAGTTTATGTTTTGGTAAATAATGCAACGGTTAGTCAGGGCGAGATATTTACATTGCAATTAAAATCATTGAAAAATGTAAGAATTTTAGGGCAGACAACTAAAGGTATGATTACCTATGGCTCAAATTACGGACGCTGGGAAATACTACCCGGTAAGCAATTTGCGGCATACCTTACTGATATGAGAGGAGTGGGTAAAGGATTACTGCCTTACGAAAATATTGGTATAAAGCCCGATATTGAATTAAATAATGATTCTGATTGGATAGGGCAAACACTGATTATTATAAAAAAAGACCTATAAGGCTGTCTTATTGCTATACCTATTAGTATTTTATAAGAATTTTGTTTTCAAACCATCAATTAATCGCGTTTTTTGTATTTCTTTGCAACACTATACCCGTAATACTTTTTGTATGCTACAATCAATGACTGGTTTTGGTGCTGCCACTCTCGAAAACACCAAAATATCTGTAACTGTCGAAATTAAATCTCTCAACTCAAAATTTTTTGATATCTATTGCCGGATTCCCAGAGGTTATTCAGAACGTGAGGTAGAAATCAGAAATACTCTTACCCAGGAACTGGAACGTGGTAAGGTTGAGTTTATGATGGCTATTACCCAGAAAGATGAATCAACCGTTTCAACAGCAGTTAACAGGGCTCTGGTGAAAGCCTACTTTAAAGACCTTCGCGAAACTTCGCTCGAACTTGGTTTTGAGCCAAGCCCTACTGAACTTCTGAGAATGGCCACCATGATGCCTAATGCTTTTAACACAGATGCACTGAGTGAGTCTGATGCTGCACAGGAGTGGGATCTTATTAAAAGTGTTATTACACTGGCCATCGGTAAATGCAAGGATTTTAGGATTCAGGAAGGTAAAAATACTGAACTGAAATTCAGGGAGTATATTGATAACATAGGAGCATTACTTGTACAGATTGAAGAGCAGGCTCCCAAACGCATACCATTGGTTAGAGAACGGATAGAAAAAGCTGTTTCGGAGTGGTCTCAAAATGAAAATTTTGACAAAAACAGGTTTGAGCAGGAGTTGATTTATTACGTTGAAAAGTTTGATATTTCAGAAGAAAAAGTACGTTTGAAAAATCACCTTGAATACTTTATTAAAGAGCTGAAAACGGCTTCGAACGGTAAGCGTCTTAATTTTATTGCACAGGAGATTGGCCGTGAGGTAAACACCATTGGTTCAAAAGCTAACGACTCGGTTATTCAACGGCTGGTAGTGCAAATGAAAGACGAACTGGAAAAGATAAAAGAACAAACCATGAATATTGTGTAAGATTATCCGTATTTTTGCACAGAATGTTTCAAAACAATCTACTAAAGACTTTATTTTATTACCAATAACTCTAAATTTTTATTTTTGAATTATGAGCCAAATTGTTAGAGTACACGCCAGACAAATTCTTGATTCAAGAGGAAACCCTACCGTAGAAGTAGATATCCTAACCGATAACGGTTATTTGGGCCGTGCCGCTGTACCTTCAGGCGCCTCTACAGGTGTACATGAAGCAGTTGAACTAAGAGATGATGATCCTAAAACTTACGTGGGTAAAGGTGTTTTAAAGGCTGTTGCCAACGTAAATAATACAATAGCACCTGAAATTTTGGGCGCCAATGTTTTTGAGCAGGGTTTGATTGACAAAATCATGATTGAGCTTGACGGCACACCAAACAAAGGAAATCTGGGAGCTAACGCTATTCTTGGTGTTTCTTTGGCGGTTGCAAAAGCAGCTGCTTATGAAGCAGGCTTGTCTTTGTTCCGCTACCTGGGTGGTGTTAATGCTAATACATTGCCAGTGCCAATGATGAACATCCTGAACGGTGGTTCACATGCCGATAACTCGATTGATTTTCAGGAGTTTATGGTTATGCCAGCCAAGGCTGACTCGTTCTCGCAAGCGTTGAGAATGGGAACCGAAATTTTCCATAATCTTAAAAAAGTATTGAAATCGAAAGGATACTCTACAAACGTGGGCGATGAAGGTGGTTTTGCACCAAACATCAAATCGAATGAAGAGGCTATCGAAATCGTATTGCAATCCATTGAAAAAGCCGGCTTCAAACCGGGTGAAGATGTTTTCATTGCTATGGACGCAGCCGCATCTGAGTTCTACAATGCAGAAACCGGTCTTTATACTTTCAAAAAATCTGATGGCAAACAGCTTAATTCTGATGAAATGGCTGCTTACTGGCAAACATGGGTTGACAAATACCCGATTGTTTCCATTGAAGATGGTATGGCCGAAGACGACTGGGCTGGTTGGGCAGAACAAACCAGACTTATCGGCGGTAAATGCCAGTTGGTAGGAGACGACCTTTTTGTTACTAACGTAAACCGCTTGCAGGAAGGTATAGACAAAGGTATTGCCAATGCTATTCTTGTGAAAGTGAATCAGATTGGCTCTTTGACAGAAACTATCAATGCCGTTAACCTGGCGCATAGAAACAAGTATAAGAGCATCATGTCGCACCGCTCTGGCGAAACTGAAGATGCAACTATTGCAGACCTTGCAGTTGCATTGAACACAGGCCAGATAAAAACCGGTTCGGCTTCACGTTCAGACCGTATGGCTAAATACAACCAGTTGCTTCGTATTGAAGAAGAATTGGGCGAGTTGGCTTACTTCCCGGGCTTGAAATTCTGATAAAGAATATTAAATCTTTAAAAGGCGCTGCGCATAAAATTGTTGCAGTGCCTTTTTGTTTTTTATGTCATTATTTCTATTTTTGATAGATAAACGTGCAATTAATATTCCTGATTGATTGAAATGGCTCAGCTTCGGGCTGCTTTCTTATAAAATTTTATATAGCCAATGAAAATTTATGTGCCGGCTTTTCTTCATAAATACCGTTTTTATGTACTTACCGCAACGGGATTACTTATATGGGTTGCTTTTTTTGATGGCAGTAATCTGATATCTCAATTCAGGCTCTGGCAAAAATACCACGAACTTGAAAATCAAAAGGAATATTATGTAGAAGCCCTAAAAAAAGTGAAGGAAGAAGAAAAAGAAGTAATGGGTAACGCTGATGCAATGGAGAAATTTGCCCGCGAAAAATACCTGATGAAAAAAACAGACGAAACCGTTTTTGTAATTGTAGATGAAAACGACCAGTCAATTGAAAAAAAAGAAGAAGAGTAAAAAATAAAGGGCCTTCTGTATTCACTAAAGGCCCTTTGCTTTTTATCTGATTTCTACTCTTGCTGTTTTTTGCCCTGAGGCATTTCTGATAGCAACCTGTTGAGCAAGTGCCTCAGCAGCAGATTTGAACGCTTCATTGGTAATGGGTTCGTCATCCATCATAATTGGTCTTCCTTCATCGCCGCCTTCTCTGATACTCTGCACTATCGGAATCTGGCCAAGTAAGGGTACATTATATTTCTCGGCTATGGTTTTTCCACCATCTTTTCCAAATAGATAATATTTATTGTCTGGTAGCTCGGAGGGTGTAAAATAGGCCATATTCTCTACAATACCCAGAATCGGAACATTTATCTGAGGCTGACGAAACATGGATATACCCTTGTTTACATCGGCCAGTGCTACTTTTTGCGGTGTAGTAACCACCACAGCTCCGGTTAAAGGCACTGTTTGCACCAGTGTTAAGTGAATATCACCTGTTCCAGGCGGCAGGTCAATAAGAATATAATCCAGTTCACCCCAGTCTACATCACCAAAAAACTGACGCAAAGCCTGGCTGGCCATTGGTCCACGCCACACAACGGCACTATCTGGGGGTGTCAGAAAACCGATAGATATCATCTTTATGCCGTACTGCATAATGGGCGAAATCATATTTTTGCCGTTTTTCTGCGAAATCAACGGCTGCATGTTTTCAGCGCCAAACATCAGCGGAATAGATGGCCCTGAAATATCAGCATCAATAATACCAACCCTGGCTCCGGATTTTTTCAGCGCCATTGCCAGATTAACCGTAACCGTTGATTTACCCACACCGCCTTTACCCGACGATATGGCTATTATGTTTTTTACACCATCAAGTAGTGGGGCATTGTTCCTGATTGAGGTAACATCCGCCGTCATGTTAATATTTACTTCTATGCCATTGCCAAAATGACTATGAATGGCATCTGTACAGTTTTTTTTGATTAACTCTTTAAGCGGGCAGGCAGGTGTAGTTAAAACAACTGTAAAAGTTACCTGATTAACACCTACGGTTATATCTCGTATCATGTTAAGGGTTACCAGGTCTTTCTTTAAATCCGGCTCCTCAACTGTACTCAGGGCTTGAAGTATTTTTTCTTTAGTGATAGTAAATTCTCCCATGCAATGGTATATAGTTCGTAAATACTCTTGTCGTACTTGTAAATGCAACAAGTATAACTACTTTTTAGTTTACTGCTTGGCCATTTATTGAGCCATTTTAAAAGCAGGTAAAACCGCTTTTAAGGTTGAAATTCTCAATTTCAACGCTGCAAAGTTCACAAAAAAAGCGCTGCAAATCAACTGTCAGAAAAGATATTACAAACAGTCGGGCAACGCTTCTTAATTATAATGATAATTCTTTAATTGCTGCTTACTTTCTTTTTCAACCGCCCGGACAAATACTTTCAAACCTGTAGATAGAGCAGGAATTATAACCGGGGTAATCAGCATTCAAAAGCAGAATGATTCGTGCAGAACATTAATAGTGTGGATGTTTCAAACAGAGATTACTTATCAGGCAGCTACTAGTTGAGACAAAACTTTTTCTCTTTCACTTGATACATCAAATTTATCACTAAAGCCATCTATTTTTTTTAATAAATCAGCCAGAAACTTCTGGTGCGCCGGAGTGTCAGTCTGAATCGGCCTGTGATTAAGAGACATTTTCAACTTATGCCATTCCTGCAAAAAATTGTTGAGGTCATCTGTAAAATAAGTCTCAGAAAACTTCTCGAATATATATTTTTCAGCCTGTTCATTCGGGTGAATCATATCTGCTTTATAAAACCTGTAGTCGCGCAGGTCATCCATCATGATTTCATAACTCGGAAAATAATGAACATCATTAAACTCTTCTTCAATATCATAGCAGGCGGTTCTAAGAATACTTTTGCTTACCGAATTTAGCTGAAGTGTTTCACGGGTGTGCCTGACCGGACTTACCGTAAGCAGAATTTTAATTTTATTATTATACATTTTCAGGGTTTCGTACATGGCCCTGAAACGCAGAATAATATCTTTCATATTCAGCATTTCTTTTTTAAAGTTTGCGGCAGGTGCTTTGTGGCAATTGGCAACTATTGCGCCGTTTTCTTTTAACTGATGTACAATGGCTGTACCAAAAGTAATAATAAGCAGATTAGCCTTTTTTAGAAATTGTTGCGATTTGCTGTTTGTTTCATATAAAAGCTCTTCTAGTTCTTCTCTTGATGAACCAAAAAATCTGGAATGGTAATCATAATGCTGCCAGATACCGGCGTTTTCAACCATTAAATGCTTAAAAATTGGTTTGCTTTGAAGGCTATTGCTGATTAATTTAAAGATAGACAAAGGGTTGAAAACAGTGCCGTAAGGATTGCACAGGCATTGAATTTTATTTTCCGAGAGCTGACTTCCAATGACATCAGAAAAGCATGAGCCAACAGTCATTATTCTGGAGTCTGTGCCGATACGGAAGCTGGACGGGTTAACTTCTATTTCAGTACGAAAATCCATTTCTTTGGTTTTTAAAATGTTTTTTGGTATTATTGATAAGTTGCTGATAATCAATAATTTGCGAATTTAAACTTTTCAACTGACACTCACAAACTTTTTGTTGAAAATTGATTAAACGTAATGGCTGAACTGCGGTTTTCAGCATTAGATTTTTGCACTAAACGAAAGTTATCATCCAGGTATTTAGGCCCAGCCAGTACGCATATATTGCTTAAACAACCGGTATATTTACGCACTAATTGTATATAAAACGGGCACTTCTTTAAATAATAGCGAGCCAGGAAGTAAAATATTGTATTAAAATCTCTGTTTTAACTAAAATGGCTATTCAAGCAAACCTGAATAGCCATTTTTTACAGTATATTATTAATCAGAACTTTACTTTGTATGTCAGTAAAAGAGTTAGGTTGTTAGTAGTAGCTTTATCGAATTCGTGCGAAATAAATCCACCGGCACCGAGCGCATTCTTTTTGTTTATTTTGTAATTAACTTCTGCCTTGTAACGCAGTTCATCAAATTTCTCACCCATGCGGTAAAATAAATCGGCCGATATAGCCGGAGTAAATTTTGTTTTATTGGGGTAGGCAACTTCCAGCTTATTTCTTAGATAGCTTTTGTCGTTTTCAAAGTTGCCATTATCGTCTTTAAACTGATTTTGGTATCTTAATCGGTAGTCAAATTTCAGAAAACCAATCTTTCGGTCATAGTTCAGGTTGGCATAAAACCTATGGTAAGGCTTGTAAACCCACTCCTGGTCTCCTTTATCATATTTTCGCCGGTTTATAAATCTGTAATATCCGCTTACCTCCAGGTGCTTATTAAACTTATAAGTAATGCCCAGTTCGCCAATGTATGCGCCGGCTGTTCTAAGGTTATTGGTTAGCCGCCATTGGGCATCAGCCTCAAGCGATATCCTTTTTGTTATTGACTTACTCAGGCTTAGTCCTGTCCATAGGTTGGTGGTTTTGTCCTGAGCCAGACCTAAAACGGGCAACATTAAAGCTGCCAAAAAGATTATTTTTTTCATAAGGTGGTTTTCATATTGGCAATCAATAATAATAAATGGTTATACTGGCTGAATCTTTTAGAAAGTCAAATTCAATAATCTCAACCCGGTGGACATCCAATCCTGTACGGTTTTTTAAGTCTTCAAGCAGTTCATGCTTATGGTCGGGTGTAACCAACCGGATATTCTCATAGCTTACCTGTTTAGAGTACTCTTTTTTTATCAGCCACCCGTTTTCAAGCAGAAAGGTTACCAATAATATAAGAGCGGCAAAAATAAGCAGCAAAGGCGAGTTGTTCTGGCTGATAGCAGCTATAAGGCCAATGGATATTACCAGAAACAGGTAGGTCATGTCTTTGGCCGAAATACCCTCTGTTCGGTATCTTAGCATAGAAAAAACTGCAAATAAACCAAATGCTGCGCCCATAGACATCTCTACTTTGTTGAGCAGATAAGTAATGAGAAAGATAATAAGATTAAAAGCAAAAAAAGTAAGAAGCAGGTCTGTTTTTTTGTAATTGGGTAAATAAATGAATTTTATGAGAATAAAAACAACAAACAAATTTATGCACAGCCTTGCCAATAGTGTGAGTGTGGCATTATCCGGCCATTCAAGCCTGAGCGTATTGATTAATTCCTGAAGCAATGTCATATTGGTTATTTAATTTATGGATTCTTAAAAGATGAGGTTTAAATTGATTGCACGGTATGTTGTCAAAAGTGCTGATAACGGCCAGGCAGTACTTACTGATAGATCCCTGCCTTATTTGATATTTTTTCATAATGTCTATAAACGCTGAACCCGTGGCCTTGTTTTGTTTTACCTCGGCAATGGCAATTTTATCAAATGCTTTATGCCTGTCACCGGCCCGGAAACTGAGATCCAGGTCAATTGTTAATCGCTCCTGCGATTTTCTGCTTACCAGCGTTATTCGGGTATAATCAACCCACACCATACCCTTAAATGCTGTGGCCATCAGCGGGGTTGAATGTTTAAGAAAGTTTGCCGATGTTTGGTCAATTTCAGCACCAATGGTTTCTTGCCTGATACGTGTCTTTATGGTTCTGCCTTTGTTGTTACGCAATTTTATTTCAAAAAATTTCAGGTTTGAATCCACATAATTTCGCGACCTGATTTTGTATCTGTTTGCCCTGTTTTTAAGATGCGTATTATACAACTGCAAATCAGGCGTATCATAATATAGTGTTTCATAATGGCACAATCTCTTGTTTTCCACTTCCAGAATCCGGTAATGACTTTGAGCATCTGCTAAAATGTTCGGTAAAGCCTGTAAGGGTATTATGTACTTTACATCTACGCGGTCCATCAGTTTTACGTTATCCATTTCCACAAGCGTTATCGGCTCAAAGGTACTGGTCAGGCGTTCTACTTTCTGTAAGATGAAGTCCCGGCTTATAGATTCGCGTTTGTGTATGGGTAGCATTGAAGTCAGAATGGTTTTAAGTTCTTTAAATTGCTATTCAGAAGGTGGTATGCCCTTGCGGGCATACACACCCTGGCGGCCGGGTTATTTAATGTAAGCATTAACTGCCTCCGTTCTGCTGGCTACATGCTGTTTTAACTGGCTGACGGCAGCAGTAAACGCCGAGGCATTTGCCAGAAAAGTATATTTTGTCTGCTCGGGCTCAGCGCCAATTACATAAGGTGCAATAAGGTTATAATGCTTGTCTATAATGGTGTTCATTTGCGTGCTGGTAAAGTAGGTAGAAGCAAATTCTTTTACATAACTTTTGTATTTAGCCAGGTACACGGGGTCATCGGCCAGATAGCGGATAAGCGGCCAGTTATTGGCTACCTCTGTCATTTCTAATGATACCGCTCTACCATTTGCGCCGCCACCTTGCTGATTGCCGGCGCTGGTGGTCATAGATAAGTTAAAGTCCCACGGAATCCAGGTTACTTTTCCTGTACTGCCAGGTGTATACAGGTAATAATTGTGGGCCATTGCACCGTAGGCGTCCCAGTTCACAATTGTATTATTTATAGCCAGATACTTAAGAAAATGGTCTACATTAAAACTTTTTTCAAGATTAGTCCTCCATTGGGCGGGGCTTGTGGTGCGATTAGTGCTGTTCAATGCGCTTATTACATTTTTTACGTCTGTATAATCGGCTGCTTCCTCGTTATTTTTCTTTTCAAAACTGCCCTCAGTAAATGATTGAAATGTAGACTCCGGCTTATATATATTCCCATTTTCTTCGCCAAACTGGTTGGCAACCATAGTGTCATCAACTACCTCAATCATGGTATATACTCCGCAATATTTCAGACCTTCGCCAAAGTTGATATAAACCTTGCAAAAGGATGATCGGGCTGCCGGAATACCAGCGGACCTGAATAGGTCTGAGACCAATTTATCGCGCATTAATGAGCTGTCGTTATGCCCGGGTGCCATTGAAAGCTCTTTGAAACCATAAAAACGCTGGTTCTTTATTTCGGGGTAGTCGTCCTCAAACTCGTCAAATTGCAATTTGAACGGTAATTTGTATATACCCTGTGACCACGCCTGCGACAAACTGCTATTGCCTTTAAGCCTGAACCCAACCTTATACCATTCTTTTCCGTTATGTTTCAGCGCAACCGGAACGTAAATGGGGTCACCGGGTATTATATCAAGCCCGCCTCCGCCATTACCACCTGGCGGTGCATTGCCTCCGCCGGGCATCTGGCCTCCGCCTGGTTGGCCGGTGCCGCCTGTACCAAAGTCTTTTCCTGCCTTAGCAACCATGTCTGTGCGTATGGCTGCCCAGTTCTCGGCAGTTAATGTAATTTCAATAGAGTTAATTTTGTCTTCCGGAAACACTACCTCATAGTTTGGGCTTACTTTGTTACCATGCGTTTCGGCTGTCCAGTCAAGCAGTCCGGCCTTACTTGGATCAATGTCATCGGCTGATGTTTTGCAGGAAACAGTTGCCCAGAGCAAAAAGCCCATGAGCAACCGTGTTGTTTGCTTCTTCATATTGGTGGTTCAATAATCTTTGTCTTTCAGTGTCATAGACGCAGCGTGCATAGAATTGGAGACATTGTGTATAAAAGTGAAGCAAATGTGTAGACTGTATTAAAATATTGTTAAATTTTTTGCACTTGTAGCTATCATAAAAGAAATAAACTTTTAGTCTTATACTGTTGTTTAGGAGCCACCATCCACCTGTATTAATTAAGTTTCTCTACCAAAAGATAATATTTTTAAGTGTATGTTCAATCAGTTGCTGGTTAAATTATCTACACAATCAGGTAGAATTTATACAAAGTCAACCCTGTTCTCATTAAATTAAATCTTTTGTGAGTAGTTTTTGGTTTGAATTTCAATACCCACAATTAAAATCAATGAATTTTCTTAAACGCTACTCCGTCTGGCTGCATATTATAGGTTGGATTATCTTCATTATTATGCCTTTTCTAACTGCGCCCAGCGGTAACTTCGGTTTCTGGAAACAACCATATTTCAGGTCTTTTGCTTTATCGCAGCTGGTTAGCGATTGTATGCTGATAGCCGTATTCTATGTGAATCTGCACTTTTTAACACCCAATCTGATTATCCGTAAAAACATACTGGCATTTGTTTTTGTGCTGGCCACTATATTTATTCTGATGCTGCTCCTGAATAAATTTACATTTGATACTTTCAGAAGACCTGATTTAGCCAGAATGTATCCAAAAGACTTTACCAGGTTCAGAAGAGATTTTCCGCCACCGTTTCCATCTTTTATACCTTTTCCTTTGTTGTTCAGAACCGTGGCTTCTTTTTCGTTGGTTATTCTGGCCAGCTCATTGCTGGCGCTGATTAAAGAAAGGGGTATTCAGAAAGAAGAAAAACAGCAAATTGCACTTGAAAAAACAGCGGCCGAACTGGCTGTGTTAAAGTTGCAGATAAGTCCGCATTTTTTGTTCAACACACTTAATAATATCCGATGGCTGGCCAGGCAGAAATCAGATTCAACTGAAGATGCCGTTGTTAAACTTTCTCAATTGCTTAGATACATGATATATCAGGCCAAGCAAGATAAAGTACCTCTGGAGCAAGAAATCGAGCATCTGAAGAATTACATTGAATTGCAAAAAATGCGGCTCTCTGAGCAAAATTCTGTCAGTTTTAATTTTAGTGGCGATATCAGCCGCTGGAGCATTGAGCCGTTACTCTTTATTCCGTTTGTTGAGAACGCCTTTAAGTATGGGCTGCACAGCCAGCATGAAAGCCGGATAGAAATTAATCTTTCAACGGATAGCAATAGCCTGAGGTTTTTCGTGAAAAATCCAATATTTACCAATAACTTCCCGGAAAGGGCGGAGGATTCGGGAATCGGGATTCAGAATGTTGAAAAGCGGCTGATGCTGCATTATCCTGACCGACATGAATTGAACATCAGAAATATAGGAGGCTTTTTCAGTGTTGAACTAACCATTAATTTACTGGCATGAGTACCTACCCATCGCGCGACAAAATCAGGTGCATAGCCATTGATGATGAGCCTTTTGCACTGGAAATTATAGCTGATGACATCAGAAAGATTCCATTTCTCGATTTAAAGGCCGTATTTAGCAACGCGCTTGATGCAGCAGCATATCTGGACGAAAATACAATTGACCTTATTTTTCTGGATATTCAGATGCCTACGCTTACAGGAACACAGTTTTTAAGAAAACTGGCCGTGCCCCCCCTGGTAATATTTACTACTGCCTATGAGCAATATGCACTGGAAGGATACGACCTTAATATTACAGATTATCTGTTGAAGCCCATACCTTTTGAGCGTTTTCTGAAAGCAGCCAACAGGGCTTTCGAACTTTTTATGCTGAGAGCAAAAGGTGCCGATTCTTTACCGCCGGAAAACCGACAGTTTTTCTTTATACATTCAGAATACAAACAGATTAAACTCTTTTATGACGACGTGCTTTATATTGAAGGTCTGAAGGATTACGTCAAAATATATGTCAGAGATACACCTAAGCCATATTTAACGCGTTTGAATCTGAAAACCATAGAAAGTAAGCTGGCCGACAACCGCTTTTGCCGTGTGCATCAGTCGTTCATTGTGGCATTAGATAAAATTACTTCATTTCAGAAAACCCAGGTGTTAATTAACCGGCAGGAAATACCTATCGGCCGTACATTTCTGGAAGTTTTTAAGTCAAAATATAAAGAAATTTAGACGCTGTTTTCTGCTTTATTTCATACATCTACACATAACTGTTAATTCTCTACACTTGCAAACAGGCCGGCATCCCCGCCAGCAGCAGGCTCGTCATTGACTGTGAACAAATCCTATGCCTGTATGACAAATAAACATTTCCGCATTCTTTTTCTTTTTATTCTGATTGGCCTGATGGGGGAAGGCTACGCCCAAAAGGCAATGAAACCAACGCCCGGTAACCCTCTTATAAAAGACGAGTTTTTCAATAACATACCGCTTGTAAATGTGCTTGCCGTTATGGAAAAAAAGTATCAGTTAAAAATAGACTATGACAAAGAAGAACTGAAACCTTACACAATTACCTACTGGTTTACCAACGAAACCTTTCTTGATGGCCTCAAAGCAGTTTTTAAGAAGGTGCCGCTTAAGTTTTTTCTGGACGAAAACGAAGTTATACACATAGCAGGTAAGAATAAAAAGATAGAAACCATTGTAGACAGAAAATTTGACGGGCAACCCACCAGGGCTGATTTTACGCTCACGGGTAGAATTGTTGATGCTACCAGTGGAGAAAACCTGCCATTTGCCACAGTGGCTATTAAAGGCGCTAAGGCTGGCAGCCAGACAAATGTCGACGGGCACTTTACATTGCTAAAGGTGCCGTCAGACACAGTAACGCTTGAGGTAAGCTATGTAGGTTTTGTTACCAGATTATTTCATCTGAACCCAAAATTGAATCTGGAGGACTTAAAAATTGAAATTGAACCTGCCATTGGCACCCTTGAAGAGGTTACTGTAATGGAGAAAAAAACGGAGGTACTAAAAGCAAATGAAATTGTAGGGATGATAAAAATGACACCCCGTAACATTGCCCGGCTACCCAATGTGGGCGAAAGAGACCCTTTCAGGGCATTTCAGCTAATGCCAGGTGTAAGTGCTTCAAACGAGTCTTCATCAGGCCTGTATGTACGAGGTGGCACCCCCGACCAGACTCTGGTTTTATACGATGGCTTTACTGTATATCATGTCGACCATCTTTTTGGATTTTTCTCAGCTTTTAACTACAATGCCATAAAAGACATTCAACTTTACAAAGGTGGCTTCGATGCCCGTTTCGGTGGGCGCATCTCAGCAGTGGCCGAAATTACAGGGAAAGAAGGAAACAAAAAGGAATTTAATGCCGGAGTCGACGTAAGCCTGTTGAGTACAAACGCCTATATTGAAACCCCGCTTGGAGAAAAGTTTACATTTTTGGTTGCTGGCCGCCGGTCGTGGAAAGGCCCATTATATAAAAAGCTTTTTGAACGTTTTACCTCAGAAAACAGCAATCAGAATCAACCAGCTACCGGTTTGCCTGGCGGAAGCGGCAGAAACCCCTTCGGTTCTTTTGGTCAGCAACAGGTAGCCAGTTCGTATTTTTATGATTTAAACTCTAAACTTACTTACCGCCCAACCAAAAACGATATTGTGTCGCTGAGCCTTTATAACGGAACCGATAATATGGATAACTCAAGCAGTTCAAGCCTGACAGGTTTTGGCAGGCCGGGTGGCGGCTTTGGCGGCGGCCGCGGCTTTAATACAGCCACCAATGATGTTTCAAACTGGGGTAATCTGGGTGGAAGCCTGAAATGGTCGCGGCAATGGGGTGACAAGTTTTACAGCAATGCTTTAATAAGTTATTCTAATTATTACAGTAACCGCGATAACAGCCGCCTGATGACCATAACCAGAGACAGCGTAGACCGCGATGTACGTATAGGCCAGATAGAAGACAACAATTTGTCTGACATAACAGCCAAAATGGATTTTGAATGGAAACTTCTTCCTAATAACCAATTGGATTTTGGATGGCAGGCTACCCGCAATAACATTAAATATACATACAGCCAGAATGACACCATTAAGGTGCTAGACAGAAACGATACAGGCAGTACTTACACCGTTTATGTGCAAGACCAGATAAAGATTTTTGGTTCGCGCTTGCATATCAATCCGGGTATTAGAATGACCTATTTTGATGTAACGCAAAAAAACTATTTTGAGCCCAGACTCTCAGCTAATTTTAACGTAACCCAAAAACTAAAACTTAAAGGAGCAGCCGGTATTTATTACCAGTTTGTGAAGCAGATTAACCGCGAGGATATTTCACAGGGTAACCGGAATTTCTGGGTGTTGTCTAATTCTTCAACACTTCCGGTTACCCGCTCCAAACATTTAATTCTGGGCGGAAGCTATGAAACGTCAGACTATCTCATTGATGTAGAGTTCTATCAGAAAAAAAGTACAGACGTTACAGAATATACCCTCAGGTTTGTGCCGCAGCTTAATCGTATGCTGGCTGCCAGTGAAACATTCTTTAACGGCGACGAAACCATTAATGGTGTAGATGTACTGATTCAGAAGAAATTTGGTGATTTTAATGGCTGGATTGGCTATACCCTGGCCGAAGCAAAGCGCAAAATATCGGCTTTCTCAGATAAACCGTACTATTCAGATCAGGATGTACGCCATCAGTTCAAGATAGTGGGTTCTTATAAATACAAAAAGTGGGATTTTGCCGCAACCTGGATTTACTCTACCGGCAGGCCATATACCTCTATACTCGGGGCATATCAGGTTACTCTTCTTGATGGCACCGTCAGAAACTTTACAAATCCGTCTGATAAAAACGCCAACCGGTTTCCCGCGTATCACCGCATGGATGTGTCGGCCACTTACAATTTTAGCCCGAGGTTTAACGTAGGGTTCTCGGTTTTCAATCTGTATAACCGAACCAATGTCTGGTATAAGCGATTCCAGGTTATTACTGACGACGACCTGACTATACTTCAGACTACCAACGTAAATTATCTGGGTTTTACGCCTAATGTAACTATAACCTGGAAACTTAAATGAGAAACACAAAGATGAAAAAGATATACCAATTAATAGTGTTTACAACGCTGCTTACCACCGTAGTAAGTTGCACCGACACCAATACTGTAGTAAACCTCGGCGAAAAACCAATTGTAGAGGCCTATTTGGCACCGGGGCATCGGGTAAGCATGAAAGTATATACCGAGATTCCGTATGCCGAGACCTCTGAGGGTGTCTCGGAGCCTATTAATGGCTTAAGCATCAAAATTACAGGTAGTAACGGGAAAGTCTTCATTCTTAAATCTGAAGGCAATGGGGTGTACACCTCAGCAGACAATGAATTAATTCAAGAACCACCCGTTAAGTATAAAATGGAGTTTGATTACAAGGGCAGAACAATAAGTGCAGAAACAGACATACCCGAAAAACCGGTTGGAATGGCCATTAGTACAAATGAAATTTCGAGAAGTCAGGTGAATTTGTCCAGTGGAGGCTTCCCAGGTGGTGGTGGAGGTGGATTTGGTGGTTTTGACAACACGCCCATAGAGTTATCTTGGAGCAACCCCGATAACGTATATCATTTTATTGCACTGGAAAACACCGAAACCGAGCCTGTCCAAATAATTATTCCGCCGTCTGGGTCAGAATTTCCGACTATCCGTTTTAGAATTTCAAATGAACCAGTCCTGGGCACCCATAGCAATATTCAGCCCCAGAGCCTCGAGTATTTCGGCAATTATGATGTAATACTTTATCGTATCAATCCAGATTATTCGGCATTGTACCAATCAAGCGGAACAACCACTCAGAACCTGAGCACACCGCCTTCAAGTATCACCAACGGGCTGGGTATATTTACCGGTATAAATGCCGACACCCTTAAGTTATTAGTAAAGAAGAATTAAAATGGTTACAGGTTAGATAGTCTATGAAAGGGTTGGCATTGGTTTTGCCAGCCCTTTATTTTATGTTATTGTTAAGCAATTACTATTTTGGGTTGGTTTGTTGCCTTTTCTGAAAATCTATTATTTACTTTGCGCTGTCAGATATACAATTTCTGAAACATTCAATTTTCAACAAAACCAACACCATTAACTATGAGACTCAGTTGTTTAGTTCTTTTTTTTGGTATGCTTGCCACATCAACAAGCTATTCGCAAAAAAACACCCCGCTTGTGATAGCCACTTATAATCTGCGATATAATACACCAAACGATGGCCTTAATGCCTGGCCTAACAGAAAAGAGTTTGTTAAAGCGCTTATCGGTTTTCATGAATTTGATATTTTCGGAACACAGGAAGGTTTAAGAGGACAACTGGATGATATTGCCGAAATGAAGGATTTTGCCTTTATCGGCAAAGGCCGCGATGACGGTGATAAAGCAGGAGAACACTCGGCAATTTTCTATAAAAAATCAAGATTCAAAGTGTTGAAATCTGGTGATTTCTGGTTGAGTGAAACACCTGATAAACCCGGAAAAGGCTGGGATGCCACCTGCTGCAACAGAATATGCTCATGGGCCAAGTTTAAGGATTTAACCACCCGGAAAAGCTTTTATTTCTTTAGTGTACACTTTGACCACCAGGGGGTTGAGGCGCGCAGGCAGTCAGGCAAACTAATGGTTAAAAAAATTAAGGAAATTGCCGCTGACGCACCAGCTATTTGTACAGGCGACTTTAATTCAACCCCGGAAACGGAACAAATTAAAGAAATGCAAACCCTTTTGAACGACGCCCATAATGTAACTATTATGCCTCCGTACGGCCCTGAAGGTACATTTAATGCATTTAAGTTTGATGCCCCAATGAATAGCAGAATTGACTACATTTTTGTAGATAAAAAAATTAAGGTGTTGAAATACGGTGTACTTACCGATGCCAAAGAACAACGGTATCCGTCAGACCACCAACCTGTAATTATAAAAGCACTTATTGACTGAAAAATCAATATCGGCAGAAAAGGAGGTCATTCCCGGTAAAGGTGGATGACCTCTTTTTGTAATTCCGCGATTATTTTTTCCTGCAATCGGTAGTTTTGTGATGCCTGAAAATAAAAAAATACTGATTCTTTTGATGTCTTTGGATAATTACCAGATATTTGCCGCATGCTAATGACTAACCACCCATTATTCTCAATTTTTATGAAGCGCATTGCTGTGTTACTACTGCTTTCTACTTTATCCCACTTAGTTTTTTCGCAGAACCAAGTGCCCAATGTTAAATTTGGGGTTTACAGTTTGCCTGAACTGGAAATGAAAACCTATGCAAAGGACTCAACAGCCGAGGCTGTTGTACTTTATGATTTTGCCGACTATTCCTATACATTTCAGGACAATATACCGGTAGTGGCTTATAATTTTCATAAGCGCATAAAGATTCTAAAGAAGTCGGGGCTTGAAAGAGGCACAATGACAATTCCTTTCCGATTCGAATCATCATTGGAAAGACAGGAGCTGGTGCGGAATATTAAAGGCATGACCTACAACCTTGAGAACGGAACAGTTCAAATTACAGAACTGACCAGTAAGTCAATCTTTGAGGAAAAAACATCCAACAATACCCGTGAAATGAAAATCATATTCCCACAGGTAAAGGAGGGCTCGGTTATAGACCTCAGCTATTCCATTGAATCTCCTTTATGGTATTTTTTACGTAACTGGTCATTTCAGCAAGACATACCGGTGGCATGGAGTGGTATTAAAGCTACAATACCGGGTTATTTTGACTTCAAACTTACCTACTTTGGTTATCATCCTTTTGCCATTAAAGAAGTAAAAGAGGGTAAGTCAGTCTTTATTACACGAGTTACGCCTTTAGGTGAAGAAATAAAAGACCCTTATCTGGCATATCATTTTGCCATGAAAGACTTGCCTGCCTTAAGACCTGACGATTTCATGACTACCGTAGAAGACTACAGGAGTTCAATAGATTTTGAGCTTGCCCGTACGGTTTTCCCGACTACCGGAGAGCGCATTTATTCTGTAACCTATAAAGACCTTACAAAAACACTTCTGGAAGAAAGTAATTATGGCGTAGCAATTAGGAAATTTGGTAAAACTGCCAAAAAAATTGCCGCCGAAATATTAGCAAAAGCAGCTTCAAAAGATTCAATGGCAATTATTGGAGCGGCTTATGACTTTGTTAGAAACACCGTTAATTGGAATGGCGAAAACCGCATTGTTGTTACATCAAAACTAGACCAGATATATGAAAAAAAGCAGGGCACATCAACAGAAATAAATCTTATTCTGGTTGCTGTGTTGAATGAGCTGGGCTTTGACAGCAATCCTGTATTATTAAGCACCAGGGCTCATGGTAAAGTGCTTACTGAAATTGCGCTTATAGACCGTTTTAATTACAGCGTAGCTCATATTATGGTTAATGGCAAAGATTTTTTGCTTGATGCCAGCGACAGATACGTTAAAATGAATATGCTGCCTAAACGATGCCTGAACGAACGTGGCTGGCTTGTTTCAAAAAATCCAAAATGGGTTTCACTGGCACCTAACGGACGAAAGCAAAGTACCATTGAATTAGTATTTGATATAGCTGAAGACCAGCAGTTGAAAGGTTACTTTACTGAAACTTTTTATGGATATGGAAGTAGTGAAAGGAAAGCCGAGATTGATGAGGAAGGCAGTGAGAAATACATAGAAAAACTAAAAGCTCAATTTACACAGTTTGAGAATCCTTCCTTTTCATTAAAGGAAAGTGAAAGTGGAGACGCCAGATTACATTGCAAAACCACCATTAACGAGGCCTATTCTATTGCCGGTGACAGGATATTCATGCAGCCACTTTTATGGAAAGCCCAAAGTAAAAACCCGTTTATGCAGTCAGAAAGACGGTATCCAGTTGATTTTGGATACGGTATTCAGGAGACAATTATGGCAAGATATACTATTCCTCAGAATTACACTGTAGAAAGCCTGCCCACTTATATGAATATCTATCTGCCTAACAATAAGGGGAAATATCTTTTTATGATAAAGGCCGAAAACGGAGTAATTGAATTAACAAGCCAGTTGTTGATTGCAAAATCAGTTTTTTCTTCGGATGAATACTTTGAGCTGAAAGAGTTATTTACTAAAATGATGGCTAAACAGGGCGAGCAGATTGTATTAAAGAAGAAGTAAATCCGGTAGGTTTTCATGGCTCTTTATTACATTTTGTTTCATTTTTTATTACCGCAAACTTTTATGAAGAAATTACTACTACTGCTGGTAACTAGCTGTGCAAATCTGGTTTATGCGCAAAAAAATACAGAACCCGTAGTGAAATTCGGCGAGATAAGCAGAGCCGAAGTTGAAATGAAGGTGTACCCGGCAGACTCAACTGCCGACGCCGTTTTTTTATATGACCACGGCACAACCACTTTTGATTTGCGCAATAACATGATTCAAACCAGATTTACCTACCATGGAAGGATAAAAATTCTTAAAAAATCTGCATTGGATTTAGGAACCATCGCCAAGCAAATCTACAAAGATGGCGCTGATAAAAGCGAGTATATTAACGATATTAAAGGTTATACATATAATCTTGAAAACGGTGAAATTAAAAGAGACAAGCTTACCAAAGAATCTATTTTCTCTGAAAAGCCGGTTGGTAATGTACAGGATGTAAAAATAGTTATGCCTAATGTTAAGGTGGGGTCAGTAATTGAGTATTCGTTCAATATAGAAACACCTTTTTCTATATCCAATAACCCTAAGCCCTGGTCTTTTCAGGGACTCTATCCTGCATTGTGGAGCATTTATGAAATAACTATTCCTTCGTTTTTTCATTACCGCATCCTGATGTCTGGCTATTTAGACCTTACGGATAATCAGACAAAATCGGTGAATGTATCATTCGGGACACAGACGGAAAATGGTTTGTTTCAAAGGTTTATTATGAAAGACGTACCTGCTTTCAGGAACGAGGCTTTTATTACCACATCAAGCGACTATGTAACGAAGATGGATTTTGAACTGGCATCTGTCAATTGGCCCGGGTACCTAATAAAAGATTTTTCTTTAGACTACCCTTCGCTTAACAATACAATGCTTGGGGCCTCTATATTGGGGGGGCAGTTAAAACATACTGGTTTTTTATCTGGGGTAGCCAAAGATATTTCAAAAACCTATGCTGATTCATCAAGCCGGATAAAAGCTGCCTGCGAATATATTCAGAAAAATATTAAGTGGAACAGGATGGAAGGTCTGTATTCAAACAGTATCAGGAAAGTACTTGATTCACGGACGGGTGACGCCGGCGACATAAATCTGTTACTGATTGCATTACTGAGAGAACTCGGGTTTGATGCCAATCCTGTTATTTTAAGTACCAGAAGCCATGGCAAAATTCATGAGCAGTTTGCATTGCGCAAAAGATTTAATTATGTAGTTGCACATATTGAGCGTAATGGTAAAGATTTGTTACTGGATGCCACTGATGAATACCAGAAACCAGGGATGCTGCCGGTTCAGTGCCTGAATGGCAAGGGTTGGTTGGTGCATCCAGAAAAGCCACGGTTTGTTTCATTGGCACCATCCGATAAAGAACTTAAATTTAAAAAGGCGGATCTTTCGTTGAGTGAAGACGGCGAATTGCAGGGTCTAATTACGAGGTCTTACGGAGGGTATGGCGATTTAACAGCTAAAAAAGATTTTAACAGACTGGGCGCTGACAGTTATCTGGATGAAGTAAAAAAGAAGCAGGAGTCGTGGATAATTGAAAAAGCTGATTTTGCCAATACAACCGCAGTCAATGAATCTTTTGAGGCAAAATATCAGGTAACGCTAAATAATTATGCTACCAAGGCGGGTAAAATGCTTCATTTCAAGCCGATGCTGTCGGAAGGGTTTGAAGAAAACCCGTTGAAAACCAAAGACCGGGTTTATCCTATTGACATGGCTTACCCGAAAGAAGAAATATTTATTGGTAATTTTGAAATACCGGAAGGTTATTCAGTTGCCGAATTACCCAAAAATACGGTAATAAGCCTGCCCGGAAACGGAGGCAGGTTTATGTATTCAGTTGCAGTAAACGGAAAAAGCATGATGGTTTCCAGCCGTGTGCAATTTCTGAAACCAGTATATTATGCAGAAGAATACCCGATTCTGCAAGAGTTCTATGACAAAATAGTTGCCAAGCATAATGAGCTAATAACACTCAAGAAAAATTAGTAAGTAATGAAATACCTGATTATATTTTTAATAAGTTTTCAAGCAATTGCGCAAGAGTTTTCTGCCGCATTCATACCGGCAGAGCTAAAAGAAAAAGCGCATGCGGTAGTGCGTAATCATGAAACTGAGTTCTATGTAAAAAATCCCGGAGAAGGTGTTACAAAAGTAAAAGGCACCATTACGATTCTGGACGAAAAAGGTAATGGACATGCCAGCATTGTTATGTACTTTAACAAGTTTACGAAGATAAACAGTATTGAGGCAAGTATATACGACGCCTACGGCAAAACAGTAAAGAAGCTAAAGAAGAGCGATTTTGATAGCTTTAACACTGCATCCGGGCAAAACTCTATTGAAGACAGCTACGTTAAAGTGGCTTCACTTACCCATACCTCATTTCCGTATACCATTGATTATTCTTATCAGATTACAGAGAAGAATATGATGTTTTACCCTGCCTGGGATGCGGTAGTTGACAACGCAGAGTTTACTTCAGTGGTTAAATCATCGTTCAGGGTTTCAATGCCAAAGGAGTTAGCGTTAAGATACAAAGAACAGAATATG
This sequence comes from Emticicia sp. TH156, assembly GCF_002855535.1. NCBI lineage: Bacteria > Pseudomonadati > Bacteroidota > Cytophagia > Cytophagales > Leadbetterellaceae > Emticicia > Emticicia sp. TH156. The sequence goes on from NZ_PKRS01000015.1 coordinate 64,865, forward strand.
CCTGAAAAAGTATCTATTACCCAGGAAGATAACCGCACGATTTATAGTTGGAGTGTGAATAACCTGCAGCCAATAGAACGAGAAACCAATAGCCCCGGATACGCCGAAATAATGCCCAGGGTTTATACCGGCCCGACACAATTTGAAGTAGATGATTATAAAGGCAGTATTAAATCATGGAGCGACATCGCGAGGTTTTATGGTGAGCTTAATGTAGGTAGAGATAAGCTACCTGCTGATTTTACGGCTAAGTTAATGCTCTATGTAAAAGATGAACAGGATGTAACCAATAAAATTAAGAAAGTGTATGAATACCTGCAGGCAAATACAAGGTATGTTAGCATACAATTAGGTATTGGTGGCTGGCAGTCTATGAAAGCCACTGATGTGGCCACCAAAGGCTATGGCGATTGTAAGGCATTAACTAATTTTACAAAAGGTATGCTGAAAGAACTCGGCATTAACTCTTATGAGGCACTGGTGCTTGCCGGTGAAAAGAAAGCCGATATTCAGACCGATTTTCCGTCTTTTCAGTTCAATCATGTTATTTTATGTGTACCCATGCCTAAGGATACACTCTGGCTTGAATGTACAAGCCAGAATAACCCGTTTGGCTATCTGGGTAGCTTTACCGGCGACAGGCACGTGCTACTGCTTGCCGAAAACGGCGGCAAGCTGGTAAAAACACCAACTTATAAACCGTCTGATAACCAGCTTTTAAGAACTGCCTTTGTAAATATCAATGAAAACGGCGAAGCTGATGCCGACATAAAAACCGAGTATACCGGTTTACAACATGAGATTTTTGCTGAGGTTGCCAATTCATTAAACACCAACGACCAGAAAAAGTGGTTGTATAAGAACCTGAGTTTGCCAAGTGTAGAAATTGTCAGTTTCTCGTTAAAAGAGAAAAAAGATAAACTACCTTCTGTGGAGGAAAAACTGAACCTGCACCTGAGAAACATAGCCAACAAAAGTGGCACACGTACATTTATTACTGCAAATATGTTTAATCAGCAAGGAGGGGTACCTCTGGTTTCGGCAAGCAGAAAAACTGAACTTCAACTCAATAACAACTATCAGGATATAGATAAAATATCTTTTAAAGTACCTAAAGGGTATGCGGTAGAATATTTACCTGAACCCGTAAAAATTGACACCCGCTTTGGTACCTATATTTCGGAGGCCCGCTTAAAAGGCGATACAATTTACTATGAACGAGACCTGAGCATCATTAAAGGCCGCCATGCCCCGGCAGTATATAATGAATGGGTCAATTTCAGAAAAAAGATTGTAAAGGCCGATAAAAATCAGATTGTGTTAATAATGAAACCGTGAGGTTACAGGTGCTTTAGGCTAAACTATTCATCTGCTGGTTGTAGAACATAAATGGCGTCCAGGTTTCTGCCCTGGCCGTCATAATCAAGCCCGAAGCCCACCACAAATTTGTTTTCAATCTCAAAGCCTGTATAATCTACCTTTAAAGGTACTTTCAAGGCATCTGGTTTCAGCAGTAAGGACATTATTTTTAACGAGGCCGGCTTAAGGGCTGCCAATTGCGCCAGCACTTCATGCATAGTGAGGCCGGTGTCAACAATATCTTCCACAATTATTACGTGTCTGTATTTTACGTCTTCTGTAAGTCCCAGGATCTGTTTTACCTGCCCGGTCGATTCAGTTTTCTGATAGGAGGCCACCCGTATGAACGTAATTTCGCAATCAATTTCAATAGACTTGAACAAGTCGCTCACAAACATAAAAGAACCATTCAAAACACCAATCAACAATGGATTCTTTCCTTCATAATCTTTGTTTATCTGATGTGCCAGGGCTTTGATTCTGGTCTGGAGTGTCTCAGATTCTATAAACGGAACAAAGTTTTTGTCTTTTATATGTTTCATATTATTTAGCGACAGAAGGCCGGAGGTGTATTTTGGCCACAATTTAGTAATTTTGGGTCAGAAAATTAATTTTAAGAAAATTTTAAGTTTTGCAATTTTATTTTTGTTCCTTTCGTTAATCTGGAAAATCTGAATAAAATGAGAGTAAAATATAGCTGGTTGATTCTTTTACTTGTATCGCAGGCTGCTGTGGCGCAGTTTTCTTGGTTTGGTGGCACTACCAAAAAGAAGCAACATGAAATATTATTGGCCAACAGAGCTATACAAATTGAGGCAACCGAGGCCATAAATAATATGTATAATTTTAATTATGATGCAGCCGAGCGTGATTTCAAGTGGTTGACGGTAAAATATCCCGAACACCCCATTGGGTATTTTCTGATTGGCCTGAATGAATGGTGGAAGATACTGCCCGATAGTAAGAATGAGAAATATGACGACGCCTGTTTTTATTACATGGATAAAGCCATTGATCTGGCCGATGACATGCTGGATGATGACAGTGAAGACAAAGAAGCCGCATTCTTTATGTCGGCGGCATATGCTGTAAAGGGGCGCTTGCATTCGGAACGTGAAAACTGGATAAAGGCCGCCTGGGCCAGCAAACAAGCCATGAAATACCTTGAAAAATGCCGGGGCTTTGGCGATTTCAGCCCCGAACTGGCCATAGGCGATGGCTTGTATAATTACTATTCAAAGTGGATTCCAGAGAATTATCCATCTTTAAAACCTATGCTGATTTTCTTCCGTAAGGGTGTAAAGACTGATGGTATTAAACAATTGGAGTATGTAGCACAAAATGCTTTTTATACCCGTATGGAAGCCAAGTATTTTCTGATGCAGATATATTCTATGGAAAACCAGCACCTAAAAGCCTACTACCTGGCGCAGCAGTTGCATCAGATGTACCCTAATAACTCCTTTTTTCATAGGTATGCTGCACGTACGGCCTTTGTTATGGGTAAGTCGGCAGAGGCTGAGCAACTGGCTGAAGAGCTGCTGCATAATGTTAATTCGGGCAAGACGGGTTATGAAGCCACTGCTGGCAGATATGCCGCGTATATACTGGGCTACATAAACATGAATTACAAAAATGATATACCCAAAGCCAAGGAGTATTACCTGAAAACAATAGAATATGCCGAACAAGCCAAAGCCAAAGAATCGGGATATTTTCTGGCAGCCAATATGGCATTAGCTAAGGTTTCAGTAACCGAAAAAGATTTTCAGAAGGCCATTCAATATTATACCATTGTGATGAATAATGCCGAAAAGAAATCTGACAATTATAAAGAAGCCAAAAAACAGATTGATGATTTGAAGAAACAAATGAGGGCAGCTAAAAAGAAGTAATCTTTGGCGAAAAAGTTTTTCAGATAAAAAAAGAGCCTTTTCCGGTAGGAGAAGGCTCTTTCGTATAGAAAGCCGTTATTTAGGCCATCCTTGATAATTGCATCAAAAAGATGAGATGCTTAGGAAATCCAGTCTGTAAAAGATTGGATTTTCTATTTTCAGGTATCGTAGTCT
>NZ_PKRS01000016.1:0-67120 GCF_002855535.1 Emticicia sp. TH156
AAAACCCCGAAATTCCAAGAAATTGGCAGTTTTCGGGGTTGTTTTTTTATGTAATACGCTGATATTTAATTACTTATCTCTCATAAGGTTTCCCTATTTTCATGGCACAGGTAATACCTGACTGTCTTTGAAACTGGAAAGAATAACCATTGTTTGTGTATTGGCTACTTCTTCTATTTCATTAATAGTTTCCATTATCAGTTTTTGATATGAATTAATATCTTTGGCAATTACTTTCAATAAGAAATCGCAAGAACCTGTCACATGGTGGCATTCAATAATTTCCGGAACCCTCAATATTTTCTCTACAAAAGCATCAGTGATAGATTTTCTATGGCCTGAAAGAGAAACCTGAACGAAAGTCATAACACCAAGGCCAACTTTTTCTCTGTCAATCTGGGCATGGTAACTTTTAATAATTCCTGATGATTCAAGTTTTTTTACACGTTCTAGTGTAGGTGCAGGTGATAATCCAATTTCTTTTGAAAGCTGTGCGTTGGTAATCTTGCCATTGCTTTGGAGAATCTCCAGAAGTTTATGGTCGATTGGGTCGAGTTTATTAATACTCATTGCTTATAGGTATTTTGAAGTGCAAAATTTTATTTGGCTCAAAGTTATCGGTTTTTTCTTTAAATGCCTAATATAATACGGAATAGTTGCCAAAATGGGAAATTATTTTTTGTAAATCAAGGAAAATCAAAAAATGGCCTGCCTGCCTTAAATGAAAGTAATTATGGAATGTAATTTCTTCAAATAATGTTATTTGAGTAATACAACAGAATTGATTCAGATAAAATAGGATTAGAAATGGCATCTCAGATAAACGTAATTGTAACAGGCGCCACAGGCATGGTAGGCGAGGGGGTTCTGCATGAATGCCTTTTACACAACGAAGTGGCTAAGGTATTGGTTATTAACAGAAAGCCTTGTGGGGTGCTGCACCCTAAGTTAAAAGAAATTATTCATAATGATTTTCATGATTTTTCTGCAATTGAATCTCAGCTGACTGGATACAACGCCTGCTTTTTTTGCCTGGGGGTTTCGTCTGTGGGCATGAAAGAAGACCAGTATTACAAACTTACCTATTCGTTAACCATGCATGTAGCCTCTACATTAGCCAAACTTAATCCGGACATGACATTCTGCTATGTTTCAGGTTCAGGTACTGACAGCACCGAAGCTGGCCGCTTAATGTGGGCCAGAGTAAAAGGAAAAACAGAAAATGATTTGGCAAAATTGCCATTCAGGCAGGTGTTTAACTTTCGTCCTGCGGCTATTGAAGCCACCAAAGGCCTTAAAAATGTGCTGCCATATTATAAATACTTTAGCTGGCTTTTTCCGGTTGTTAAGTTATTTGCCCCAAATGCGGTTGTGAAACTCAGTGAAGTAGGTTTGGCTATGATTAACACAGTAACAAAAGGTTATGAAAAGCAGATTCTGGAAGTAAGCGACATAAAAATGCTGGCAGCCAGATAAAAGAAAAGTCTCACTAAAACAGAGAGACTTTCTTGCATTTAACCAACAGTTACATTTCTGTAAATGCTTAAATAATCTTCAGAGCAAGTGTTAATTGCCAGCCACTTGCTTTCTGGCTGAACTGAGCGTTGTTTTGCAGATTCAGAGCTGAAATTTCTGATAGACTTCCTTCTTTCCTTAAATCAATATCAAATCTTAAAAATTTTATACCTACACCTACCTGATACCCAAAGGTGGCTTTTTTCATGGCGTCATCAAAACTGCCTGATGAATAGCCCTTAATGGCGTCTTTCAGGCTTTGGTCTTCGCTAACTTTAAAAGTAGCTACCGGGCCACCCATAATGCGTATAAACTTTAATACTTTTACACCTAGTAGAACCGGTACATCAATGTTACTGTATTTATACTTTACTTTGCCTATGTTTTGCACTTCAATGGTGCCGCCGCGTTGGGCAAATAATACTTCAGGCTGTAGAAATAACTTATTACCAACACGGCCAAAGGCACCAAAAACATAGCCTGTCTGGGTATCAAGGCTTTCTTTTATATTGGTTTCCATGTTTCCGGCATCTGTGTAAACCTTATTGAAGTTTACACCGCCTTTAATTCCGATGCCAGACTGAGCCACGGCAGAGGTATAACAGGTAATAAGAGTAAAAAGGCCAAGCAATTTGATTTTTTTCATAAAGTTTTTTGTTAAAATGTTGGTAATGAACAATGATTTTGTTTCTGACTGTAAAGTTGAATCATCAATATTTCTGTAATGATTAACGATAATCAATTTCAAAATTGTATTATTAAACTCATTTTCCAAACTGAATGTTACCAGTTTTTTATTTAACAGCTTAAACGTATTTATTTTATATAACAATTGTGTATCGGCATAGACTTTAAAATTTAAAAGAAATCTAAATGGCAAAAATCAGAACCGCATATTTCTGTCAGAATTGTGGCTATAACTCACCAAAATGGTTAGGTCGTTGCCCATCGTGCGGCGAGTGGAATACCCTGGTTGAGGAGGTGCTCACAAAAGAAGAACCCGAGAAAGGTAACTGGAAGTTCTCAACATCTGGCTCACCCAAAACGGCCAGTAAGCCTAAAACCCTGGCTGAGATTTCAAAACATGAAAGATATAGAATCATAACTGAAGATAATGAGTTAAATCGTGTGCTGGGCGGTGGGCTGGTACCGGGCTCGTTGGTTTTAATTGGCGGAGAACCGGGCATTGGTAAGTCTACCTTAATGCTTCAGATAGCACTAGGTTTGCAAGACTATACGGTATTGTATGTATCAGGCGAAGAAAGCGAGCAGCAGATAAAAATGCGTGCCGAACGAATGGGTATCATGAACGAGCGCTGTTACATTCTGAATGAAACTTCTACAGACAATATTTTCAGACAAATAGAGTTGACAGAACCAGATATTGTAGTGGTAGATTCTATTCAGACACTTACTTCTCCATTAATCGAATCAGGTGCCGGGAGTGTATCGCAGGTGAAGGAATGCACTGCAGAGCTAATGAAGTTCTCGAAAGAATCTGATACGCCGGTTATAATGATAGGGCATATAACCAAAGACGGCTCTTTAGCCGGGCCTAAAGTACTTGAGCACATGGTAGATACCGTTCTGCAATTTGAAGGCGACAGGCACATGACTTACCGGATACTGCGTACCACCAAAAACCGATTTGGCAGTACCTCAGAACTGGGCATTTATGAAATGCAGAGCGAAGGGCTCAGGCAGGTGAGTAATCCATCAGAAATATTGATTTCGCAGCGTGAAGAAGACCTGAGTGGCATTACCATTGCTGCCATGCTTGAAGGTAACCGCCCCTTACTGATTGAGATACAGTCTTTAGTTAGTGCGGCTACTTATGGGACACCTCAAAGAACCAGCAATGGGTTTGATAACCGGCGTTTACAGATGCTATTGGCCGTTCTTGAAAAAAGAGGGGGATTCAGGTTGGGTACTCAGGATGTGTTTCTGAATATTGCAGGTGGGCTGAAGGTGGAAGACCCGGCCATTGATCTGGCCATTTGCACATCGCTGGTGTCGTCATTTGAAGACCTAAGCGTGCCTCATTTGTTTTGTTTTGCCGCAGAGGTGGGTCTTGGCGGAGAGGTTCGGGCAGTAAACAGAATAGAAAACCGCATTACTGAAGCTGAAAAACTGGGTTTTACCAGGATTTTTATTTCAAAGTTTAATATGAAGGGCTTGAATCCGAAAAACTATAAGATAGAAATTTTTGCTGCCAGTAAACTGGAGGAGGTTTTTTCTGAGCTTTTCGGATGACAAAAGTTTTTACCGATGGGTGCCTGCTGAGACAACTCGCTGGTTAGTAATTTTATCAACCCCGCATTTGAATGGTTGTTTATCTGACGGCCAGAACTTTTGCCTGCGAGTACCCGCCACCGGAAAGTCTGATAATATAATTACCAACAGGCAGGTTTTGCAGCTGAATTTTTCTTGAATACTTACCTGGGCTTAGTTTTTCATCAGGCAAGACCTTTATTTTTTTGCCTGATGAATCAAAAACTGAAATAGATAAAATGGTATTTTGTATGATTGAGAAATCTACCGATACTTCGTCTGCAGCCGGGTTAGGCAATATTTTCCAGTTAACTAAGTCGGCCTTTGGTTCTACTCCTGTAAGCGCGGGCCTTTCTTCTTTTACATTTTTCAGAATCTTGTTTTCAGGGTCAAAAATAACTTCAAGAACCTCGTCTTTCAGATTCGGTACTTCAATTTGAAAGGTTTCTTTATCTACAAAAACAGTAGTAGTAAATTCTGTTGAAGCAGTAACAATTTTAATATCTACCGGCATAGTAAAATAGGCTGGTGTTGTGTTTTTTTCCTGGGTTATTTTTAGAGTTAAGGTGGTTGTTCCGTCAGAAGTCGGCCTGACATCCCAGGCATAGGTATAAACCGGGAAATTTTCTCCGTATATCCATTGCTTAAAAAAGTAATCCAGAGTTAAGCCAGTGGTGCTTTCGGCAATCTTCTGAAAATCTTCAGTGGTGGCTGACTGATAAGCAAACGGCGAGTTAAGGTAATTCTGCAATATTTTAAAGAATTTATCATCGCCCACTATTCCTCTTAGCATGTGCAGTACCACCGAACCTTTGGCGTAGGTTCTGTTATAGTTAAAAATCTGGTTTTCGTCTTTGGTGTTCTGCACATAGATGCTTCCAATTGCTTTTTTTGCATAAATCATATTTGAGCTGATGTCTGCCTGATAACCTGCTTTGCCGCCGGTTGCCTCTGCATAAATTGACTCACTGAAATTGGCAAATCCTTCGTTTAGCCAGATGTGTTCCCAGCTTTTGCAGGTAATTTTATTACCAAACCATTGATGCGCCAGCTCATGCGCCACAAGGCTGCTTTCAAAGTTTCCCATTGAGCTGCAGGTCTGGTGTTCCATTCCACCATTTATTTTGCATTGGGCATGACCATATTTTTCTTTTATAAAGGGATACTGTCCGTATTTTTCGGTGAAAATCTTCAGCATGGCAGGTGTTTTGTCGAGTTGTTCTTTTACGGAAGGCGACAAATACTCCGGATAGACATAATGCGTAACAGCCATTGAGTCGTCAGGCGTGTATCTGAAATAATTTTTGTATTCTGTATAGTTGGTACAGGCAATAGAAATGAGATAGTGGGCAATGGCGTATCTGTTCTTCCATTGGTAGGTACGCGTTCCGTCTGGATTATCACTTACCTGCCCAAGAACCCCATTTGAAACAGATACAAATTCTTTGGGCATAGTTACCCACACATCAGAAGAGTCGGCTTTGTCAGCCGGGGTGTCCTTACAGGGAAACCAGCCGGGCGCACCATAAGGTTCGCTGAGCGTAGAAACAATAGGGGCGGGGTTTATTGTGCCATGTGTGCCAAAACTAAAACTACCAAAACCCGTATTAGCCGGGTAACCTCTGTAGAAAACAATTATTGTAACATTTTCATTTTTAGCGTAAGGGTAATCAAAATAAATATAGAGGCGGGAATCTGTCTGATTGAAAGTCAGTTTTTTGTTGCCGAGTTTAATGGAATCAACATTCATTTGATTACTCAGGTCAAGAAAACAATCAGTAATGGTTTTTACGGTTTTAAAGCTGATGGTTGCCTCACCTTTCAGGTATTTTTGTGCGTAAGAGATATCCAGATTGAGCTTGTAATAGCCGATATCAATGGTTTCGTCGCCAGTGTAAGCGGTTGCAGCGATACGAGCATTTTTTTTAAATACTGCCTGCTTGGTAATGGCACAACTTTGCCCACCTATTAAAGTTTGGGCAGATGTAAACAGCGGCAAAAGTAAAATAGCCAGCAACAAAAAACTGTTTCTCATGTTTTTAGTAAATCAGAATTCCCAACGGTAACTTAGAATCGGTATAAGGCCTAATTGATATTGTTTCACTACTTTTTTCTGATACACATCATAATAGCTGTAGGCTATGTTCTGATGACCTGCCACATTTTGCAGATCTAAGGCAAGGGTACGAGAGTATTTTTGTTTAGATTTTTTCAGGTAAACCCGAAAATCAGGTCTGAAGTAATCAGACTGTTTAATGGTGAAAGTTTTGCTGGTCTCGTAAACGGCCTGGCCATCCCTTTGTGAAAGTGTCTCATTAATTGGTGTTTCATAAAATCCACCTAACCAGATTACCCGTATGCTTGCGCCAATGGTACGGTTTTTACTTCTGTTCCACTCTTTACCTGCCGTCAGGTTAAAGATATGCTTACCGTTATAGCGGCTATTTCTTTTTATACCGTCTCCACCTACATAGGTTGCATTGTAAAGTGTTCCATTTACGAGGGTATAAAATCCATTAGTAAGATATTGCTGATAAGTAAGTTCTATACCATAGTTTTGGCCGGTTCCTTTATTTTGCAAAGGGTCTCCAGAAAAATCCTCAACCAGATTTAAGGTAGAAAACGTACCGTCTACTTCCTGTGTTGACAACAACGCGGAAACCTTAACCGGCGCATTAAATATTTTCTGATAAAACAATTCAGTTTTAAAATAAGAACCGCTTTTAAAATAATACTGGTGGCTTAGCACAAAATGATGTGCTTTGGTGAAATTGAGGCCAAGGTTTTTATTGATTTGAGAACTGCGGTCGATACCAAAATATACCTGCGGTAATTGTAACTGGCTGTGCAGGCCGTAAGCTATACTTAAAGATTGGTTGGTAGTTAATTGATAACCAACTGAAACCCGAGGTTCAAGGGATTGGGTTTTGTTTACAGTATAATTCAGATAATGTAAACCGATGTTTGCGGTTAATTTATAGACAGGTGTCAACTGCCAGTTTGCATAAGGTTGTAATACAAAACCGTTGCCTTTGCCAAGTGCTTCTTTATTGCCTGATTGTGAATAGATGGCATCAGACTGATGTGTAATAAAAGCACCCACTTTCAATAAGTTTTTTGAATTTATTTTATAGCTCAACGAACTGGAAACTGAGATTCTACTTTTGGTTACACTGTCTGACTGGGTTAATTGTCTTTGAAGAGTTGTTTTGTCGAGCAAATATCCTTTGCGCACACTTTCTAATCCGGAACCCACCAATACGGTTCTCCACAAAAGTTTGTTACTAATGTTTTTACTATGCGTGGCACCCAAAGCACCCATTTTGTTGGTGTAATTAATATCGTAGCCATCTTTCTGAACTTCCCATAAAGAGACATCACGGTTACCTTTAAAATAATTGCTGCTAAGACCGCCCATACCAAAAATTGTAAACGAACCAGCTTTGGTGGTAGGTGATGAAATATTGAATGATAAATCCTGAAAAGTGATGTCTTCACCACCAAATGTTACCCCCATTAATCCTAAAAGACCTGTAAATGAATAACGGTAATTAACCAGATAACTGCCATTTTTTTTAGTTTGGCTGAATGGGCCTTCGGCAGCTACATCAAGGCCTATTAGTCCGGCCTGAGCTGTAAATTCATGTTTCTGGTTGTTTCCTTTTCTAAGGCGCATATCCATCACCCCAGACAGTGCATTGCCATACTCGGCAGGAAAAGCCCCGGTAAGGAAGTTCATATTGCCCAGTAATTGTGCTGAAAGAATATTTACTCCGCCTGAGTTTTGCGTAACACGGTCGCTGAAAGTACCAGCATTACTCAGGTGGTTAGGGTTTACTATTTCAACGCCCTCCAGGCGCCATTGCATACCATTCGGAGAGTTACCACGAATTACCATTCCGTTGGCCTGATCATTTGAATTGGCCACACCCGCATAGGCAGATGCCAGCCGTGCAGGGTCCAGGTATGTACCCGGATAGCGGAAAATCTGCTCTGTTGTAATTGTGTGTATGCTGGTAAGCGAGCCTGATAGGTTATTTGATGGCGCCTTTATCTGTGCTTCACCCAGTAGTTTGGTGGCCTCTTGCAAGTGTATTTCAAGCACAATTTCTTTACCGGATTCAACCAGTATTTCAGAGATGGTTTGCATTTGGTAACCAACTGAGCTGATTTCTATCTGATAGCGCCCGACCTGCACTTTCTCAAGTCTGAAGTATCCGTTTTCGTCTGTTTTGGTTCCCTGTTTTGTGTTTTTTAAAGTTACACTGGCTGCAGCCAAAGGTTGTTCAGTATTGGTGTCAATTATTCTTCCACGAATGGTCTGGGTGGTTTGGGCATAAACTGAGGTAAAAGGTAAAACTATGATGAAAAACAGAAGAACTTTCTTAAACATTTGGTTGTGGAGTTGAATTATAAACGTACTTTAAAAATATTATAAAACCTTATGAGTAATCAAAAGACTGGTGCCAATTTCTCTTGTTACAAATTGCTGCAAATCTACATAAATCCAGTTTCAGAACATTGTTTTTTTGCCGCCATGATTCATAAATGTTCAGCATAGGCTATCGTTAGGGGCACACAATAATTGAATGCCCTCTTTATTTTTTTCTAATACAAATTTATCGGACTTATTCAAAGGCAATTATCAGCCGCATTTAGACCAATCCGGATCCGCTTTGTATAAATGTGATAGCTAAATTAGCATTGATATTGCACTCAATTCGGGTAAATGTTGTAATATTGTACCCTCACAAACCTGACGCATTAGTCAGTTTTGAATTTTCCCTGTCTATTCTGTAGCCAGGCGCTGTGAAATACTTTTATACATTAAATTTTCATTTTTAGCTTGACGAACTCAGCAAAAATCGCAAAGAATACCTTCTTTCTGTATATCCGTATGTGTTTTACTTTGGGTGTGGGCTTGTACTCATCCAGAATCTCACTCAACGTTTTAGGTTTTGAAGACTACGGTTTGTATGATTTGGTAACTGGTGTGGTTATGGTTTTTAGCTTTTTGCAAAGTTCTTTGATGGTTACCTCTACGCGTTTTTTTAATCTGGCTCTTTCTGAAAATAATAATTCACATCTGAAAGATGTTTTCGGTAGTGCATTGTACCTGCACCGGCAGTTTGCTTTGCTTCTTTTTTTAGCATCCGAAACCCTGGGTATTTGGTTCTTGAACTACCGACTTAATATATCTGATACCAAATTGCTTGAGGCAAACATCCTCTTTCAGTTTTCAACGTTAAGTCTTATGTTTCTGGTAACCCAGATTCCGTATCAATCAATCATTCTGGCCAGAGAAAAAATGTTAGCCTTTGCTTACATTTCGGTTCTAGAAGCCCTGCTAAAGCTATTGGTACCAGTTGCACTTATATGGGTGGGCAATATTCAATATAAGGTTGCTATTTACGGTGGTCTGGTTTTCTCGGTTGGCGTTATAATCAGATTGATTTACAGGAATTACTGTCGTAATGAATTTCAGGAAACAAGAACAACAGCTGTTGGCAATAAAGATATAGTAAAAAAAATGAGGACCTTCTTTGGATGGGACCTCTACAAGAAATTCAGTGAAATTCTGCTGGTTCAAGGTGTTAAGGTCAATCTTAATTTGTTTTATGGTGTAATAATTAACTCGTCTGTTGCAATTGCCAATCAGGCGCAGGGTGGAATAGCCGCATTTGTAAATAATTTTACTTCGGCTATCAGACCACAGACAACACAAAGTTTTGTTACGAAAGAATTCAAAAAGCTAAATGCAATCATTGATCAGGGTACCCGAATAGGTTTTTTCTTGCTGTACGTAGTTTGTGTACCGGTTATTTTTAATGCAGAATTCGTTTTTTCGTTGTGGCTTGGTAACGTTCCTGGTTTTGCTGTGGAATTTTTTAAACTTGGCATTTGCGCAGTTCTTATCAGTGTAATTACATATCCTGTTTTGATGACTATTGAGGCCTCTGAAAAAATGAAATGGATGAGTTTTACCTGTGGTACTTTAAATATAATTGGCCTGATTGCAGGATACTATCTTTTGAAAGCCGGATATCCGGAAACAACTCCGTTTATAATTAAGATAATCATTGAGGCTGTTTTCTTTGTTTTTTATGTCTTATATCTGAAAAAGGTGGTATATTATCAGTTTCAGATTCGTCATTTTTTACTCAAAGTTATCTTACGCATTGCAACTGTTGTAATATGTTCCGTAACTTTGCTATACTGGTTTAATAATGCGGTTTTAGATGCTGAGTCTTTTTTCCGCTTAATATTGAATTTTGCAATATGTTTATTTACAACCGTATTACTAGGTTTTAGAAAGGCAGAAATCAATTATGGTTTCAACCTAATTATTCTAAAGCTCAGACAGAAGCGCTGAATACAATGATTTAAATATTGTTTGCCTATTCTAAAATTTAGAATCTGCGTTTATTGATATTGTGATGGAGAATTATCAATTATGGATTTCGGGCGTTTACTTATTTATGAGCATTCTGGCGCTCGTGAATGCGTTGTGTCTCGACTTTCTGAGAAAAAGAATAAAAGGTGAATTATACATTTTTAACATCTTTATTCTGCTTTTCTTTATTCTGATATTTGGATTCAGAGATGTGGAGATAGGAACCGATACATGGTTATATCACTGGCAGTATTCAAATCCTGAAAAAGTTATATATGGCTTCGATTTCCTGATGCCATATATTAACAAGAGCCTGCATCTGATAAGTAGTAATTCAACGGTTTTCTTTTTGTTTATGGCATTTACCTTTATGGTTACGTTTTCTCTTGCATTAAGGAGTTTATCTAACTATTACCAGGCCAACTGGTTTTTGGTATGTTTCTCTTTATTCAGCTTTTATTTCTTTTATAGTTTAGGAACGAACATAATAAGACAAGGCACCGCTTTAGGATTTTTAATGCTTGCAATTGTTAACTACGCTTTAAATCCTGGCAATAAAAAACTGGCATTCTTGTTTGTGATTTGTTCGCTGGGCATACACTCAACCCTAATTGTGGCAGTTTTTATCTTTTTGCTGAGTATATTATTACGAAGAATAAAGCTCATATATTTTTACCTGACTTATTTATTGGTTATTGTTGCGGCCGCGCTTAATATAGGAATAATGCAGCTGGAACCCATTATTGGTTTGCTACTTGTTGACGACAGGCGTTCTTCATATCTTACCAATGAAAGCGTGGTTTATACAGTAGGGTTCAGGCCTACTTTTGTTTTATTTAATACTTTTTTTCTTGTAATTTTTGCGTATATATACAGAAGACTCGAAGAGAAGTCTGAGCCATATAAGCTTATTTTTATTTATTTTATACTTACCAGTGTCTTTTTCTTTTTTACGTTTCAAATTCCGTATTCAGACAGATGGGGTGTAATATCCTGGGTTTGTATTCCATTTTTAATGGCGCCTCTGTTTTCAGAAAAGAACGCATTCAGATTTGCAACAGCTGGAGTAGCTACATTATTTGTCATTTATGTTTTTTTTCAGTTTTATTTAGTAAGTGGAAATTAAAAAGGACAATTTGAAATGGAGGATAATTTTACCGGGCAAGCTGAAGCTTTAGTTACTGTAGGGTTACCGGTATATAACGATTCTAAATATTTGAAGTTCGCTATTCAGTCAGTAGTAAATCAGACTTTTACCCAATGGCGCCTGATTATCATTAATGATGGCTCAGTTGATAGCACTGAAGAGATAATAAAGGGTTTTCTGTTTGATAAACGGATAACTTACATAGCCGGTGAAAATGAAGGATTAGTAGCACGTTTGAATCAGCTGTCAAATTTGTGCAATACAAGGTATTACTGCAGGATGGACTCAGATGATATCATGCATCCTGAAAAACTTCAAAAGCAAGTAAATGTTCTTGAAACCCATCCTGAAATTGATGTATTGGGTACAAATGCCTATACCATTGATGCCTCTAATTTAGTGTCGGGTATGCGTAATGAATACGATGGGATTAATTATATCAGAAAAGTTAGGTCATTTATTCACCCGACAATCATGGGTAAATCTGAATGGTTCAGGGCTAATCCTTATGACCCGGATGCCATAAGGCTTGAGGATGTGGAACTTTGGTTCAGAACGGCCGGAAAATCTAATTTTATGGTCATTAACCAGCCTCTGTTCTTTTACAGAGAAGTTGGCGAAAACTATTTTAAGAAGTATGTGCTGATTGGAAGAAGTAGTTATAAAATACTTGAAAAATACAATGGTAATTCTACATGGCAAAAGTTTTTTATCAAGAATGCTTTTGTCGGAATGGTGTATTGGTTATTTAATGTTTTCAATAAAGAACAATGGCTTTTAGCCAGAAGAAACAAGGTCAGCTTTGAAGAAAGGATACACTATGAAAACTATTTACACGCTTAGCATCTTATTTATTGCGTTTTGTGGTTTCGTTTTTTCAATAGATATATTTCAGGTAAAAGCTGTGCCTGAGAATCTTTCCAGAAGATATTTTAACCCTGATGCTAAATTCAATTTTCCTGCAAATACGTTTCGCATTACCAATCAGGAGGTTAGAAATCAGCCCAGTGTAACGGCATATATACAAGATATGCTCAATAAGCACAACTCTGTTTTATTGCCTGATACAGTTTTAAGAATTGAAAAACCGGGACTGTTGATTCCATCAGGAAGAAACCTGTATTTTAGTAAAAATACACTAATTGAGTTTGTAAGCCAGGCAACATCAAGACTAGACGATATTCTGAAGATTTACGATGTGTCTAATGTGAGAATTTATAATGCAAAAATTAAAGGAAGTAAAAATCTGGAAGGGCAGAAAGGGGAGTGGAGTGCAGGGATAGCCATTCTTAACGGAACCAATATTTACATTGAGAATGCCCATATTTATGACACATGGGGAGACGGATTGTTCATAGGTTCTGAAAGCAACGGTGTTTCAAAGAATGTAACGGTCAGAAACGTCTGGATTGATAATGCCCGAAGAAATGCAATATCTGTTACTTCTGCAATTAATGCAAGCATTCATAATGTGTTATTATGTAATACAAACGGCACGCTGCCAGAGTGCGGGGTAGATGTTGAACCCAGCCTGTCTGGAGAATACCTCCAAAATGTTAAGTTCAGAAATCTGTATTCTTACAACAATAAAAATGCGGCTTTTAATATAAACCTGGGTTCATTTAGCTCAGACACATACCAATACCCACACCCTGTGGATATCGAACTTAATAACTTCGTTGATGAGCATTCCACACGTTTTGTTGGCATAAACATTAATAATGCTCATAATAAGTTTACACCTGCCGGGAAAATACGTATATTCAATGGCACTTCTTTTTCATCGAACCATAACATAGAATTTTGGAAGAAGGAACCAGAGGCCAATATTGATTTGATTTATGGAAATATCAAAAAGAAAAGTAATTAGAACCAGTACAGTGCCAGGTTCGCTTCGTGCATTATTAAAAGGACAATTGGCTTTTTTGAACCAGTATTTTGATGTGATAGCGGTGTCAGGCAACGGCAAATCGCTTGAGCATGTAAAAGAAACAGAAGGTGTGCGTACCTTTGCATTAGAGATGCAGAGGCAGATATCCCCGGTAAATGATTTTATTTCTTTATTAAAGCTCTACCTGCTATTTAAAAGAGAAAAACCACACATTGTTCATTCTATTACACCTAAAGCCGGTTTGTTATCTATGCTTGCTGCCAAATTGGCTGGTGTGCCAATCAGGATGCACACTTTTACGGGTCTCATCTTCCCGTCTAAAAAAGGGAGCTTGCAAAAGCTGCTTATAAAAATGGATCAGCTTTTGTGTTGGGCAGCTACCGACGTATTTCCAGAAGGTGAAGGAGTAAAAAAAGACTTAATCAATTTCGGAATCACCACAAAACCATTAAAAGTTTTAGCAAATGGTAATATTAATGGAATAGATTTTAATTATTACGACCCCGCGGCTTATTCAGACCTTCAAAAACAGGAACTAAGACAATCATTAAACATAAATCAGAACGACTTTGTATTTGTTTTTGTTGGCCGGCTTGTAAGAGACAAAGGAATCAATGAACTGGTCGTGGCATTTAATAGCCTGCTGCCGATGGTTGACAAAGACGAATCAAAAAGGTTAAAGTTAGTTCTGGTAGGATATTATGAGCAGCATCTTGACCCCTTATTGCCTGAAACGGTTAAGGAAATAGAAGATAATCAACAGATTATATTTACAGGTGCCCAGTCAGATGTAAGACCCTATTATGCCATTTCAGATTGTCTTGTTTTTCCGAGTTACAGAGAGGGTTTCCCTAACGTAGTTCTTGAAGCCGGAGCCATGTCTTTACCCAGTATTGTAACAGATATTAGCGGGAACAATGAAATAATAGAAACCGGGTATAACGGAATAATTGTACCCAAATATGACACCGAATTACTCATGGAAAACATGCTTTATTTGTTTAAAAACAATGAAGCCAGAATTGAAATGGCCATCAATAGCAGAAAGAATATAATTGAAAAATATGACAGACAATTAGTGTGGAATGCAGTTTTAAATGAGTACAAGGCTGCTCTGGCTGGTAAAAATATCTCAAATTAGTTTTAAAGTGAAAAACATACGCTACTACATATTCTGGTTGGTCGATTACTTAAAGGGTTCAAAAATCAGAAAACACTATAAAGAAATTGAAAGCATCTATAAAAGCGAACCTGGGTCGGTAAAGCAAAAAAACAATAGATTATTTGATTTATTAACTTACGCTACGCAAAACACCGCATTTTATAAAGATTGTGTTGCCCAGGATTTAAGCACTTATCCGGTACTTACCAAACAAAGTATTATGCGTAATATTGAGGCCTTGTTTTCAAGAGAGTATGCCGATATTAGAGAATCTCTTAAAACCATGACCACCAGTGGTTCAACGGGTACCCCGCTCAAGGTATATCAGAACGTCGAAAAATTCAGAAGAAATAAGGCCGATTTATTGTTCTTTTACAAAATTGGTGGGTATGATATAGGAGACAGGTTTTATTTCATGCGCACATGGACAAAACTGAACCGGAAACCGGTACTTAGCCGATTTTTTGAAAACCTGAAAGAATTTAATCTGATAAATCTGGATATTGAAGGCGCAAATCAATTTACAGAGAGCATGGTTGCAGACACAAGGCCAAAAGTACTATTAGCTTATGCCTCAACCATCCATGCACTAATGGACAAAATCAGAAATGTTAACATAAATTGGAGTATTAAGGCTTTTTTTACTGGCGCTGAGGAGTTACCGGTGAATATAAAGAATCAGATGCAGGAGACATTCCGGTGCCCTGTTATGTCAAGGTATTCAAATCAGGAATGCGGGATTTTAGGGCAGCAACCCATAACAGGTGAAAATTTTTTCAGGTTAAACGAGGGTAGTTATCATTTCGAGTTTTTAAAGATTGGGTCAGACGAAAACGCAGAAGAAGGAGAAAAAGCAAGGATTGTCGTTACAGATTTATTTAACAAAGCAATGCCAATAATCAGATATGATACCGGTGATATAGGTGTTTTTCGTATTGATGAAGAGGGCAAAAGAATATTATCTGAAATAAATGGCCGGTACACTGATTTTTTAAAAACGAATGATGGTAAAATGCTCTCTCCGCATGTAATTACCAATCTGATGTGGGAATATAACCATATTGTCCAGTTTCAATTTATTCAGGAGAGCCTCACCGCTTTTAAAATGATTTTGAAATGTGCGGGTGAAGAAGACATTATAACCATTGCCAAAGACCTGGAAACGAAACTGAGAGATATTTTTGGCCAGAAAAGTGTAATTGAAATTATCAGAGCAGACGAAATACCGTCTGAGAAGTCAGGAAAAAGAAAGTACATTATTTCTAAAGTTTAATGTGTGAAATTGGTATTTTTAGTTTAGCCGGGCTTAATGAAGCTGCGGTAATTGAATTTTCTGCTTGTCAATAATGAAAGATATTAGGTTTTATATTTTTTGGATTTCAGATTTTCTGAGGGGCTCGCCAGTTTACAAGCACTTTAGAGAGGTCAGAGGTATTAATAAAAATGAACCTTTGTCTGAAGTAACAAAAAGTAACAGGTTATCTTCAATATTGTTGTATGCCACCGCTAACTCTCCTTTTTATAGTTGTTTTAACCATCAAAGCATTGAATCGTTTCCTGTTTTGAAGAAAAAGGATTTTCAAGACAACATGGATTCAATGTTCTCTCGCCAGTATCTGAATCTGAAAGACAGATTGAAAAAAATGTCTACCAGTGGGTCAAGTGGTATTCCGTTCAAGATTTTTCAGGATTCTGATAAAGCCGCAAGAAATAAGGCAGATCTGCTTTATTTTTACGAGCTCGGTGGTTATCATCCCGGAGACAGAATCTACTCAATGAGAATCTGGAATGACTTGAATCAAAGAAGCAGTTGGACACAGCTCAAAGAGAATTTCCGTATGTTTGATACCTCTGAAATTGACGATAGCGGAGCCCGGAATTTTGTTAAAACCATGCTTGCCGATACCAATTCGAAGGTGTTATTGTCGTATGCCTCTTCATTTGTAAGTTTAATGAATCATATCAGCCCAGGTGAATACAGATGGAATATTAAGGCAATTTTTACTGGTGCAGAAGAGCTACCAGCCGACACCAGGCTTAAAATGATTGAGGTATTCAAATGCCCGGTTATTTCAAGATATTCTAATCAGGAAAACGGTATTCTTGCGCAACAGCCTGCAGCAGGCGGAGATTTTTTTTGTCTCAATGAGGCCAGTTATTATTTTGAGTTCCTGAAAACTGATTCGGATGCACCTGCCTCTGCGGGGGAAGAAGCCCGTATTGTAGTTACCGATTTGTTTAACAAGGCAGTACCGATGATCAGGTACGATACCGGAGATATAGGTAGATACCAATTACAAGAAGATGGCAGAAGGGTACTTACAGAAATTAGCGGCAGAAAACTAGACTTTCTGAAAACCACTGATGGCAAAACCATTTCACCTTATGCAGTAACAATACTGATGCGGGAACTCTTCAATTTGAATGATAACATTAGTCAGTATCAGTTCATTCAGGAAACCGAATTTCATTTTACCTTGAAGATTGCTTATAAGAAAAAAGATAAACCAATCATTGATGAAAATGCAATGGTTGAAAAACTGAAAGTGATTTTTGGTAAGGAAAGCGTAATTTCAATAATGACAGAATTTAGCATTCCGATGGAACCCTCTGGTAAAAGAAAATACGTTGTTTCGAAACTCGGATAGGTATATCTGTTCTAAAATCATTGTAAAATGTATGAATATAAACTCAATTATTAAGTTTGCTTTCTACTTTTTGCTGGATTCTGACCGGAAGCCGATTTTTGCAATGCTGAAAGATATCAGGGCTTTGAAGAGCCAATACAATTACAACCGGATTAGCCATTATTTTACATGCCTGATGTACAAAAAGAATTCTGGTAAGGTAAACGATTACTTAAGTAGAGAGGAGTTAGTGACGATACCAGAAAAATTTCATCTGCACAATGGGTATCATTCAGTACTGAGCAATAAGATTGCTTTCAGAATGTACCTTCAAAAAAAAGGTTTACCAATTGTAAAATTTCTGGGAGAAATAAAGCACAATACAATCATCAGCGATTCCGGAGAATTGATACCTTTAACTGACAAACTTAGCGTGCAGTCAGTTGTCAATAAATGGCTTGAAAAGCACGGGAGTATTTTTATTAAACAGGCAAGTGGCCTTGGGGGAAAAGGCATTTTTAAATTTGAAAGGGGGCAAAGTATTAACATTTCATTATTGACTCGCCATGAAGCATATATTATTGAAGTTGGTATTATCCAACACAACCTTTTAAATAACATCAACCCGAATAGTGTAAACACACTAAGAGTAAGCACTTTTTTTAACCATGGTAAAGTAGTTATGCTGAGTAGTTTCCTGAAAATGGGTACCGGGAATTCTTTTGTTGATAATGGCGCTATGGGAGGTATGTTTGTAAACTATGACATACAAAAAAATGAGCTTGGTGAAGTGGCCTACCAGCTGCCCAAATGCGGAGGGCGTTCATTTTTTCAGCATCCGAATACTGGTTTTGTTTTCAAAGGATGCAGCCTGCCTTATCCAGCAGCGATTATTAATCTGGTAACCGAGGCCGCACTGGCGTTTCCGGACAAAGAAATTATAGGTTGGGATATTGCATATACTAACGATGGGCCAGTAATTGTAGAGGGCAATAATAATCCGGATCTGACCATGACCCAAATTTGTGCGAAGGGAATCAAGAATAATCCTGATTTTAAATTGGCCTATGATTTACAATAATTGCTTTTATCAATAACCTTATTTTTAGTGAAAGGTTTGTTTTTAGTAGCCATGATATTGAATATTAAAAACACTTCATTAAAAAAATTAAGTAGTAATGCTTAGTTAAACTGTTTATTTTTTCTATTTTTAATAAATATTAAACCCGCTCACTAAAGTTTTACTTTTTTCAGATATTTTTTCGTTTTGACGTAATTCTTTAATAAGAGCTTATTGTTCCCAAAATGTATCGATTTTTTTTCAAGCGATTCTTTGACATCTTTTTTTCTTTTTTCGGGTTATTGATTTTTAGCCCTGTTTTTTTAGTCATAACTGTTTGTTTGTATTTTGTAAATGAAGGTAAACCGTTTTTTTTTCAGAAAAGACCCGGAAAAAATGGGAAGATTTTTTCAATTATCAAGTTCAAATCAATGAATGAAAAAAAGGATGCCAATGGTAGATTACTGCCGGATGAGCAAAGACTAACCGGGATAGGGAAATTTATCCGCAACGCATCGCTTGACGAAATACCCCAGTTAATAAATGTTCTGAAAGGTGACATGAGCCTTATTGGCCCCAGACCATTGCTGGAAAGATATCTCGATTATTACAATGATTTTGAAAAAAGAAGGCATGAGGTTAGACCTGGAATAACCGGATGGGCGCAAATAAATGGCCGTAATGCTATTTCATGGCATAGGAAATTTGAATTAGACGTGTACTATGTCGATCATCTCTCTTTATGGTTTGATATCAAAATTCTATTTAAAACTATAAAAAAAGTACTTTCTTCTGATGACATTGCGCTTGTACCCATAGAGCAATTTTTTAATGAAAAGATTAGAAATAATGAAAGTAAAGAAGTTAAGTAGAACCCATTTAGAGAACCGTTTGGCCTGGTTAAATCATCCTGACGTTTACCAGTACATGAATATGCAGTATCCGTTAACTTTTGAGGAGATGGAAAGTTGGTATGATAGAATTAAGGGTAATCAGCTGCGTATAGATTTGGTATTTGAAGAAGAAAATGAAGTGGTAGCTATGACCGGCTTAACCAATATTGATTTTGCAGATGGTTTGGCCGAGTATTATATTCTGGTTAATCCTGAGAAACAGGGTCAGGGTTTTGGTAAAGCTTCTACCCAATTTACTACCAACTATGCATTTAATAAATTCAATCTTAATAAAATTTATTTGTACACCAACAGCTACAATACAAGGGCAAATAAGCTTTACTTAAAATTAGGATTTCAACAGGAGGGCTTACTTAGAAAGCATAAATTCAAAAATGGTGGTTTTATCGACCGCTGTATTTTTGGCCTTTTAAAAGATGATTGGAAACAGCAGTCGTATTCTTCAGATATTGTTTCTTTAACATCTTAATAGGTATCATATCAGTGCTGTGGCAATTTTACTTATAACTATCAATGCTGTTTCTTTTTCAAATATTTACCTATTAGTGCAGGAAACATATTTGATTTTAATGATTTAAGATGAATATTTTATTCACTTGCGCAGGCAGAAGAAACTACCTGATTAATTATTTCAAGGAGGCCTTAAAAGGCAGAGGAAAGGTGTATGCTACCGATTCAAACCTGACAGCCGCGGCACTTGCAGAGGCCGATGTGGCTATTCATGTGCCGTCTATTTATGATGATACATACATTGATACCATTCTTGAAATTGTAAAAAAGAACAATATCAAGGCGGTTATCCCGCTCATTGACCTTGAATTGCCCATATTGGCGGCTTCAAAGGAGCTTTTCAGTAAAATAAATGTTCAGGTAATTGTTTCCTCTTCCTCAGTAATTGATATTACCTTTGATAAGTTGCAGACTATCCGATTTCTTGAGACAGTGGGGTTGGGGTCTCCCAAAAGTTTTGTAAGCCTGAATGAAGCAAAAGATGCCTTAGAAAATGGAAGCCTGCGTTTTCCGGTAATTCTGAAACCAAGATGGGGAAGTGGTTCTATTGGAATAGACATTGCCGACGATACCACAGAACTTGAGCTAGTTTATCAACTACTCGCTAAGCGGTTATCAAGAACAATACTGGCCAAAGCAAATAGTGGAAAAGCCGATGCTGCTATTTTGATTCAGGAGAAAATTACCGGAGTAGAGTATGGAATTGATGTGCTTAACAACCTCAACGGAGAATATGTTGGAACCTTCGCCAGAAAAAAAATTGGAATGCGCGCTGGTTCAACCGACAAAGCCATATCGGTTCTGAACAGCGATCTCGAATCTATAGGCCAACGCATAGGAAGCCATTTGAAGCATATCGGTAATTTAGACTGCGATGTGCTCAAATCCGGAGATAACTATTACGTTATTGATTTAAATCCCAGATTCGGCGGTGGATACCCTTTCTCACATCTGGCAGGTATTAATACTCCGGCAATTTACCTTGAATGGCTCAGCAATGGTAATAACATTGATCAATATATTAATTATAAACCCGGTGTATTGCATGCCAAATATGATAAACTTATAAGAGTTAACACTCCTTAACTTATTTTTTGAGCCTCTACGGTTAGAACCACCAATCATTCTTGCTTTTAAGGAACAGTTGATTTGAATTATCAGATTCGGCGAGTATCTTTAAACCAATATGTAGATTATTCAATCGCTTTCTTTATTTAAGATGGGCTTGAGTATAAAAATCACCAACCTAAAATGAATGCAATATTATTCTGCTCGGTGGGCAGGAGAGTCAGACTGCTGAAAGATTTAAGAAAATCTCAAAAAGACCTAAGTATCGTTGCAATTGATAAAAACCCTTTCGCTCCGGCTTTATTTGCGGCAGACCGCCATTTTATTCCACCGGCCATAACTGACGGCCAGTACATTGAGTACCTGCTAGATTTGTGCCAATCTGAAGGTATTTCGGCAATTACTACGCTTATTGACCCCGAAATTGAGATACTAGGGAAAAACAGACATAAATTTATCGAAAACGGTATTTTGCCCTTGGTGCCTACTGAAGAAACCGCAAGTATATGCTATGATAAGTATCGAATGTTTGAGTATTTACAAACACATCAGATACCAACCATTCTGACTTACCATACGTTTGAAAATTTTGTGGAGGGTCTTAATAAAGGAGAGATTTCTTTTCCTGTTTTTATAAAACCCCGAAAAGGAAGCGGAAGCATAGGAGCTGCAAAAATTAATGGCCTTAACGAACTGAAACAAAGGCTTGAAAATGCACAAACCGACTACATTATACAGCCATTGATGACAGGCCTTGACCTGGATGTAGATGTATATGTTGATTGTTTAAGCGGAAAACCTGTCTCTGTATTTTCCAAGCAGAAGATAGAATCGCGCGCCGGAGGGGCCATCAAAACAGTTTCTTTTAATGACATCAATCTTGTTAATTTTGTAAAGAAAGTAATAAGTAAGTTTGAGTTTTACGGACCCATAGACCTGGACTTATTTTATGTAAATGGGCAATATTATTTGTCTGAAATTAATCCCAGATTCGGCGGAGGGTATCCTCATGCCTTTGGTGCCGGTGTGGACTTCTTCCGGCTTATTGTTAATAATTTGAACGGCATAGAAAACATTGAACAGATTGGAAATTATGAAGAGGATGTTATGATGTTGATGTATGAAGATTTCATAATAGAAAAGAAATCAGAATTAACTCAATCGGCCTCTAAATTACAGCCACTTACTATTGAAATGAATCTGGTTTAAAATAGTATGTTGCTTGTTGGCAGCCACCATAACAGTCTATAATTTGAAAAAGGGTTAGGTATTCATTAGAAGCACAAAAGCTATGAAGATTCTATTGACAAGGAGACGTACTAATGCTGGTAATTATGTGTCTGATGTGAAAGAGGCAGATGAGTACACCATTGCAAACGAGCATATTGCCTCAATAGACCTCATGGAACGCGCTGCACGGGCATTTGTAAATTTCTTTGAAAGCAAATATAGTGTTTCTTATAAGAAAATTGTGGTTTTATGTGGGCTGGGTGATAATGGCGGTGATGGTCTGGCAATTGCTAGAATGCTCTATCATTCAGGTTTTGAGGTAGAAGTTATTGTGCTGGATTATTCTGAACGAAAGTCTGATAACTTTAAAACAAATCTTGGCCGGCTTGTTAATAAAATTGATGTCCGCCTATGCAAGGCAGATGTCGACTTGCCGCTCATTAATCCAGATTATTTATACATTGATGCATTACTGGGAGCCGGGCTTTCTAGGCCTCTTGAAGGGATACTTAAAACACTGGTTATCAATCTTAATGCAAGTGCCGCAGAGCTGGTTTCAGTTGATATTCCGTCAGGTTTATTTGCTGATTCACCAAACGGGTCTGATGATGTAATTGTAAAGGCAAACCAAACTATTACTTTTCAGACGCCCAAACTTGCTTTTTTTCTTCCTCAAAATGCTGCTTACGTGGGCGATTGGTGGGTGGTTAATATAGGCTTGCATGACGGATTTATCAGTCAGCTTAATTCAGGATATGAATACACTGATGCCCCAATGGCCAGGCAATTAATAAAACCAAGAAATAAATTCTCTAATAAAGGTAATTTTGGCCATGCTTTAATGATTGCCGGCAGTTTTGGTATGATCGGCGCTGCCGTTCTATCTTCACGGGCCTGTCTTCGTTCGGGCGTTGGTAAGGTAACTGTTTATACTCCGGCTTGCGGATATACAATTCTTCAGTCCTCAGTACCGGAAGCCATGTGCCTGCCTACCGACAATCAGAAAGAACTGGAAGATATGCCACCCCTAAACAATTATCAGGCTATTGGTATCGGTTGTGGTATTGGTACAAATCCTGGTACTGCCAGCATGATTGAGGCTATCCTGAAAAATGTTAAAGTACCAGTAGTTATTGATGCCGATGCATTGAATATCATTGCTGCCGATAACCATCAATTAAGCCTGATACCGGCAGGTGCTGTGTTGACACCCCATCCGAAAGAATTTCAGAGATTAATTGGTAAAACTTGGGCAAATGACTACGAAAAACTTGACCTTCTGGCAGCCTTTGCGGTAAGGCATCAGTGTATTGTTTGTCTAAAAGGCGCCTTTACCGCAATTGCCTCGCCAGATGGTAAAATTTATTTTAACTCAACAGGTAATGCCGGAATGGCAAAAGGAGGCAGCGGCGATGTACTGACAGGTATGATTCTGGCACTGCTGGCGCAGGGCTATACTCCAATAAATGCCTCTTTGCTGGGCGTTTATGAACACGGTTTAGCCGGCGACAGAGCCGCTCAGCTTAAAGGCACTACTGCCATGATAGCCTCAGATATCATTGAAAATATCAGGTTCTGATTATTTCCGGATTTTCTTTAATAACCCAGAACCTTCTAAGGCGTTACAATTACAAATTCTACCCGTCGGTTTTGCTTTCTTGCCTCCTCAGTGCTGTTGTCTGTAATGGGTTTTGTATCGCCGTATCCTTTAAACTGAATGCGTTTACCTGTAATTCCTTTCTGAACCAGATACTCCCGTACATTAAATGCCCTCTGTAAAGATAAGCGTTTGTTCTGCGAAGGGTCTCCTACATTATCGGTATGGCCTTCAATCACGATGGTCATGGTTGGGCTATTCTTCATCATTTTTAGTAAGCCATCCAGCTGCTCATACGATTGGTCTAACAAGCCAGACTCACCGGTATTAAAATATACTTTATCAAGCCTGAATTTGTTTTCTTCCACCTTTACCGGAGCAGCCTCTTCTTTTGTCGGTTCATTTTTGGGGGCAGCAATTGCCGGAGCCTCAGCGGGTTTGGTTTCAGCTTGTGGCGGTATTGTTTTTGATGCAACCTTTTCAGGCGTTTTTGAGGGAACAGGATTCAGATAAATATCCTGTGTAAACTGCTGGCCTTTCCTGAGTTTAGATAAATCAATACTGGTTTCTGTTGTTTCATATCCGGCAGCTGTTGCCGTAAAAGTGTATGCATCAGGCTTTAACGAGAAAGAGAAACCTTCATTCAATTGTACTATCCTGAAGCCAGTTTTTTTCGTATCCTTGTCTACTTTATAGGTTACTTTACCACTAATTGTTTTTTGTGTTCTTGCATCAATTAATTTGCCTCTGATGGTAAGTATTACGTCAGGGTTTGTATTTTTTGGAGGATTTTTAATGTGTACACCATTAAAATTCCAGAAAAGCAATTTTTGTCCGGGCAGGTTTTTACCCTCAACAAGATTAAACACTTCTAAACCAGGGTCAAGCCTTTCAAAATATACACTGAATTTATATACTTCGCCCGGATAAACCCGCTGCTCACTTTGTTCATCAGACAATTCTACTATTCCCACCGATTTTATGTATCTGAAATACTTTCCGTTTGCGCTCAGATAACTATCAGGATTAAAAGAAATTGTGGTGTAGGTCTTTTGTTCCTGATTAGGTAGCGGAAAACTGTAAAGGCGGTTTTTGCGCTTGCTTAATTGGTATCTGAAATGAATAATAGTATATTCACCACGTAATTCAACTTTAGTGATATCCGTTTCGTCACTGCTTTGGTCATCAATTCTTGGAAATTCAGTAACAACCTGACCATAGCTTTCTACAGCCAGGAGTAGGAGGAGTAGCAGATAAATTTTTTTCATAGCAAAAATGTTTGTTGCACCGATAGTAACGTCAAGGTTGTGTTTTTCATTTTTATCACAACGTTAATATTTGTTAAAATAGTAAAATACCGGCTATGAAACAAGGTTGAAGCACAGAATAATTAATTTGTAAAATGAAACATCTGAAAGACCTGCTTTTATTGGGGGACTCCCGTTTATATGAAGTTTGCGAACCCGTTAAACAGGAAGAATTGCCTTTTGTGCATGAATGGGTGAAAGATTTGCACCAGGTAATGGAAGAAATACGGGCAAAGTATCAGTTTGGCAGGGGCATTGCTGCCCCGCAATTGGGTATAATGAAACGTCTGATTTACATTAACATAGACCGCCCCATTGTAATCATTAATCCCGAATTTGAAAATCTTAGTCTGGATATGTTTGAACTATGGGACGATTGCATGAGTTTCCCGAATCTGCTCGTTAAAGTAAAACGTCATCAGTCGCTTGTGGTAAAATACAGAGATGAAAACTGGCAGGAGCAACGTTGGCAGGTAGAAGGGGCAATCTCTGAATTGCTGCAGCACGAATATGACCACCTCAATGGCATATTGTGTACCATGCGTGCCATTGACACCCAGTCATTCAGATGGCGACCGACACCTCCAACCGCCAATTAACAGGCTGGCACGCTTTTTTAATTAGTTTCAATAAATTCACTAAACTTT
Source organism: Emticicia sp. TH156 (assembly GCF_002855535.1). NCBI lineage: Bacteria > Pseudomonadati > Bacteroidota > Cytophagia > Cytophagales > Leadbetterellaceae > Emticicia > Emticicia sp. TH156. The sequence continues at coordinate 25,341 of NZ_PKRS01000016.1, forward strand.
AAATATCATGAAACTGATTAATTATCTATTGGCCATTTGTATTGTTTTGGGAATATCTTCTTGTGATGCTATTGTTGGTATTTTTGAAGCGGGCTTCAATACTGGCGTTATCATTGTACTGGTTGTAATTGTGCTGATAATAGCCGGTTTGTTTAAAATGTTTGGTGGAAGCAAAAAACAATAATTTGGTTTGAACTTACTTTTGCTGATAAACTGCTGCAAACTGACTATTGCTCAAAAGAATTCAGATTTTGCAATAACACCAGCCAGGCTTCCTTTACTTTGTTTAGGCTTAATAGTCTTTGGGCTTCCTGGTGAAGAAAATCAGTAAGAACAGCGTTGTCTCCGGCGGCCAATTCAAAAAACGTTTGGATAGCCGGTGTCTGGCGGTAGGCCTCTATTTCTTCCGGTAATGGTAAAACTTCTGTATTACCAAGCTGCCCCAGATGGTTACCGGTGAGTATTTTTGAAAGTCTGATTTGCACAGGTATGGCGTCATAACCGATTCCGATTTTGGTATTGGGCTTTTCAACCTCAAACAGGGCGGGTTCATTCACACGTGCATACCAATCAGCACCCAGGCGCGCAACCCAATCGGTTTTGCGTTGATCAATTCGTCCGTTTTCGCCGATAATGGTATCAGCAAAGTGAGCCATGATAATCTGGCAGATAAACAGGTTCATGGTGCCAATTTCACGCACTTCAAGCACCTTGCACTCAAACTGAGCCGGCGACTCCTTCACTCTTGGTGGCCTGACGAGTAAGGAAGATTCTGGCGTAAAACCTGATTTAATAAACTCGTTTATACCTTTTGGATACTCAACACTGGCCAGCGACATCTGTTGCACCATGTTGTAATCTACCATATTTATTACCACCTCGTGCACTTCGCTGATATTGAGCGTGGTATCTTTTTTAGAATTGTCTCTGCTTCGGTTATTGGGAGCAAATACAAGTAAAGGCGGATTAATGCCCATGATATTGAAGAAACTGAACGGGCTAAGGTTTACATTGCCGGCATTATCTATACTGCTTACCAATGCAATTGGGCGCGGCGCAACAGTGCCTGTCAGATAACTGTAAAATATTCTGGGTTCTAAATCCAGTGGGTTAATTGTAAGCATTAATCAGTAATAATTATTGGTTTGTTGAAAGGTTTCTGGTTTTTATCATCCCAAACATCATGGCAAGGGCTGTAAGAAAAATTACCTGGGTTAATAATCCTTTATTTACCTCAAGTATCTGGTGTGAATCAGGTATGGCCAGGAAAAGTAAAATAGTAATAAGTCCTCTGGGGGCAATGTATAAAAGCGGGTCAGATTTAACCTTAAGTATTCTGAAAACCAGATAGCGACCCCCAAATATAAAAGCAAGAATAACCACCGCATTTACAAAATCTCTTGCACTGAGCACAGCTTTCAGATTGGTGTAATAGCCGAACAGAATAAAAAAGAAAGACCTGATTACAAACGTAACTTCGGCTATCAGGTGTTCAAAAGAATGCACCTCTTTCTTAATGGTATCGTTGTTTATCCATTTCTTCATAAAGTCAAACTTAATCAGGTTTACGTTATTCAGAAACAAACCAAACATAAGAACCAACACCAGAGAGGGCAGGTGATAAATTTTGGCAATTACGTAAAACAGAATCAGGATGGTGATAATGGGTATATATTTGATGTGATGATTCAGCTTGCTTATCATGCTTCCGAGTGCCAGACTGGCTACAATTGAAAGCGCTACAATAATGACGATGTCAAAGAAAAAAGAGGTAAAGGTTGCCACCCCGAAAGTATTGTGCAGAACCAGAAAGTTAAAAAAAATGATGCCAAGAATATCAGAAATAGAACTTTCATAGATGACAAATTCTCGGCTTTCGGCATCAAGATTTTTTACACTGGGTATGGCAATGGCACTGCTGATGATTCCCAGTGGAATTGCGTTAATCAGGCAGGTAAGAAAAGGCTTATGAATAAGAAAATACAGGCCTGTGGCCAGCATCAGGCTAAAAAGCGCCAGGCCAATAAAAGCGCTCTTCACTGTCGATACAAAAAGGGTTCTTTTCTGAGCTGTGATTTCAAGCTCCAACGAGCCCTCCAGTACAATAAGAATCAGGCCTATTGTACCTACCACGGGCAGATATGGCTCTAAATTAGGTATTTTAAGACCCAGATAAGTGGTTATTATCTGCGATATGATTCCTACCGAGAGTAAAAGAATAACGCCCGGAATTTTTGTGTTTTTTGCCGATATATCAAAGATATACGCAATGAGAATCAGCGCACAAATGATAAGAATTATTGTATTTGTCATGAAGTTGCGGTACCTGGTGTTTAGATTCAGGGCAGTAAATTACAAAAAAATCAATTGGCTGCAAGTATTTTACCGCTCACTTCACCAAATCCCACCCGCAGCCCATTTTTTTGGCTGAACCCTTTTATGGTCAACAAATCGCCGTCTTCAAGAAAGGTTCTATTTTGGTTAAAGTCTAATTTAATGGGTTGCGTGCCTCCGAAGGTTAGTTCCAGCATAGAGCCGCAACTATTGTGTGTCGGCCCGCTGATAGTGCCTGATGCCAGCAGGTCACCAACTTTTAAATTACAGCCATTTATAGTATGATGTGCTATTTGTTGTGCCAGATTCCAGTACATATACCTGTAATTAGTACTTGAGATCGGATATGTGTTCTGGTTGGGGGTTTGTAAAGCTACCTCCAGCTCTATGTCAAAATTACGTTTACCATCAAATTGCAGGTATTCTAAGGGTTGAGGGTCTTGCAGTGGGGTGCTTACCCTGAAAGCCTCAAGCGCTTCAAGTGTTACAACCCATGGCGACATAGATGAAGCAAAGTTTTTACCAAGAAATGGCCCCAACGGCTGGTATTCCCATCGCTGGATATCACGTGCTGACCAGTCATTAAAAAGTACCAGACCAAAAACATAGTTTTCAGCCTTCGCGGTGCTAATGCTTTCTCCTATGTCTGAATTTCTACCAACAATTGCTCCAATTTCCACTTCAAAATCCAATTCTTGGGTAGGTGAAAAAATAGGTAAACGGCTATTGGCCGGAATTATTTGCCCTTTGGGCCTGACTATAGGTGTACCTGATACCACAATTGAGCTGGCGCGGCCATGGTAGGCGATGGGCAGGTGCTTCCAGTTGGCAACCAGTGGGTCAGCAGGCCTGAACAGTTTGCCTACATTTGTAGCGTGTTCAAGACTTGAATAGAAGTCGGTATAATCGCCCACCCGCACAGGTAGGTGCATTTTTATGGACGCAACCGGATGAAAAATCTGATTAAAGTGCTTTTGGAGTGGCGATTCCGGTTTTATGAGCCATTCTTGCAGTAGTAGCCTTATTGCACCAGTTTTCTTTTTGCCTAAACCAATAAAAGTATTGAGGTACGGCTGATTAAAAACATGACGTGGGATTTCGAGCAAACCAAGCCGGCGCATTTGCTCCAGGTCTATTACATAATCTCCTATGCGCACACCTACGCGCGGTGCATCTTTGCCTGTACTAAATATACCAAAAGGAAGATTATGAATAGAGAAGTCTGTGTCTGTTGCTATATCTAACCATGGATTCATGTTGATTTTTTTTAGGCCTGTGCCTGCCTAACTGACATTTTTATGAATGGTGTTCATGATTCTTACCAGTTCATCATAATCTGCATCAGTCAGCCCATCCCAGGATTTCCGTCTGATTTCTCCTATCACCTCCAAAGCAAGTGCGTGCAGTTTTTCACCTTCTTCGGTCAGGTATATATTAAATTTTCTTCTGTCTTCGTCTGCCATCTGGCGTCTCACAAGCTTTTTCTCTACCAGTAAATCCAGAATCCTGGTTACCGTAGGGGCATCTTTGGCGGTATCTACAGCCAGGTCGTTCTGGCTGATGCCCGGCTTAGGCATTATGTGGTCAAGCACTACCCATTGGTCAACTGTTAGGTCTATGCCGTTATCGGTAAGACCTTTTTGCATAAAGCTGCGGATGCGCTTAATGGTGGTGTCAATTTTAAAAAAGTATGAGCGTTGGTCAGAGTGTGTCATTTTTTATAAAGTTCTTCCTTTTGTGTATTGAGCAGCTAAATATGCTGTTCTTTTGATTACCTCCGGTTTGGGCAAAATTCAACCAAACTATAAAAAGAAAATTCTGCAATAATCTTTTTTGGCTATAATATGTTTTACAAAAGTAGGAAAAAACGTCAATTATTGACACACTAATAATTGTTGCTCCAGAATTTTTTCAAATTGAGGCAGTGAACCATACAGTTGCTCGTAAGAATCAACAATGAAGTACTTCTTCTGGTACTCATCAATTTTTACATCAGTTGTCAGTATTTCTCTGATATTATATGGTACCCTTTCAGGCAGGTGGCTATACAGGCTGTAATCACTTTCACCACTTGACGACAAAATACCGCCTCCATAAATTTTCAACTCATTGTCTTCTTTTATCAAACCAAACTCAACCGTGTACCAGTACAGCCGTTGCATAAGTTTAACAGCTGTTTCGTCTTCAATATATTTTAATGCAATTTTACTGAATTCAGCCAGAAAATCGCAAAATGCCTGATTAGTAAGCAAGGGTACATGCCCGAATGTATCATGAAACATATCCGGCTCTTCAAGATATTCCAGTTGGTCCGGGCTTCTTAACCATGTAGAAGCCGGAAACTTTCTGGCGGCCAGCAGTTCAAAAAACTCTTTTATTGGCACAAGCCCAGGCACACCAATTACCGACCAGCCTGTTAGCGCCTGCAAACGGGGAGTCAGTTCCTTTTCAAAATCCGGTATTTGCTCGGCAACAAAGCCGGCTTTTTCAATACCTGCTAAGTAATCTTTGCTAGCCAGTTGGGGTAATTTGATGGTTTGTCTTATAAACAGCATACGCCAAAGCTGGTGGTCTTCTGCCGTGTAAGACGAATATGACTGATTCATGATTTTCCAGGTTTTGTTACAAAGTGCCTCTCAATACTTGTTCGCGTTCAATGGCTTCAAAAAGAGCCTTAAAGTTTCCTTTTCCGAAAGACCTGGCACCTTTTCTTTGAATAATCTCAAAAAACATGGTCGGGCGGGGTTCTATGGGTTTGGTGAAAATCTGTAACAAATAGCCCTCTTCATCCCGGTCAACCAATATGCCCAGGGCTTTCAGTTGTTGTATCTCTTCATCGATAACGCCAATTCTTCCTTTTAACTCCTCGTAGTAGCTTTCCGGGACACGCAAAAACTCAACACCGCGCTCTTGCAGGTGGGTTACTGTTGTAATAATATCATCGGTGGCTACTGCAAGGTGCTGCACACCGGCACCGCCGTAAAAATCAAGATACTCTTCTACCTGAGATTTTTTTTTGCCCTCGGCAGGCTCATTGATTGGAAACTTAATGCGACCGTTACCGTTAGCCATTACCTTGCTCATCAATGCGGTATATTCAGTAGAGATATCTTTGTCGTCAAAGCTCACCAGTTGAGAAAAACCCATTACCCGACCATAAAAATCAACCCATTCGTTCATTTCATTCCAGCCTACATTGCCCACCATGTGGTCAACGTATTTTAAACCAACCGGGCTTGGGTGGTAATCTGGTTTCCATGCCCTGAAATTGGGAAGAAATACACCTTTGTATTGGCTTCTTTCTACAAAAATATGAACGGTATCGCCATAGGTATGAATACCCGAACGCACAACCGTGCCGTTTTCATCTGTTTCCACGATGGGTTCCATATAGGGCCTGGCACCGCGAGAAATCGTTTCATAATAGGCATCTCGGGCATCGTCAACCCATAACGCAACTACTTTTACACCGTCACCATGCTTGTCAATATGTAGGCCAACTTCCGTCCCTCCGCGAAGTGGCGAAGTAAGCACCAGCCGGATTTTACCCTGTTGCAATACGTAACTTTCGTGGTCTTTCAAACCTGTTTCCAGACCTGCATAGGCTAGTGGCTGAAACCCAAAAGCCGATTGATAATAATGCGCTGCCTGCTTGCAGTTGCCCACGTACAGTTCCAGGTAATCGGTACCGTTAATTGGCAGGAAATTGGTACTTTCTGATGGTTCCAGCGTATTTATTTGTTGATGAAGCATAATTGTCAGTTTTTTTATTCTATCCAGCTATTAAAATATTTTCCGTCGTCCAGCTTTAAGGCTTCTTCTGTCAGCATTAATGGCCTGAAAGTATCAACCATTACTGCCAGCTCATGCGTTTCTTTCTTGCCGATACTTCGTTCCATTGCTCCCGGATGTGGCCCATGCGGAATACCACCCGGGTGAAGCGTAATATGCCCTTGCGCTATGTCGTTTCGGCTCATGAAATCGCCGTCTACGTAGTAAATCACTTCATCAGAGTCTATATTGGAGTGATTATAAGGTGCTGGAATTGCCTTGGGGTGATAATCATATAACCTTGGACAAAACGAGCAAACCACAAAGGCATCTGTCTGAAAGGTTTGATGTACCGGAGGTGGCTGATGCACACGTCCGGTTATCGGCTCAAAGTTGTGTATGGAAAAACCCCAGGGGTAATTGTAGCCATCAAAACCTACCACATCAAATGGGTGATATTGGTACATCAGGCTATGTAATTGGTTCTGTTTTTTGATTTTGATGATGAATTCACCTTTTTCATCATGGGTTTCCAGGTGTTCCGGCAATTTATAATCACGCTCACAAAAAGGTGCCTGTTCAAGCATCTGACCGAAATAATTGCGGTAGCGTTTGGGTGTGTAGATAGGAGAGTAAGACTCTACGTATAAAATGCGGTTGTCGGTGGTATCAAAATCAATCTGATAAATTACTCCCCGCGGGATAACCAGGTAATCGCCATATTCAAAAGAAATATTGCCTAGTTGGGTGCGCAATGTACCGGTACCTTTATGAATAAAAAGTAGTTCGTCGGCATCGGCATTTTTATAAAAATAATCTCTTAATGGTAGCATGGGTGCTGCAAGGCCAATAACGCAATCTTTATTAACCAAAAGAGGTGTACGGCTGTTGAGATAATCGTCCTTCAGTTCTACATTAAACCCTATCAGCTTGCGCATCATTAACTGATGTGTTGCTGCCAGCCGAGGGGCAATATCCTTGCTTTCCTGTATTTGCATTACCTGCGTAGGCCTATTAATATGGTACATCAGAGAAGACATACCATCGAAACCGATGGTACCGAATAACTGCTCATAATACAAACCGCCACCATCCGGCTTTTCGAATTGTGTATGGCGTTTAGCAGGTATTTTCCCGAGTTTGTGATAAACAGGCATATTTGCTATAACAATTATTGTTATGCAAATAAAATAAAATTAATTGTTATGACAAATAAATTAGTAATATTTTTTTATTGAATAGGATAAAAGTGTGTTTTTGGTGGGTGGAGAGTTCAAAAAAAAGGTCTTACCTTACAGTAAAACCTTTTTTATAAAATGGTTGCGATAAGACGCTAAAGGATTGCGCTTACTTTAAAGCCTGCGCGCCTTCCTTAATTTCCTGCACCACGCTTGGGTCAAGCAGAGTAGAGATGTCGCCCAGATTTGAGGTTTCTCCTTCTGCTATTTTGCGTAGAATACGGCGCATAATTTTACCCGAACGCGTTTTAGGTAAACCGCTTACAAACTGTATTTTATCTGGCTTGGCAATGGGGCCAATAACGCGCGATACCGTTGCCAATATATCTCTTCTTGTAAGGTCAAGGTCATTCAGATGGCTCTCACAAATTACGTATGCGTAGATGCCTTGTCCTTTAATATCGTGCGGATAACCTACCACGGCCGATTCAACCACGCCAGTGTGCATATTAATGGCGTTTTCAACTTCTGCGGTGCCTATTCTGTGGCCAGATACATTCAAGACATCATCAACCCGGCCTGTAATCCGGTAAAACCCGTTTTCATCACGCATGGCTCCATCACCGGTAAAATACAACTCAGGATAGGCCGAGAAATAATTGGTTCGGCAACGTTCATGGTCGCCCCAGGTAGTGCGTATAGTTGACGGCCAGGGGAATTTGATACAGAGGTTTCCGCTTACATTGCCACCGAGTATCTCGTTGCCGTTTTCATCAACCAGCATCATTTGTATACCAGGCAGTGGAAGAGAAGCCCAGGCGGGTTTCAGCGGAGTAATGCCTGCCAGTGCCGATATCATAATGCCACCGGTTTCGGTTTGCCACCAGGTGTCAACCACCGGGCATTTATCTTTACCTATGTTTTTTGAGTACCAATGCCAGGCTTCCTCATTAATGGGTTCACCTACCGAACCAAGCACCTTTAGTGAGCTTAGGTCTTTACTGTCTACGTATTCGGGGCCAAAGCCCATTAACGAACGAATGGCCGTAGGCGCTGTATAAAGTATATTTACACGGTGTTTGTCCACAATGTCCCACATACGGCCGGCATCGGGGTAGGTAGGCACGCCTTCAAACATTAAAGAAATAGCACCACAGGCCAAAGGGCCATAGAGTATGTAAGAGTGTCCGGTAATCCAGCCAATATCTGCAGTACAAAAATGTACCATACCTGCCTTATACTGAAACACATTCATAAACGTGTAGGCAGAATAAACCATATATCCACCGCAGGTATGCACCACACCTTTAGGTTTACCGGTTGAGCCAGATGTATATAAAATAAACAGCGGGTCTTCGGCATCCATTTCCTCGGCAGGGCATTCATTGCTTACATATTTTACTTCTTCTTCCCACCATACATCACGGCCTTTAATCATACTTACAGGTGTGCGGGTGCGGGTAGCCACAATTACTTTTTTAACCGAAGGGCAACCAATCAGGGCATCATCTACGGTGTCTTTCATGGGTATGGCTTTGTTGCCACGCACGGCGCCGTCTGTGGTAATAACTGCCACACATTGCGAGTCATTTATGCGGTCGGCAATAGATGAGGCAGAAAAACCACCAAAAACAACCGAGTGTATGGCACCTATACGGGCACAAGCCAGCACGGCAATGGCCAGCTCAGGTATCATAGGCATATAAATACAAACCCTGTCGCCTTTATGAACCCCGTTTCTTTTTAAAACGTTGGCAAAGGCGCATACGCGGTCAAACAACTGGCGGTAGGTAAGTGTAATGCTATCTTCGTTGGGGTCGTTGGGTTCCCAGATAATGGCAGGATGCTGGGGTTTTTCTCTTACGTGGCGGTCAAGGCAGTTTTCTGTAATATTTAGCTTGCCACCCACAAACCATTGTATTTTTGGTTCTTTAAAATTCCAGTCTAAAACTTTTTTCCAGGGCTTTTTCCATTCAAAATTATTAGCCGCAATTTCCGCCCAGAATCCTTCCGGGTCTTGCACACTGGCCTCATAGGCGGACTGGTACTCTTCAAAGGTTTGAATAAGCATAATTTAATAAGGGGTATTATAAAACAATAATAATAATGGGTTGAACGCAATGCCAGAAACAAACGTACACTATTGCAAATATCGCAGTTTATCACCCTACAATCCAACTTCCGGCTTTAGGAATTTTACTGATTATTTTTACAATCAGATAACTGAAAACTACACCCAGCAGGAAATGAACGGCGATTCCTAATAAAGGATGAATCCAGGTAAAATTGATATGAAACTGTCTTGACAGTATGCGTAAAATCAAAGCATGTACCAGGTACATTCCGTAACTGCTCATATCCAGCTCGGCCATTACTCCGGTTGCAAAGGGTTTGTCATAGTGCTGTTTGAACAACAGGAACATCAGAACAGACATTAGCATAACAGGCACGCTGAGGTAATCGGTGTAATCGTAAATATATTTGCCGGCCTGCCATGAAACATCATAACAAATATAGGCTGTTAGCGCCCAAGAAGCCAGAAATGAGAGGATAAGTAAGCTTTTTGGTAGAATTGTGCCTGAATTACCCAGCCAATAGCCTAATACAAAGTAACCGATAAAGCCTGAAAAATACCGGAGCTCAAATTTTATTTCAATACCAAACCACTTGTTTAGCAAGGTGTAAACTACATTTCCAGTAAACCATAAAACCAGGAAATACAAAATTTCGGTACGTTTGGTTAAAGGATTTGCCGAGGTTTCTGTACCCTTTATCCATCGGCTAATTACCGGTGTAATGGCATATATTCCCAATAGCATATATACAAACCACAGGTGGCCAGACCCACCTCCGTTACCAACCAGTATCTTACTGATGAAGTCGCCCAGGGCCCAGGGAGTTCGCTCACTCTGCACGCCTTTAAAGTTAGACCATATCATGTATATCAGGCTCCAGATCAGAAACGGAACAAATATACGGCTGAACCTCTTTTTAATAAAACTACTTAGCTCTTCATATTTGCCGATAAGTAAATAACCAGAGAGCATCACAAATACTGGCACGGCAAATCTGCCAAATACGTTAATAATATGGCAAATCCACCAGTCAGACAGCGGTATTTTCTTAACATGTAAAGAGCCGTATCCTGCTGCATGTAGCAAAATGACGGTCAGTGTAGCCAGAACCCTCAGGTTAGTTACCCAGTATTTTTTCATAATTTTTCGCCGTCCTTGGTGCTGTAATCACCCTGCCAGGCATAATATCCAAATACAGACATGCCCAGTGAAATAATGGGCGCCAGGATAAAAGTGTAAATAATGGCAGGTACGAGGTCGTTACCACCTGTTTTCCAAAGAGGTACAGCCTGAAAATAGATAAGATAGATTCCGGCACTTACACCAATTACAATCCAGATAATTCCTAATATTTTTCTTAATGCGTTCATTGTTAGTTGCTTAAAGGTTAGTCATGAATATTCCGGTCTTTGCCATTAATATAAAAGAGCCCAATAAAAAAGCAGACCCCAGCTATGATAATTGGGTAATACAAGCCTTGCAGATAGGGTTTGGCAATTACCAGAGCTTGGCCGGCATTGGTTGCTTTGGCATTAATTTCATTGGCCTGAGTAGCCAGAAAAGTGGCAATGGCCGGCATTAACCCGCCAAACACCCCATTGCCGATATGGTAAGGCAATGACATTGATGAATACCTGATTTTTGTCGGGAACATTTCAACCAGAAAAGCGGCTATTGGCCCATAAGCCATGGTAACAAATATTATCAGGCAGAAAACCAGTAAAACCAATGTCCATTTATCAGTATCATTGAGTGTTATCGTTTTCTTTACTTCAGCCTTGGGTACATTAACCGATTTATCGGCCAATAGGGTGGTTCTGGCAACTTCTTTCATAATAGTGCCATCTTCGTAGTCGTGAACAGAGGTAGTAGTAATTACCGAATCTGCCAGAGTTTTTTCCATTAACTCCACTTTAACAGTGGTTTTATCTATGGTATTGATTTCGGTTTTATTAGCTACATTGGCGGTCTGATATATCTTGTCAAAAATAGGTCTGTAAAGTAGTACCGCCAGAAACATACCTGCCAGCATGATGCCCTTACGCCCGATTTTGTCTGACAAAGCACCAAAAACTATAAAAAACGGTGTGCCCATTATAAGCGCCCACATCATAATGCTGTTGGCTTGCACGTCATCAATGTTACAGGTTTTTAATAAGAAATTCTGCGCATAAAACTGGCCTGTATACCAAACCACGCCTTGCCCCATGGTAGCTCCAAAAAGTGCCAGTAGCACAAACTTGAAGTTAAGCCTATTGCCGAACGACTCTTTTAATGGATTGGCAGAAGTTTTACCCTCTGCCTTTGCCTTGGCAAAGAGGGGAGACTCTGACATATTCCGACGAATGAGAAACGACACAAATACCATAATTATAGAAACCAGAAACGGCAAACGCCAGCCCCAGTCTTCAAATGCCTCTTTTGTCATTGATTTCCGGGTAATCATAATTACACCCAGAGAGACAAACAGCCCAACGGTAGCCGTGGTCTGAATCCATGATGTCCAGTATCCGCGTTGACGTGCCGGAGAATGTTCGGCAACGTATGTGGCGGCGCCGCCGTATTCACCACCCAAAGCAAGGCCTTGTAAAAGCCTTAATAAAAGCACCAGTATGGGGGCCAAGGCACCTATGGTTTCATAGCTGGGTATTAGTCCGATAGTAAAAGTGGCGCCTCCCATCAACATCAGAGTAACCATGAAGGTGTATTTCCGGCCAATTAAATCGCCCAGGCGACCAAAAACCAGAGCGCCAAACGGACGAACCACAAAACCTGCGGCAAATGTAGCCAGGGTGTTAAGAAAACCTGCTGTGGGGTTGTCGGTTGGGAAAAACTTGGAGGCTAAAACAGTTGCGAGGCTGCCAAAAATGTAAAAGTCGTACCACTCAATAAGCGTACCCACAGAAGAAGCTCCTATGATGTAGCCCAAACTTTGTTTTTTTTCAGACATTTTAAATGAGTAGATGTTAAGGGAATAGATTTGATTAATTATTCTTTAGTCTTTTTAGAACGCTCCCACCTGATGAGCAAATAGCCGTCGTTAATTTCGGTTGTTATGGTGCCTGTGCCTTTCAGGTTTTCTTTGTCTTTATAAAAGGCAAGTAGTTCTTCATGTGTAACTACGGAAGAGGTTGGCTTGTAATCATTGGGGTGGTCCGGAATCATAATCTTATATTTTTCTACCCAATTCATAACCGTTACATGGCTTACTCCCAAAAGCCTTTCAATTTCTCTGAAACTTACGCCGTCCAGATACAATTGCAGTGCTTTGGTTACCAGATAACCATCCAGGTTTCTTCCTTTTTTTTCAAGGGTAAAGTTATACCCGCAGGCTTTGCATTTGTATCGTTGTTTTTCCTTCACAATCCCGTTTCTGGAAATGCTGGCCGAATCGCAATGAGGGCATTGAGGCAAAACCATTATTTGCTGGGTTTTTTAGCAAATATAATTTTTTTGTGGAATAGTACAATTCAGTAGCAGTTTAATCTTCAATAAAGAATTTAAAATCTGCCTTAATCAGAAATTAACATGGGCTATTAACAACAAAAGCCCCTCAGATAGGCGAGGGGCTTTAAAGAATGCGGTCGGATTACTGTTAATTAAAAAATACCTGATACTGTATAATTGTAGAGCCTTTGCGGTTGCTGAACTCTCCTTTCCCTTTGGCATCAGTCAGGAATATCGGGCGATTCTGGTACGCCAGCGTCAACTTAGATGTATGTCCATTCAGCAGCCAGTTAACGCCAAAGTCCCAGTAGTTCATCCCCTGATTCAGACGTTCATAATTGGCATGTTGTATAGAAACATACGGCATTAGTGTGGTTTTGCCTATCAGATTATCTTTCAGCTTATAACCAACCTGCGCGTAAATTACGTTTCCGGTTCCATACCCCGGAAAACCATTACCCGACCCATTGATCACATTTTTCATCGTGGTGCCGTTGGTTGGGTTCATGGCTGCAATATTGCGTATATAATTTTTGCCGAAATCAAAATGCCCTACAGAGGCATAAGCGCTGATAGCCTGGCCGTCTTCACTTACCGGTGCATCATAAAAAGCATCCAAAGAAAGCTGTACCATATTTGTTTCAACTGTATCTACTTTGTTGTCGGCCATTGTCCACATGGCTTTAGGCTGATATACAAAACCAGCCCCAATATTAAACACTTTTTTCTTGCCCAGATAAGTGCCTGTCATGTAGGGAGTAAGGTCTGATTCCTGGTCAAGAAATTGCCACTGAAAATACCCGTTCCATTGAAATTTAGGAGGTTTTGATGAAAAATTGGCGATGTCCGGGCTGATAACAGCACTGTAAGATGATGCTTTCTGAAAAGCCATCGGGTCAGACAACACTACGCGGTAATCAAACTTACCTAATTTACCTTTGGCATAGACCGCCAGTTTTCTAAGAAACTGGTCAGTAACATCGTTGGTTGATTGCTGATAAAGCGGGGCATCAACACCCAGAATACTACCAACTGCCGGAGAGGCAAAACGCGCCAGACCACTCCAGGCTGTTAAGCCACCACCTAAAGAGAATTTATTCTTTACAACGGCATACTCGCCAATGGCGTCATGAACAAAAAAACCAAACTTACGATCCTGAATGCCATTAAAGTTATTTTCTCCCAATTGGGTATAAATAAACACCCTGTCGGTCAGTTGTCCATAAAGCTGCATTCTGAACCGGCGGATGCCGATGTCCCATCCGTTTTTTTTGGCATAACCAAAAATGGTTGAGCCCTCATTAAACTGGGTGTTGCGTAGCCAGGTCTGATTTACGATAGTGAATTTCAGATAGCGAGACCCGTCTTCGTTCAGTGTTAGTTTTCCATCTTTTAATGCCTGTGCCATAGAAAGTACGGGCAATAAGATAATAAGTAGCCCGGTAAGGGCTATTTTTGATGACTTCATAAAGCTAGAATTATTTGTGAGATTTAGGAGCAGGCTTTAAGATAACTTCTACAAAAAGAAACCATTTCTTGTGAGCATTCTTAAAGCCTGCAACTGATAAAACTTCAAAGTTAAGAAAATTATGCAACCGTGGCCAGTTTAGGCTTTTTACGGGCCGCCAGCTTGTGAGAAGATACAGGTTTGTGGTCTGCGATACCAATTATTTCTACACTTCCGCCATCTCCAAGGTTTTCGTAATCGTGTTGGAAGTGTTCCAGATTTTCCATTACCGAGTGGTCAATTAACTGGGTATTTTTCAAATCAATAAATACTTTGAATCCCGGAGGAATGGCATCCAGTTTGCTTTTTATACCCAGATAATTGGTAAATACTGCCGATTTGTCAATTTCAACTACATAAGTATCTTCAGTAAAAGAAACCTGTACCGGTGCTTTAAATAAAGAACGCACCGGCGCTCCGCCGCTGATAATATGATTGATGATTTCTACCGCAATACCTGCAGCTATACCAACCAACAGGTCTTCAAAAAGAGTAAAGAAAATGGTAACAAGGAAAATGGCCAATTGCTCTTTACCGATTTTGAAGGTCTGTACAAATTCTCTTGGATGTGCCAGTCTGATACCCACAGTAATAAGCATGGCAGCCAAAGCAGTATTAGGTATTAACTCGATCAGGTGCGATGCCAACAAAACAAAGCCCAGAATAAAGAAACCATGGAAAAAGTTGGCCCAGCGGGTTTTTGCGCCATTGGCTACGTTGGCCGAGCTGCGCGCTACTTCTGAAATCATTGGCAGGCCACCTAACACCGCAGCAATAGTATTCCCGATTCCAACAGCTATGAGGTCTTTATTTGCGTTCGATTTACGTTTGTATGGGTCAAGAATATCAATTGCCTTTACAGTAAGCAGAGATTCAAGAGAACCCACCAACGCAAACATAACAACGTATTTAATAAACAATGATGTTTGGGCAAAACCAGAGAAATCGACATTTACTTTGATGCTTTCCATCAGATTACCCAGGTGAACCAGCGCATAGGCAGGTTCGGTATGTTGAAAATCAAGCAATAACTCGGCAGGTATCGAAAATATTAATACCATTAATGGTGCCGGAATTTTTTTGATAGGGTGGTTAATAAACGGCCATATCAACATAATAAACAAACTTACAGCGCCTACTATGGTGGCTTTGGGGTCGAGGTGCATCAGGAAGTCTGGAATATGGCCTAAAAGTGCGAACGGGCCTTTTCCTTTGGTCATGGCCGGGTCTACATCAAGCAAAACCGGAATCTGTTTGGCAATAATAATAAGACCAATTGCTGCCAGCATACCATGTATGGCCGAAAGCGGGAAAAAATCAGCCAGTTTGCCTAACTTTAATACACCGAAAAGTATCTGGATAATACCGGCAATAACCATAGCACCAAGAGCCAGATGCCAGCCTTGTTCTCCACCGCCAAATTCGCCTACGGCTCCGGCAACAATTACTATTAGACCGGCTGCTGGGCCTTTAATTGTTAACCTGGCACCCATTAAAAAACTTACTACTATACCACCAATGATGGCTGATACAAGCCCCATAATTGGTGGGAACTCCGACGCTTTGGCAATACCAAGACTAAGCGGAAGCGCCAATAGAAATACGATGAATCCGGAAATGGCATCTGTTGACCAGTTTTCTTTCAGTCCGGCAAGGCCGTCCAGGGGTAGTTTTAGTTTTTCTTTTACTTTGCTCATATTCTTGTAGTTTTAATCAGCAGGCCATTACCTGCCATTAATTGAAAATTTTGTACTGTAACAGTCAGGGTTATTTTAAGATGATCGATAGGCTACTTCATGATTAATTTTATAATGCGGCCCCATAAAAACCCTTGCGTAGATTCTGAAAATGGCAAGGCCGTCAAGAATCAGACTTAGGGCGGTTAAGGCAATGAGCAGGTATTGGTTTTTACCTACATGGCCCAGTATGATGTCTTCTCCGATAAAAGTAGGAGTGATGGGGAATCCTGAAATACCAAGGCAAGCCAACAGAAATACAAAAGCCAGCCCCTGATATGTATATGAATGCCCATGGTAGGTATCCAGGCTGATTGATTCTTTTTTGCTGATAAGAAACTGCATGCAAGAGAAACCAATAATGGCCGACAAGAAGATGCCACTCAGGTAAAGATGAATCTGGCTGAACTCAAATTGCTCATTAAAAGCAATAGAAAGCGAGGTAAATAGCTGATTTATAATTACCAAAGACCACGCACGTCGGGCGTCTGACCTTTTGGCAAATGCCCTGAGAGCCATAATCAGGCCAAGCACCGCAAAAAGTATAGGCAGTGCGCCCATCAGTTCTTTTGATATGATATCTTCATGATACACCAGATAGAGGCCAATCAGATAAACCGGTATAAAAAAGAAGTAAATGTCTTTAAACCCAAAGGTGGCAAATGCACGGCCTAGTTTCTTAAGCGGGTTCCAGAGTGTTTTAAACATCAGGGCGTCCAGATTCCATTCTTTAATGCAGAGTACATAAAAACTCATTTTTATTTTTCCCCAGAAGTTATCTTTCATGTCGGTCTGAGGCCTAATAAAGTTAAAGAACTGGTCGTGTATCAGATAGCTAAGCACCGAAGGGGATACCAACAACTGGTAGGTACGAAGAAAAGTATTACCCACAAAGTGGATAAGCACAAGCCAATGCCAACCTAAAGCTACTTCAATAAACATTATGCCTATTTGTGCTATAGAAGAGTAGGCTATCTGGGTCTTAACAGTAGATTGAACCCTGCCAATACCTGTGGCTATCAATGACGTAAACAAACCAAAAATGATGACAATGATTTTAAAGGTTGTGTTTTCTTCCCACAAAGGGTAAGTTCTCAGCATCAGAAAAACGCCGATGTGAACTGAAAGCGAGCCATAAAAAATAGCGCTTGATGTGGTTGGGCCTTCCATGGCACGCGGTAACCATGAAGAAAACGGAAACTGAGCCGATTTTACCAGTGCTACCACCAGAAATACAAGCGGGATAATCAGTTGAAAAGATTTGTCATGGAGAATCTCAATATGCCGGCTTTCAAGCGAATAAAGCTCCTGAAAGGTTATGCTTCTCTCAAACACATGATGACAAAACCAGATACCCAACAAAAGGAAAATATCTGCAAGGCGATAAAAAGATACTACCTTTAGCGCATTTTTAACAGGCAGGTAGCGGTCGCGGTAATAAGATATCAACAAAAACGAGGCAATACCTATGATTTCCCAACCAATAAACATGGTTTCGAAATTGCCTGAAAAAATAATGAAATTGATACCCAGATAAAAAAACAGAATGGTATTAAAAAAGCGTTTGAAGCCTCTCTCACGGTGCATGTAGTATCTGCTGAAAACGCTTACCAGAAAAGTGATGGCACTGGTAACCATACCGTAAACTACGGTTATTTTATCGAAGTAAAAATTGATTGAAAAATGAGACTCATGGGTTGCATAAAGGTCAATACCTTTATAAAATATACCCGGGGCTCCGTTCATCAGCCAAACAATGGTAAAGACACTACCCAGAACGAGATGCCCAACAATGGTGGTGATAGTTACTCCGAAGATGATTTTCTCCTGCCTGTTTGGAAAAAACGTACTCAGGATAAACCCTGTAAGCGGAACCAGAATAAAATATATCAGCAATTGGTTATTCATAATTATCTTTCTATTACATGAACAGGTAGGTTTTCTTTGGTAGCATTGGTAATATGGCTTACCTGCATTTTAGTGGCCGACTCCAGAAACGCGTGTATGTCATCCAACTTATTTACTTTATCAGAAAGTGGCTCGAAAGGCTCAAATTTTTCATTTCTGAAGAAATAGAACTCGTTGGTGTCTGGATGAATAGATACCAGATGCACCCATTCATTGGCAAACCATTCATACAGTGCAGCTTCAGACCTGATGGTATTCAGAATTACTTCAGGGTAATGTTCTACCATAATTACTAGTCTTACTGGGTCATGCACTTCAATCATCTGTTGGGGTAAGCCCGGGCGTAAATCTCCATCGCAGCTACTTACAACACCTACCAGGCCTACAATATTATGAGACAGCTTGGTACCGGCACCCATTTTGGCGTTATCCATTCTTGAGAAGAAGTACTCCAGATTAATACCTCCGCAAACGGGCGGCAATGGCCGCATAACACCCAATAGGCGTTTTCCGTCAAGGTCTGTCCGGTAATCATAAGAGTTCATGAATGCCCGGCGGTCAAGAAAAATATTTTTTGTAAGACTGCGATGCCCAACAAAGCACAAAGCATTGGTGCTGTGGCCCAATTCTGGCCGCGGCTCAAAAAATGAAACAGACCGTCTCCTGATGGCCTCACGTACTTTTTTGATGTCTTGTTTTGTGTCTATAGATACAAACCTTCTTGAGCGTTCTTTAGCGTTGAGGTCCAGTGCGTTTTCAAAAGCCTCTTTATTCGCCTTATGTGCCTTCCGGTTTTGGGCAGATATCTGAAGTTCATCATAGAAAGCAATTTCATCGCTTGATGTATCGTGCAGGGCGCCAATAAACTGGGTTTGCTCTGGTATATGAAGCCCGCCTGCATCAAGTATGGCTCTTACTTTGGGGTGATTGGCCATTGCAGCAAATACCCTGGCATTAACCGAGCCAGGTCTGCCACTACATGCGCCGCAGTCATAAGCACCATGGTGTGGATTATTGGCACTGCTGGCGCCATGCCCCACTACATAAATTAATGGTGCAAAATCTTTTACCATACCTATACCTCTCAGAAGGCCTTCTACTCTTACCGCCATTTCTTCAACGGTAAAACCAACCTGCAGGCCGTTTTCTATGTCGTCGGGGCTTTTGTTCTCAAAATGCAGTTGGCCGTCAATATTCATGTGTCTGAACGCACTGGCAAACGCGGGGCTTGATTTGGGTACAAACAAGCCTTGCAGTAATTTCCAGGCGGCCATTAAGCCCAATGAAAGAGAAATAAAAAAGCCCTGAACAAAATTGTGAGATTGCTTGGTATATAGCAGCTCGTGTTTTTTCTTTTCTTTTACATCATATTCTTTCACCAGATACTTCGGTGTTACAGGGGCAGGGCATAGTTTTTCATAGAACTTACCATTCTGCGGCTGAAAATAAAACTCAACCCCAAAAAAACCGGGGCATCCGAGCGTTTCTGAATTTGTATCGACACTTTCAAGGTGCCGGCGAAGTGAGTCTTCACGCTCGTCGATACAGAATATTGCCTGAAAACTTTTCTGGGTTACCTCATCTTTATCAGCATAATTCAGCTTTGCATATTTTACCGCCGAAAATACCTGGTCATAATAGCTCCATTCAAAAGCATCCTGCCATATTTTTAAAACTTCCTGCTGCTCGCCTGCTTCTACTTTGGCAAAGAGGTCTAAAGGTGGTGCGCTTACATGGTTTGTCAGTGCGTTCCAATGCTCGCCCAATGCAGAATCAAGTGCGTCAATCTCAAGTAGCAAATCAAGGATTATCAGGTCTTTAAGCGATATTTTTTTATGATACAAAACGGTATCAGGATTATCTTCTATTGAAGCCACCAGTCCGCTCCATCCTCTGTGGCTCCATTGCTGGTCAAAAACGTATTGTTCAAAATAAGCTTCATCACCAACCAGTATATCCAATAAACTGCTTATTGTTATGGTCTCGTCAAGCAATAGGTTTCTGGCTCTTTTGTTTTTAAAGAAACTGCTGTAACTACCTTTTTCTAGTTGTCTGATGGCAAACAGCAGGCCTTTGTCTTCAAACGGAAAGTGCCATAAGGCAATGCCCTGATCCAGGTAGCTACCGAGAATCCTGAATAAAATAGGTTGTACCAGGTTATCCAGGTCTATTTTATAAACAGATTTCCAGTAAGCTCTTAATCGGCCTACCCGAGGATTAAAAGACTGTTGAAAGTCTTTTTCAAGGACAAGTTTTTTCCAGTGTTCAAAATCTTTCTCCCCTTTGCGGTCTTTAATAATTTTAGTGAGTACGTCAGCCCTGATGCGGCCGTTTTTGTACAAAGCTCTGTAATCATTAACAGGGAATGCCACTTCAATTCCAAATATTTCGGATGCCTTATAAATAGCATCATAAAATTTCTGACTCTGAAAGGCATGCAATGAGTTGTGATGGATAAAGTCTTTCAGGGGTGTTTGTGAAGGTAAGTAATGCTTTAATTCATGTAAAACATGATGCTCATCGAAATTCAGATTCCGCATATTTCACTATAATTTATTGATTTTTTGACTTGTCGGCGGTGATTTACCTTAACTGCCCTTTCTCATTAAAGGAAACCCTTAGCCCCTTTCTCCTCTTCAGGTACAAGGGCAGTAAACAGGTAAATAATGCTGTATTAAACCGGGCCGGGTTTGAGGTAATGCTTTACCGGACGAAAACTATTTATGCCCACTTGCATTCGGTCCAGAATTGACCGACTGATAAGAGCAAGGCATATAAATGAAGATGATTAAAGGGAAATAAAATGTCTCCAGGAACAATAAAGGAGATACAAATGTCGATTGCTAGCCGTTGAATGGCTATGCGCTTTGGCAATTATCTGTCGTGAATAAAATGACTGAAACAATAAAACCGGATGATGCTGATAAAAATTTTCCAGAACGTCATCATCTGGCATTACTTCTTCGGCCATAATTACTTCACCAGGAAGCTCATGGTGAAAAAAAGTAGATAATGTAAAAGGATGAAACAAGGCCGACTGATGCAGGTTGGCAGGAGTATCTGCCGGTGTAGAGGCCGGTTGAGGTGCAGCAATTGTGTTGGTGTAAAACAAAGATATCAATACCAACCATTGAATGGCCGGAATCCGGAAAGATTGGGTATTGAAAAATCTTTTAAACATTACAATTTGAACAATTTGCCTCCTGAATAAGAAACTACTGTTGCAAATGTAAGAAATAGCTAAAATGACACAAGAGGTGTTTTTACAAAACGGATCTTAATCTTGGATTTGTCCTATTCTGTTAGCCCGAATGTCCAATCGTAATCGTTAATTTAATCAGCTTTTAATCTGATTTTCAAACAATTAGAAATAAAAAAAGACGCCCGTCATAGCAAATACAATTTGCTGACAGACGCCTTTAAAAACAAACGCAAACTGTCTCTTTAAATGTCTACCTCTTCTACCGCTTTCTTCTTTTTCTTGTTAAAATCAAAGTTGTAGACATCTTCCAATGCATCATGGTCTTTCGATTCAATCTCAATAATAGGTTTAATCAAACCTGTTTTCAGGTCTACCACCCAGCCATGTATCATCGGGTACTCACTGTTAGACCAAGCATTCTGCACAATGGTTGTTTTGGCAACGTTTTTTACCTGTTCAATTACGTTTACTTCCACCAGGCGGTCAAATCTTTCCTGATCGTCATCAATGCTCTGTAATTCGTCCTGATATTTAGTATAAACATCTTTAATATTTCTCAACCAGTTATTGATTAATCCGTAGTCGTTATTGGTCATTGAAGCCTTTACACCTCCGCACTGATAATGCCCTACAACCAGAATATGCTTAACCTTAAGCACCTCAACAGCATATTGCAAAACGCTCAGCATACTCATGTCAGTATGTATTACCAGATTGGCCACATTCCGGTGAACAAAAATTTCTCCGGGTTGCGTGCCAGACACCTGATCGGCTGGTACACGGCTGTCGGAGCAACCAATCCACAAAAACTCCGGCTTTTGGTCAGCTGCCAGGTTCTTGAAATAGGTAGGGTCTAGCTGAAGTTTCTCAGAAGCCCAAGCTTTATTGGCTAATAAGAGTTTTTGATACGATTCCATCACTTTTCCTGTAGTTTAATTTTCTTCTTTTGATATTCTTAAATTCAATATTAATATGTCTTGATTTGGCTTCTGCCTGAAATTCTTCAAGTGTCAGGAAAATGTCATGGTCAATAAATGTAGTTCTGGTACCGTCTATCAGCACAATATCGCCAGAATTAAGGGCAGCCAGGTTCTGCATCAGCTCCGACTTGTTAAAATAAAATATGTCTTTATTAAACTGAATCAAAACATTATTCTTGTCTCTTACTACCGACATAGAACCTTTGTAGTTGGTATATAATATGTATATCATAGCTACCAGTGTGCCAACACCTATACCTGTAAGCAGGTCAGTAAAAACAACAGCCGCCACGGTAACCACAAATGGTATAAACTGGTCTGGCCCTTCTTTAAACATAGTTTTAAAGACACTTGGTTTGGCAAGTTTGTACCCAACCATAATTAATACTGCAGCCAAAGAAGCTAACGGAATAAGGTTAAGCATGGAAGGGATACTCAGTGTACAAATTAAAAGAATGAGTCCGTGGATAACAGTTGACATCTGCGATTTACCACCGGCAAGAATATTGGCAGAACTGCGCACAATAACCTGTGTAACAGGAATACCACCCAATAACCCCGATACGATATTGCCCGTACCCTGCGCAACTAGTTCGCGGTTGGTAGGGGTAATTCTGCTTTGAGGGTCAAGTTTGTCGGTTGCTTCTACAGATAAAAGTGTTTCAAGGCTGGCAACAATTGCAATAACAAAAGCTGTTTTCCAGATGAGAGGATTTGATATAGCAGCGAAATTGGGAAAGGCTAAAAGGCCCGAAAACTCAGAAATTGAACCTGCTACAGGTAAAGATACCAGATGATTACTCTGTAAATGAAAATTGGCAGGTAATATTCCCAGGCCGCTGTTCAGCAAAATACCCAGTAAAACAGCAATCAAAGGCCCGGGTATAATGCCCAAAAGTTTATTTTTTTTAATAAAGTTCTGGTCCCAGAGTATCAATACAAGAATAGATATTACCCCAATTACCAGTGCACCTTCGTTAAAAAATTCAGTGATATTCAATAATTCAGAAAAGGTGTTTTCACCGTCTTTCTGGGCAAAGGCTTCGTCTCCTTCATAATCTTTGTCTATTCCGGCCACATGCGGAATCTGCTTCAGAATAATTATTATTCCGATGGCTGTGAGCATTCCTTTAATAACAGATGACGGAAAGTAATAACCGATTACACCTGCTTTGAGGGCACCGAGAATAATCTGTATTACCCCGGCCAGCACAACTGTCAGTAAAAAAGAATCAAATGCGCCAATTTCAGTAATGGCATTCAATACAATTACTGTTAGCCCTGCTGCCGGGCCGCTAACGCCCAGCTGAGACCCACTAACCAGGCCTATAACAATGCCACCTACAACACCTGCAATTATACCCGAAATGAGTGGTGCGCCTGATGCAAGAGCAGCGCCCAGGCACAACGGGAGAGCCACAAGAAAAACGACAAGACCCGCCGGAAAATCGCTTTTAAGATTTGAAAAATTTATACTTGATTTCATTGTTTTGGATAGATGATTGTTCAGATTGCTCTTCAAGTGGTTCTCGCGCAATAACCTAAACCAGGGTTTAGAGTATAGCCAGAAAAGCCTGCAGAAAATCCTGACAGCTTGCTTAATGCCTATAAATGACACTAAGACAAATAAAAACGGATTTTACTTTGCACCAGAATGATAAGAGGCGAAGCCAATTGGTAAGTAATTACGCCTTTGGAGGGGGAGATTGTATGAATCTGTAAGGAAACCGCTCGGAGGATTTCGTATCTAAGTAGGTACTTTTTTCAGTCTGAAAAACATCAAAAGTAAAATTGAGCTCGAAGAATGATATTAGGTATTTGTTCGGCTCATTTTTGTTCTCCTGATTCTCATTTTCACATTCGTTGCCGTCTCCTTCACAGATATCAAGGCTGCAAGAGATTACCTCGCCAAAAAAATCTTTGACGTATTCGCTGAAGGTCGAACATTCGATAATCAGAAACAGAATGAAAACTGCAAATCTTTTGGTCATAGAAATGAGAATGGAATCCCTTTGAGTTGACAAATTAACGAAAAAATATTTAAATTCGTTCATGAGTTCAGGTCTTGAACCATAAAAAAAACTGAGTTGTGGACATTTTATAAGAATTTAATTTTGAGTTTGTCTTTCGTTAAAGAATTTAAGTTTAAAATTTCCTCTTTCATTAGTGTTTTTTGATTGTTGAAAGCGGTTTACCAAACCCGGTTGCATACTCATCAGTTCTCAAATCCATACTTTTTATAAAATTCGTTTCTTTTCTTTTGCATTTGATCAGCAAACCTTCTGTCAAACCATATAAAATGTCCTCCGCCTTCAAGCGGTTGAAAATCGATTTCTGTATTTCCGGCTGCAATCATATCTTTTGCAAATTTTCTTGCGGTTTCAAAAGGAACATTCATATCATTTGTACCATGAAACAGGAGTGCGGGCGGTAAGGTTTTATTTACCAGAAAATTAGGAGATATGCTTCTGGCCTGGTTTTTATCTGGTAAGTCTTTTCTTAGCCACGCTGTTATGTCGTCTGTCAGGTCATATACGCCGGCATTAATAACCAGTGCATTAGGTACCGGGCTAACGGACAGATTATCCGTTTTTTCGTTCCAGTTATTTGCCAATGCAGTTGAAAGGGCCAGATGCCCGCCAGCCGAGTTTCCGGTAGCAACAACTCTGGATGTATCAATATGGTAGGTTCCGGCATTTTTTCTTACCCATCTTATGGCCGAGCGGGCGTCTTTTACAGCTTCAAAGGGTAAGGTGCCATGCCTGCCATAAGTTCTGTATTCAACGGCACAGGCTACCCATCCTTTGCCTGCATAGCTTTGGCAGGTACTGAAAAACCAGTCAGGTTTTCCTTCACTCCAGCTTCCTCCATGAAAAAAAACAATAGTAGGCCTTGCCCCGGTGTATTGAAGTGTATCAGGCACAAAAACATGAATATCCAAACTAAAAGGCCCGGTTTTTTTATAGGGTTTTATAATGTGGTTTTTCAAGGCTGCCAGGTCTTCATCGTACAGGCGTTTAACCTTATTTACCAATAATGTATCTGATGTTGCGCTTACAAACTTTTTATAATACTTGTCTATTTGCTTGGTTCCGTTGTTATCAATTTGGTTATACAGGTAATCAAACTGCCAGTATTCCAGACATTTTTTGTTGTTAATATACGATTGAATGGTTTTCCAGGAAACCATAAAATGCTGGTTGTCCTGGTTTTTATAATTCCCTTTGCGCAGCTCCAGACTCGTTTTCAGGGCTATAAATGCCTTAAAGTAGCTAGTGAAGTCGGTGTTTGTTAATAATTCCGGTTTATTGAAGTCTGCCTCATTGGCCTTTAACAAAATTGGGATTTTTGAGCGATTGGCTGGAGAGGCATCAGCATAAATCTCATGTGTTAAAGGATATTCAATCAAGAGTCTGTCAAAATAATATTTTATTTCTGCCTTTTGGTTTTGGTAAAACTTAGCATCAAGTTTGCCTTTATATTGTTGAAGCGCATGATTGAAAATTGTTCTGGAAGAATCTATCAATTGAATAAACTCCTTTTCAGGTCTGCTGTAAATGGTCTTGTAGTTGCGGTAAAAACTACTACTGAATTGTTTTCCTATCGTTTTTATCTCAGCAAGATAAGCCTGCTTCACGGTGTCAATGGTTTGAGCCTTTAACAGACAAACAGTAGCTAATTTTAATGCTAAGGCTAAGTAAAAGTTTTTCATAAGTAAATAAAGTATAAGTTTACTGATACTCTACGTGCAATTTAACCATTTTTTAGGTTTTGTAATGAGTGCCAGGCAATAAAGTTTTTATTGGGCGGGCAACTGCTAAACCGCAAGTTTCATTTGTCGGGGCTGTCTAATTCTTTTAATTTTACTGCTAAATTGTGGTAGCAGGACGAAAAAGCTAAGTAGATGAACATTGAAACACTCAGGCTCGCAAGAGATAAAGCATGGCAGTTGCAAATTGCAGATATTCAGGCGTATGTTCTGAAAAATCCGGATAAACTGAAGACTGACTTTTTGCAGCTGGTAGCCGACCAGTGGGTAGCCAGGCAAAAAGCAAAATTTAAACTGCCGGGTTGGTATGCCAATCCGGATATCATTTACCCTGCACCTCTTTCTGTAGAGCAGTCTTCGTCTGAGGCTACTGCAGAATACAAGGCCCGACTTTTTTTTAATGCCGGATACCCGAATTTAATTGACCTGACAGGCGGAATGGGAGTAGACAGCGCAGCGTTTGCCAGCAATCATCAGTCGGTCATTTACGTTGAAAGAAACAAAAGCCTTACCGAAATAGCAGCCAGCAATTTTAAAACGTTGGGGCTTAATAACATAAAAGTGGTTAATGCAGACGCGGTTCAGTTTTTGTCTGCTGCAAGTCTGGCTGCCGATACGCACTTTTATATAGACCCAGCCAGAAGAGACGCTTCAAAAAACAAAGTTTTTAAAATTGAAGATTGTGAGCCAGATTTATTACAGATAAAGCATGAATTATCCAGCTATTTAATAAAATATTCGCCCATGCTGGATATAAAGCTGGCCATGTCTCAGCTGGAAACGGTGGCTGAGGTGCACATTGTAGCAGTAGACAATGAAGTAAAAGAGCTACTTTTTTTGTGCCATAAACCCAACGGCCATGCTAAAATTACAGCTGCCAATTTAACCAATAATCACTGGCAAACCTTTAGCTTTAATTATGAGACAGAGCAAATAGCTGAGGTGCAGTTTAGTTTGCCTTTGGGCTATATATATGAACCCAATGCTGCAGTACTTAAAGCCGGAGCATTTAAAAGCATAGCTCAAAAGTACGGACTGAATAAACTCTCTGGCAACAGCCATCTGTATACATCTGAAACACTTATAAAGGATTTTCCTGGTAGAGTTTTTGCCTGCCAGTCGGTTTGCCGATTCGATAAAAGTGAGGTGCTCGCACATCTGAATAGCAACCAGGCAAATGTAAGTACAAGAAATTTTCCTCTAAAGGCAGAAGAAGTAAAAAAGAAACTTGGCTTAAGAGACGGTGGCGACACTTATTTGTTTGCAACTGAAAATTTTAAGCACCAAAAAATAATACTGATTTGCCAGAAACCCAATGAACCAAGGCAAACATAAGAGCCGGGTTAAGCATAAGCACGCTTAATTTTAACAAAAGTTAATAAATGCAATCTCTAACTACTTTAGGCCTAAAATTACCTACTGACCCACGTTGGGTTGATATTGCAGAAATGAACCTGGCCGATATTCTGATAGACCATGCTTTTTGCGAGCAAAAGGCGGCTTCTTCTTGTATATCGCTCATTGTAAGGTATCCGGAAAAAGAAAAACTGGTTGAAACCCTTACGCCTGTAGTTGCAGAAGAATGGGGGCATTTTCAAAGAGTACTAAAAGAAATGCGCAAAAGGGGCATTAAACTGTCTCATAAAAGGAAAGATGAATATGTAGAGAAACTTCAGGCCTGTATCACTAAAACTTCTGACAACGGCATCAGGCTAATGGAGCAGCTATTGATATGTGCTTTAATTGAGGCGCGTAGTGCAGAACGTTTCAAGTTGCTTTCAGAAAACATTGCTGACGAAAGCCTCAGGAAGTTTTATCATGAACTGATGATATCTGAAGCAGGGCATTACAGAAACTTTATAGAACTGGCAGAGGAATACATGCCAAAAGAGCAGGTCAGAGAAAGGTGGGTAAGGTTTCTTGAGCAGGAGGCTGAAATCATGAAAACGCTTGAAGTAAGAAAAGACCGTTTTCACTAATGCCGCCTGATAACCAATTGTTTAAAGTACATTTGTGCTGCTAATGATGAGCAGCGAATGTTAATTTAAAAATTCTGGATTCTGCCGAAATCTCCTTTGTATTAAAGCAACAAGTTTTTTAATTTTTACAATTCATTAAATACCATACATTTCATCTTTTGCATTTTTTTCTATTTTTGCAAATACCACCTAAACAAACCTATCATGACTGAACTGGCGGAGAAGATAAGACTTAACCTAAGAAAAGATAACAAAGGATGGAAGCGATGGGGTCCCTACCTGTCGGAAAGACAATGGGGAACAGTGCGAGAAGATTACAGTGTTTATGGCAGTACCTGGGACTACGTTTCTCATGATATGGCTCGCTCGTGGGCCTATCGTTGGGGCGAAGATGGCATCGGTGGCATATCAGATAACAAGCAGTTTATGTGTATCGCCTTTTCGTTCTGGAATCATCAGGATAAAATTGTAAAAGAAAGATTATACGGGCTTGCAGGTTCAGAGGGTAATCACGGAGAGGATGTCAAAGAACTCTATTATTACCTGGACAGCACCCCCACGCACTCATATATGAAGATGCTCTACAAGTATCCTCATAATGAGTTTCCGTATAAACGCATTATTGAAGAAAACCAGCGGAGGTCCAGAAAAGACCCTGAGTTTGAGATTTTAGAAACCGGGATTTTTGACAACGACGAGTACTTTGATATTTTTATTGAATACGCCAAAGCAGATGAAACCGATGTGCTAATTAAATTAACTGCCCATAATCGTGGGGCAAAGGCTGCCAGGTTAACTATTCTGCCAACTATATGGTTCAGAAATACGTGGTCGTGGGGATACGAGAATTTTAAGCAAAAGCCGATGCTTACCGGAATTGCCAATTCTCAGATAGAGGCCAATCACCACATGGTAGGCAAATACAAATTATATCTGGACGAAGCCGACGAGCTGCTTTTCTGCGAAAACGAAACCAATATGGAACGTGTTTTCGGAAAGCCCAACAATACCATGTACGTAAAAGACGGAATCAGCAATTATGTGATTACCGGAAAAGATAAGTATGTTAATCCGAACAAGATAGGTTCTAAGGCAGCTGCCAGATATACGCGTACCATTGAAGGGGGCGACTCATTTACGGTCAGGCTAAGGTTCAGCCAGAACAAGCTGAATAAACCGTTTCAGGATTTTGATGATATTTTTGAGGAAAGAATCCAGGATGCGGAAGATTTTTATGCTGAGGTACAGAAAAACGTAAATTCAGAAGAACTGCGCCGAATACAGCGGCAGGCATTTGCCGGTATGATGTGGAACAAGCAGTTTTATTACTATAATATAAACGAGTGGACCAACGGCGACCCTAAAATGCCGTTTGAGTTTAAAGGCAGGGCATACCAGCGTAATCATACCTGGAAACACGCATATATGGCAAATATATTGTCAATGCCTGATAAATGGGAGTATCCGTGGTTTGCGGCCTGGGACCTGGCCTTTCATACCCTTACATTAGCCCGAATAGACCCCGACTTTGCCAAAAGGCAGCTGGCGGTTATCCTGCGCGAATACTACATGCACCCTAACGGGCAGCTACCTGCCTATGAGTGGAACTTCTCTGACGTAAACCCTCCGGTGCACGCGTGGGCAACCTGGAAAGTTTATGAAATTGACAAAAAAAATAACGGCAAAGGCGATATTTTGTTTCTTGAGAAAGTCTTTCATAAACTGTTAATGAACTTTACATGGTGGGTAAACCAGAAAGACGAAGAGGGTAACAATATTTTTGGTGGTGGTTTTCTTGGGCTGGATAACATTGGGGTATTTGACCGCAACACTCAGATACCAGGGGTAAAGCTGGAGCAGGCCGATGCCACCGGCTGGATGGCCATGTACACCCTGAATATGCTACGAATTGCTTGTGAAATTGCCCTTGAACGGCCTGTTTATCAGGATATGGCCTCTAAATTCTTTGAGCATTTTCTGCACATAGCCGGAGCCATTAACAGACCCATAAAAGGTAATGACCTGGGGCTATGGGATGAAAGCGACCAGTTTTATTATGACAAACTGCATGCCCCGAATGGCGAAACGATATTTATGAAAATCCGTTCTTACGTTGGGCTAATTCCATTGTGTGCAGTAGAGGTTTTAGATGAAGATATGCTAGACAAGCTGCCAGACTTTAAACGTAGGGTAGAGTGGGTTTTAAATAACCGTCCAGACCTGGCTTCTTTGATTTCGAGATGGCATGAACCAGGCAAGGGTGCAACCCATTTACTTGCCTTGTTGCGCGGGCACCGCATGAAAATGGTAGTAAAACGGATGTTCGACGAAGCCGAGTTTCTGTCTGACTACGGCTTAAGGTCATTATCTAAATCGCATCACGAAAACCCATATAAATTTAATATGCATGGCGAGATTCTGAGTGTGCAATACACACCGGCAGAATCTGATTTGAGTATTATGGGTGGAAATTCTAACTGGCGTGGGCCTATCTGGTTTCCAATCAATTTCCTGATTATTGATTCAATGCTTAAATTTTATGAATATTATGGAGATGATTTTGAGATAGAGTACCCAACCAATTCGGGCAATATTATGTCAATCAAAGAAGCTACCATGATGGTAGCTCAACGCCTCATTAATATTTTTATGGCCGGAAAAGATAACAAGCGCCCGGCTATGAATGGACATAGTAAATTTGACGACGATGTTCATTTTAAAGATTTATACTTGTTTTATGAATATTTTAATGGCGATACCGGAGCTGGTCTGGGAGCCGCCCACCAATGTGGCTGGACAGGCCTGGTAGCAGATTTAATTGCTGCCGTAAGTGACAAAGAAGCTGCAAAGATTCAGTAACCACTTATTTGATTGATATTTGAATTTTGTTCAGCCTCACTCCGTTAAAACGGGTGAGGCTGTTTTTTTACACTTGCAAAAGATTTTAATTTAAAAAGCGTTTCAAATATTAATTGCTGGCCAATATTATTAAAATAAGCAATTTGTATATTTGCCGGCTAACTCAACAAACAAAACCTGAAATGAAAAAAGTCTTAAAAGCACTGGGTATAAAATCTATAAATGAAGGCGTAAGCACCGGTGTTGCATCGTGGGCCGGAGCCGGAAAGGTTCTCAGCTCGTTCTCACCAGTTGAAGGTGCCCTAATAGGTAAGGTTCGTCAGGCAACACATGCCGATTACGAAAAAGTAATGATAAAGGCAGGAGAAGCCTTCAGTATCTGGCGGAATGTCCCGGCTCCGAAAAGAGGAGAAATAGTAAGACAGATGGGAGATGCACTGCGTGCAAATAAAGATAATCTGGGCAGGCTGGTAAGCTATGAAATGGGCAAAAGTTTGCAGGAAGGCTGGGGAGAAGTGCAGGAAATGATAGATATCTGTGATTTTGCAGTAGGGTTATCCAGACAATTGTATGGGCTAAGTATGCATTCTGAACGCCTGCAACACCGCATGTATGAGCAATGGCATCCGCTGGGGGTGGTTGGTATTATTTCGGCCTTTAATTTTCCGGTAGCGGTATGGTCATGGAATGCAATGCTGGCATGGGTTTGCGGCGACGTATGCGTATGGAAACCCTCTGAAAAAACACCGCTTTCGGCCATTGCCTGTCAGAATATCATTCGTGATGTATTGAAGAATAATGATATTCCTGAGGGTGTTTCGTGCCTTATGATAGGTGATAGAAAAGTAGGAGAGTGGCTGTCTTCCGATACCCGGATTCCGTTGGTGTCAGCCACAGGGTCTACCCTGATGGGCAAGGCAGTGGGTAGCGCAGTGGCCAATCGACTGGGCAGGAGTTTGTTAGAACTAGGTGGCAATAACGCCATAATAGTAACCGAAAATGCCGATTTGAAACTGGTTATTCCGGCAGTTGTTTTTGGCGCTGTTGGCACAGCAGGCCAAAGATGCACTACCACCAGACGACTGATTTTGCACGAAAGTGTTTACGAAGAAGTAAAAAATAGTCTTGTAAAGGCCTATTCACAACTTCGGATAGGTAATCCGCTCGACATCAAAAATCACGTTGGCCCTTTAATTGACACAGGTGCGGTAAAAAACTATTTGTCTGCCATAGAAACCGCGCTTGAAGAGGGTGGCAAATTACTTACCGACAGCGGGATTTTAACAGGGGCAGGCTATGAGTCTGGCTGTTATGTGAAGCCCGTTATTATTGAGGTTGAAGAGCAAACGACTATGGTATGCCACGAAACGTTTGCTCCTATTTTATATGTAATGAAATACAGAACCATTGAACAGGCAATTGAGATCCAGAACGCCGTACCTCAGGGTCTTTCTTCTGCAATTTTCACATTAAATGTGAGAGAGGCTGAGCGCTTTTTATCTGCCAATGGGTCAGACTGCGGAATCGCCAACGTAAATATTGGTACTTCCGGTGCCGAGATTGGCGGGGCTTTTGGTGGCGAAAAAGAAACCGGAGGTGGCCGGGAGAGTGGCTCTGATGCCTGGAAAAACTATATGCGCAGGCAAACAAACACTATCAATTATGGTACTCTTTTACCCTTGGCACAGGGTATAAGGTTTGATATTTGAATTGACCGTAAAATAAAATCAAGGCTTGTTTTGGTACCGTTAAATAATTTTAATTGTATAATTGCTTTCTTTTATTGTCTTATTTATTGTTTCGGGAGTGTTTTTTTTGCCAGAAAACGCGTTTTCTGGCATTTTTTCGTCGGTTGAAAATAGTCGTTATACCCTTTTTTTCTTCCAATTATCGAAAAACCTTCCGGAGCTTTCAATTGATGATGAAAATTTGTGTCAACCAGTATGCAATAAACTACCGAGACACAAATATCATTAATTGTTAAAGCAATGAAAAGAAGCCTTAGTTTCCTGACCATCGTTATCTCAGTGTTACTGAGTTCCTGTATGCCTAAGTTCGGAGAGGATACCCCAACTCCTACCACAGCTGCCGATAATTCAACAGCCGCCATTGATAAACTGAATATCCCTGCAGGTTTTGAATTTAACACCACAGCAGATGTTAAGTTTGAGATTGGTACTTTTGATAACAACGACGGCCCAATCAGAGGAATAGTTGTATCAGTTTACAGTTCTCCTGAAAACGAACTTCTTTTCAAAGGTATTACTGGTACTAACGGGTTACTGACCATGACCCAGAAAATACCAACTTATGTTAAAAAGGTTTCATTGCAATTGAGTTTCATCGGTTTGCCTTCTGAAATTGTTACTGAAGTTAAGAATAATACGGTTAATGTTACATTTGGTGGTAAAAACCCTAAAACTTACGGTAGTATTGACCAAACCAATCAGGTGCCTTTTTTTGGCGCCAGAGTAAGCGCACAGGATTACCCGCCCTACGACTACCTGGGTACCTGGAACAACGTTGGTGTACCTAACTACCTTGACCCTCAAAAAGACATTGTAACTTCTGAGTTTCTTAAAACTGTCAATCAGACCTTGCCAGAAAGTAAATCTTATGCGGCCAAGCATCCTGAAAACCTGGTAGTAAGTAACAGAAACTACTTGTATGTAAAAGAACTGGCAGATGTCTGGATTACTTTTGTACACGAAGGTGCAAGTTACCTGAATGCACTGGGTTATTATACTTTTGACCCTAATAACCCGCCAACAAAAATTAAAGATATCAGCAAGATTAATATCATTTTTCCGAATGTTTCGTATGCCGGAAGCGGCGGTGGACTTGCTTTGGGCGACAGGGTAAAAATCGGCAGATTCCCAGGTGGTACTGCCATTGGTTTTGTGCTTTTGGCCAATGCTTTTGACGCCAACACTAAAACTGTAGGTAAGGGTTTGAATGCAATTTATGGCCATGATGATTTTAATGTTGAATCTGACCCATTAAAAAGACGCCACTTTATTGTCTTGAACGACCCTGCCACCAATCGTTTTATTCTTTCTTTTGAAGATAGAAACCGTGAACAAAACAGTGATGAAGACTTCAACGATGCTATTTTCTATGCGATGTCGAATCCGGTTAAAGCATTTGATGCCAACGGTATCCCGCTTGTTGATAATGTTTCAGATAAAGACGGAGACGGCGTTAATGATTATGACGACGAGTATCCGGAAGATGCAACCAAAGCAATTAACAATTATACGCCAACCAAAAATACCTATAGTACGCTGGCTTATGAAGATTTATGGCCTTACAAGGGCGATTATGACATGAACGACCTTGTGGTTAACTATCAATTCAAAGAGGTATTAAATGGCAGAAATCAGGTGGTTGAAATGGGCCTTAAAGCTTATGTAAAAGCCATAGGGGCAACATTTGCCTGCGGCTGGGGATTCCAGATGCCTATTGCGCCGTCTGCGGTTAAGTCTGTAACGGGTCATTCGCTTAAAGATGGGGTAATCTCTCTTGCCGCAAATGGCCTAGAAGCCGGCCAGTCTTTAGCAACGGTAATAGCATTTGATAATTCATTTAAACAAATGAAGTCTGCCAGTGGCTTTGCCAATACGCTTCCCGGAAGCGCTTACATAGAGCCTACCGATACTTTAAGAATGAATATAGTTTTTAATGCGCCGGTCGAAAAAAGTACACTAGGCTCGGCACCTTATAATGCCTTTATTTTCAAAACATCAGAAAGAGGAAAAGAAATTCACCTGATTAATCAGGCGCCTACAAGCAAGGCAAATCCGGCATTGCTGGGTACGGGTAATGACAAATCGTCGACAAGTGCAGGCAAATATTATAAAACTGCCAATGGTATGCCTTGGGCGTTGAATATCTACTCTGAATTCAGATATCCATTCGAAACCAAGCCTATTACAGATGCCTACAATTTCTTCTCAACCTGGTCAGAAAGCGCAGGCGGTAATTATCCTGACTGGTATCTGAAAAAGGCCGGTTATACAAATGAAGACAAGATTTATAAACCGAATAGATAATTGACGATTAGATAAATAAAATGAGGCTGTTGAATTTCAGCCTCATTTTTTTGTATCAATTAAATCTGCAGGTCTAACCTGATTACTCAATAACCATCTGAACACTTCCCAACGTTTAGCCGGGTTATCGGCCGTGCCGCCTTTAGATTCAATATAGGTTTTAACAATATCTTGCCCATAGTTATAGTTAATTACGTAACTTCTATACTTATTAATAAAGGCTACATCTTTTTTAGACAAGTTTTCTTCTCTTAATCCGTACGTTTTCAGCCATTTGGTTTGCTCTGCCAGGTTAAAAGTACCGTCAACTATACCACGTGCTACTTCATTACGTGCATAGGCCAACCGCGATTTAAGCGCCAGCGCCTCCATATACAAATCGGTATTTTCAGTTTTAAGACCAGCCAGCGGTAATAGTACTTCTTTCAGAAACTTATTTTTTTCGCTACCCGGAAAAGCCACCTCTATACCATAATAGGCGCTGCCTTCAGCAATTAACGATTGCGGGCTAAACAACGGATACAAAGCAATTTCTACCTGATGTTTATTTTTATACAAGCTCTTTTCAAGCAGCATATTATATACGTGGTGCCCCGGATACCCCTCATGGCAGGCTAGGTCTATGGCGCGTTCTATAAAAATAGGCATATCTATACTTATCTGAATTTTGCTCTGGTAATTGCCCTGATACCAGTTATAGCCAGACCACGGTTTTCCGGTTACGTATTCAATCGTGAAATGCTCATTGGCAGGTAGCTCATAATGCGCCAGGGTGCGTTTGCGTGCCTCGGCAATGGCAGTTTTAAACACAGTATCTACTTTTGCTTTCGGAATAACAAACTGGCTGGCAAGTTTTTCAAAGCGGCTCGTAACACTGCCAGACCCCGGTAAAAGACTGTCTAGCCTGGCCAATAACTGCTGGTAATGGCTTTCAGGATACGAAGGCGCAACCACCCCAAACAAATCTTTCGATTCCTGATCAAAGCTCTGGTATTTCCCCGAGTAAATGTTAATTCTTCTTCCAAATGCTATCAGTTGGCTGTTCATCCATTTGGCCCGTTTGGCCAGGGTGTCATTTGTTACCGTTGAATTGAACTCAATTAATTGCCCGATAAGACCATTTACCTGACGCAAGAGGCTGTCTTTCGGAAAATTAGCTTTGGGTAGCCCGGTAGGTTTGAGCGAATCTGGTCCGTAATAGGCGTCAACAAAGTCGGCATCGTATTGTCCGATTGTAAGGCCGAGCCTTATGTACTTTTCGGCAAGTAGATTTAGTCTTTGAGCCGAATTATCAGTATCAGGATGGTCTTTGCAGGCTATTGTGCAAAGAATTAAGAAAAGCAGGAATAATTTTTTCATGAAATAAAAGATTTTTCAAGCGATTACAGGTGTAGTTAAACTATCAGTAAATGGGTGCAAAGAAATAAAAAAATAAATAATTAGTATAGTTATTCATAATGGCCGCAAGCATATTACTATAAAAAGTAATATTTTGAGAATATACAGGCCATATTTAAGAACCAAATTTGCAAAAAACGAAATATTTCTTTATCTTTGCGTTAGAATTGTGAAAAAGGAGGAGCGAAGCCCTCCTTTTTTCGTTGGTTACAAGTAAGAACTATTTTGGCTGAAGAAGGGCGAAGAATTGAATAAATGAGCACAGATTACAAACAGAAAATAGAGGAGCTTCTGCAACCGTTACTAGAAAACGATAAGTTTTTTGTGGTAGATATCAAGGTTTCTATGTCCAGAATCAATAGTAAAGTGACAGTTTTGCTAGATTCTGATGAGGGAATTATGATTGACCAATGCAGTGAAATAAGCCGTAAACTGGGCAAAGACCTGGACGAAATTATGCCAGATAAATATACCCTTGAGGTGTCGTCGCCGGGCATTGATTTCCCCTTAAAAAGTGAAAGGATGTACCTTAAAAACGTAGGCCGCACATTAAAAGTTGTTCTAAATGACGGAAAAGAAATGAAAGGTAAACTGGAGGGTCTTGCTAACCGGGAGATTACCATCATTGAAGATAAAAAGCGTACAGGCAAAGCTAAAAATGAACCTGTAGAACCAGTAATTATTTCATTAGATAATATCAAAGAAGCACAAGTAGTTATTTCCTTTAAATAAAAATAAAAAATTAAGAAATTTGATTTAATGAGTTTTGATGAATGAAGCGAATCATTCACTAAATCAACAAAATCGCTAACTCATGAACAGAATATGCACAGCGGAGAGTTAATTGCATCGTTTTCAGAATTTGCCCGTGAAAAAAACATTGACCGTCCAACCATGATTAAAGTTCTGGAGGATGTGTTCCGGACAATGATTCGTAAAAAATTCGGTACTGACCATAATTTTGATGTTATCAT
The DNA here is from genome assembly GCF_002855535.1 of Emticicia sp. TH156. Lineage (NCBI taxonomy): Bacteria > Pseudomonadati > Bacteroidota > Cytophagia > Cytophagales > Leadbetterellaceae > Emticicia > Emticicia sp. TH156. Next base: position 62,510 of record NZ_PKRS01000016.1, read on the forward strand.
CAATGCCGACAGCGGCGACCTTGAAATGTGGCGGACACGTGAAATTGTGGATGACAACTCTGAAGATATCTGGGACCCTGACAAAATTATGTTGTCTGAAGCCCGCAAGATTCAGCCCGACTTTGAAATTGGTGAAGAAGTAGCTGATGAAGTAAAACTGGAAGATTTCGGGCGTCGCGTTGTACAAACTGCACGCCAGACATTAATTCAGAAAATTAAGGACCTTGAGAAAGAAATGCTTTATGCCAAATATAAAGATTTGGTTGGTGAGCTGATAATAGTTGAAGTTTATCAGATTCTTGGCAAAGAACTTGTTTGTTTAGATGCTGAAAGTAATGAACTGGTATTGCCGAAATCGGAGCAGATTCCGAAAGACCGCCCAAGAAAAGGAACCAGTATTAAGGCAGTTGTTCATAAAGTAGAAATGAATAACGGAACGCCCCGCATTACTTTGTCGCGAACGTCTCCGGTTTTCCTTGAGCGTTTATTTGAGCAGGAGATTCCTGAAATTCTTGATGGCCTTATATCAGTACGCAAAATTGTTCGCGAGCCGGGTGAAAGAGCTAAAGTGGCTGTGGAATCTTATGATGACCGCATTGACCCCGTAGGTGCCTGTGTAGGTATGAAGGGTTCTCGTATCCACACAATTGTGCGTGAACTCGAAAATGAGAATATTGATGTTATTCAATGGACTGACAATCTGAATCTTTTGATTTCAAGAGCGCTTAGCCCGGCTAAAATCAGCAGTATTCAGGTAGATAATGAAAAGAAAAGAGTTGCTGTTTATCTGAAACCAGACCAGGTTTCCTTAGCCATCGGTAAAGGTGGTATGAATATTAAACTGGCAGGTAAACTTGTGAATATGGAGCTTGATGTATTCCGTGACCTTGAAGGAGAGGAAGAGGAAGAAGACGTTGACCTGTCTGAGTTCTCTGACGAAATTGAGGAGTGGATTCTTGATGAGTTCCGTAAGATTGGTCTCGACACAGCGAAATCAGTTCTGGCGCTTTCAAAAGAGGATATCGCCCGTCGTACCGAGCTTGAAGAAGAAACAATTGCCGAAGTATTTGAAATTTTGAGTAGAGAATTTGAATAAGACTAAGGAACAGCAGACCATTAAATGGTGTTATCTGATTGGTATAGGTCTTTAAAATTCTTTCTTAGATAAATCCGGCAACTCAAAATAACTCAACAGATTTTAAATTTAATTTATGATAGAACAAAAAGAAATGCGAATAAGCCTTGCGGCCAAAAAACTTAACGTTGGTATTGCCACCATCGTAGAGAAACTGGCTAATAAGGGGCATCGTATTGATAACAATCCTAACGCCAAACTTAACTACGAGCAATTGAATATCTTGTCGAAAGAATTCAGTAATTCCTCTTTGCTTGAAGAAAGTGTGGCTGCAAAACCTGTGGAGGATTCTAAACCTGCATCAGGTAATACGGATATTCTTTATTTTAGAGACCAACCAAAAGGTGACGAGAAAAAAGCAGATAAAAGCCCTGAACCTGTTCCTGTTAAAGAGGTGGAAACGATTCGTGCAGAACAAAAACTGCAGGGGCCGGTAGTTTTAGGGAAAATTGACCTGGACAGAAAACCATCTGCACCAGTAACACCAGAACCTCAAAAGACTGAACCTGCTGCCGAAGAAAAACCCAAAGCAGAGGTAGTGCCTGTTGCAGAGTTTAAAGAGGTTGCCGAAAAGCCTGTTGCTGCACCACCAAAAGTAGATGATAAACCCGTGCAGGCGCCGGAAGCGAAGGAAGAATCGCCGAAGGTTGTTGAACTGCCAAAAGCAGAGGCCAGACCGGCCGAAGTAGCTAAAGAACCAACTCCTGCACCGCAAGATGTGCAGAACAAAGATAATCAGCCCAAAAGAGAATATCCTCAAGGCCGTAATAATCCTCAGGATAGAGATAACACTCATGGGCGTTCTAATCAGGATAGACCCGGTCTGGATAGACACGGTCAGGAACGACCTGCTCAGGAACGTTCTGGTCAGGACAGACCAGGAAACTGGAACCAAAACAGACCCGGTCAGGATAGACCCGGTCAGGAACGACCCGGTCAGGACAGACCCGGTCAGGACCGACAAGGCCAGGGTAACAGAGACCAGAACCGGGGGTCAAGACCTCAGCAGTCTGGCCAGGGCGGTTACCAACAAAACAGACCTGCCGCTGAACAAAGACCGCAACAAGGCCAGCCGCTTAACAAGAAGCCTGCTGCTGCTCCGGCGCCTAAGGAAGAGGAGGTTGAGCCAGAGTTAATTCAGGCAAGAGGAGAAAAACTTCAGGGGTTAAAAGTTTTAGGCAAAATTGAATTACCTGTTGAGAAAAAATCTACCCCGGGTTCGGCTGAAGACCGCGATGCCAAACGTAAACGTAAGCGTAAGCGCGTAAAGAGGGCAGAAAAAGTTGATAGTGCAGATTCTGCTGCCAGACCTAAAGTGCCGGGTGCTCCGGTTGCTGCTGGCGCTGCTGCAGCCAAAAAAGGTACCGACCCTAAGAAGAAAAAAGAACGCAGGGAAGAGGTGTCTCAAACCGAGGTAAAAGAGCAAATCAAGCAAACGATGGCTCGGATGCAAACCAAAGGCCCTGACTTTGGAGCAAAATACCGTAAGGATAAGCGCAAGATGCGTGCTGAACAGGAAGAGCAACGTATTGCACAAGAGCAAGAAGACAGCAACATCCTGAAAGTAACTGAATTTATTTCGGCGTCAGAGTTGGCTTCTATGATGGATGTGTCTGTTACTGAGGTTATTTCTGCAGCCATGAAGATGGGTATGTTTGTATCCATTAATCAACGTCTGGATGCAGAGGCTATACAAATGCTTGCCTTGGATTTTGACTTTGACGTTCAGTTTATTTCTGCCGAAGAAGAGGTACAGTCTGACGTAATCGATAAAGATGAAAATCTGGCAGATATAGACCCGAGAGCGCCGATTGTTACTATTATGGGTCATGTTGACCACGGTAAAACTTCGTTACTTGACTATATCCGTCGTGCACGTGTGGCAGCCGGTGAAGCCGGGGGTATTACCCAGCACATTGGTGCATATTCGGTAGAAATGAAAGACGGCCCGAACAAAGGTAAGAAGATTACTTTCCTTGATACGCCGGGTCACGAGGCCTTTACGGCCATGCGTGCCCGTGGTGCCAAAGTAACCGACGTTGTAATTGTGGTAGTAGCCGCTGACGACAGCGTGATGCCACAAACCCGAGAGGCTATTAACCACGCACAAAATGCAGGTGTACCTATTGTATTTGCTATCAATAAAATTGACAAGCCTGGTGCAAACCCTGCTAAAATCAGAGAAGACCTTGCCAAAGAGAATATTCTGGTTGAAAGCTGGGGTGGTAAGTATCAAGAGCAGGAGGTATCTGCCAAACAAGGAACAGGTATCAGCGACCTGCTTGATAAAGTATTACTTGAAGCAGAATTGCTTGAACTGAAAGCGAATCCGGAAAGATCAGCTATTGGTACAGTAATTGAGGCTTCGCTTGATAAAGGCCGTGGTTATGTAGCTACCATACTGGTACAGAACGGTAAACTTAAAGTGGGTGACATTATTCTGGCAGGCCAATATTTTGGCCGCGTAAGAGCAATGGTTGACGACCTGGGTGTTAAGATAAAAGAGGCCGGGCCATCAACTCCTGTGCAGATTTTAGGCTTACCGGGCGCGCCACAAGCCGGTGATAAGTTTAATGTGATGGAGTCTGAACGTGAGGCACGCGAAATTGCCAACAAGCGTGAGCAGATTATCCGTGAGCAAAGTTTGAGAGCAAGAAAACACATAACGCTTGAAGAGATTGGCCGTCGTAAAGCAATCGGTACATTCCATCAGTTGAACGTAATTGTAAAAGGTGACGTGGATGGTTCTGTAGAAGCCTTGTCAGACTCACTTTTGAAACTATCAACAGAAGAGGTACAGGTAAGTATTATTCATAAAGGGGTAGGTCAGATTTCTGAATCAGACGTAAACCTTGCTTCTACTGCCGATGCCATTATCATTGGTTTCCAGGTGCGTCCATCAAATAATGCCAGAAAAATAGCTGATCAGGAGGAAATAGAAATCAGACTTTATTCTATCATATATGATGCCATCAACGAAATTAAAGATGCAATGGAAGGCTTGCTTGCTCCTAAAGAAGAAGAAACCATTGTTGGTACCGTTGAGGTAAGAGAAACCTTCAAGATTAGTAAAGTTGGTACTATAGCCGGTTGTTATGTTACCGATGGTAGCATCAAACGGAACAATAAAGTACGGGTTATCCGCGAGGGTATTGTTATTCACGAAGGCGAAATATCGCAGTTGAAACGTTTCAAAGATGATGTGAACGAAGTGAAAACCAATTTTGAGTGTGGTTTGAGCGTGAAAGGCTTCAATGATATTGAGGTAGGAGATACCATCGAGAGTTTCGAAATTAAAGAGGTTAAACGTACACTCTAAAAGTTTGCGTATAAACCCAAAATAAAAACGAGGTAGTCTTTTCAGATTGCCTCGTTTCTTTTTAGGCCATCCTTGATAATTGCATCAAAAAGATGAGATGCTTAGGAAATCCAGTCTGTAAAAGATTGGATTTTCTATTTTCAGGTATCGTAGTCTT
>NZ_PKRS01000017.1:0-52855 GCF_002855535.1 Emticicia sp. TH156
CACCGTTCGACCCATCCGTTCTCCCTCTTTTGGGCATCGTTAAACGGTAAGCCAGGCTGTCGCCGTCGGCATCAAATGCACCCGGGTTATGGATGAATCTTCTGCCTACTCCGGCTGTATCTACCGGAATATTCAGCAGAACCGGCGTATTGTTCAGACCCAGTGCCCCGTTCACCACGATAGTGGTTTCTACAAAAAAACTAATCTGGTCGGTTGGGCCCTGAAGGTTAACTGTGTTGGCGTTTCGGTTGGTGATGGCACAGGAGATGGTGTAACGACCCGGACCGGGAAAGGTATAGGTGGTGTCGTAAACGTTGCACATGGTCCCTGAATTAATCAGAAACTTCTTTCTGCGTTTAACCTCAAAAAGAGGTACCCCGGTTACGCCAAAAGAAAACTGCGACGTATTGGCGGCATCGTTGGCTTGCACACCGTTTATCTGGTCGGTATAAGTAGTTAAAGTGATTCTGTAAGTTAGGGTAGTTGATGAAATTCTTTTTGCGGTTATCTCACCTGCGCGTAAGTGTGTGGCCTGTACCTGTGAGATTGCAAAAAAACTGAAAATAACAGAAAAAAAAGAGAATTTCAATGCTTTCATGAGCTCGCATTTAGGATTATCCGTAAATATAAACGAAAAAAAAACTTATTCGTTGTATCTGAAAGGTTTAGTATTATGAAATCATTCCGAATAAAAACCAGCCCTTGCCACAGTAAATGCCTGTTTTAAAAAAAGGGCTTTATTTTTATTGATTCTAAATAGTTTGTGGCTTACTTTTGACCCGCAAATGTAATTGTACTTTTCTAAGTATTTTTACTTAATAGCAAAATAGTTGAACCTTTAGTTTTCAAACTGGAATAAAGTATGTCTTGGCTTACAAAAACATTATCAAGCTCTATAGGGAAAAAGGTTCTGATGTCGTTGACCGGTCTTTTTCTTTGTACTTTTCTTGTAGTACACCTTTCGGGCAATTTACAGCTTTTCAAAAAAGACGGCGGTTATAGTTTCAATACTTATGCTGTCTTCATGACCTCGTTTCCTCCTATCAAGGTTATTTCTTATTTAAACTATTTTTTCATCTTATTTCACGCTTTCTGGGGATTGTACCTTGAGTATCAGAACCGTAAGGCTCGCCCTGTAAGATACGCTGTTGTAAGAAATTCTTCGTCGTGGTCCAGCCGCAACATGGCTATTTTAGGAACTGTTCTATTGGTTTATATTGTTGTTCACATGGGTGACTTCTGGTATAAATATCACAATGAGCCGCTTCCTTATGTACAATATGTTGAAGACGTAAGAACAGGAGAAGTAGCAGCCAGTGAAATGCCTTCTACGTACACACAGGAGGTTAAAAAGGTTGAAATAAGTGATCTGGAAACAGGAACGCACCTGGTAATTGTGAAAGACCTCTATAAAGTAGTTTCAGTGGCTTTCCAGAATCCTTTGCTTGTTATACTTTATATTGTAGGTATGATTGCTCTGGCTTACCACTTGTATCATGGGTTTCAGAGTGCGTTTCAGACACTGGGCTGGAACCACCCCAAATACACGCCACTGGTAAGATTTATCAGTACCTGGATTTTTGCCATCCTTATTCCTATCGGTTATGCGGCAATGCCAGTTTTCTTTTATGTAAAACACTTAATGGGTAATTGATTCTCAGACTAATTGATATACTGATATGTCCAATAAATTAGATGCCAAAATTCCCGCAACTCCTTTAGCGGAAAAATGGACAAAATATCGTTCTACTGTGTCGCTGGTGAATCCTGCCAATAAACGCAGTATAGAAATAATTGTAGTGGGTACAGGTCTGGCTGGCGCTTCAGCAGCAGCAACGCTAGCCGAGCTTGGTTATAAAGTAAAAGCTTTTTGTTTTCAGGATTCACCCCGCAGAGCACACTCTATTGCGGCTCAGGGTGGTATAAATGCAGCAAAGAATTATCAGAATGACGGTGACTCGGTTTACCGTCTGTTTTATGATACCATAAAAGGTGGCGATTACCGCGCCAGAGAAGCTAACGTGCATCGTCTGGCTGAGGTGTCTGGTAATATCATTGACCAATGTGTGGCGCAGGGTGTTCCGTTTGCCCGTGAGTACGGTGGGTTGCTTTCTAACCGCTCATTTGGTGGTACACAGGTACAACGTACATTTTACGCTGCCGGCCAGACAGGCCAACAATTGTTGCTGGGAGCTTATTCTGGTTTAGAACGCCAGGTAGGTATTGGTACAGTAACCATGTATAGCCGCCATGAAATGCTTGACGTGGTAATGATAGACGGTAAAGCCCGTGGTATTATTGCCCGGAATCTGGTTACCGGTGAGTTGGAACGCCATTTCGGGCATGCCGTATTGTTATGTACAGGTGGATACGGAAACGTTTTCTACCTCTCAACCAATGCTATGGGCAGCAATGTTACGGCAGCCTGGAAAGCCCATAAAAAAGGTGCTTACTTCGGCAACCCTTGCTTTACGCAGATTCACCCTACTTGTATTCCGGTATCAGGCGACCACCAGTCAAAACTGACGCTGATGTCGGAGTCATTGCGAAATGACGGACGTATCTGGGTTCCGAAACAAAAAGATGACAAACGCGCTGCCAACGATATACCTGAAGAAGAAAGAGACTATTACCTTGAGCGCCGTTATCCGGCTTTTGGTAACCTTGTACCGCGCGACATCGCCTCTCGTGCTGCTAAAGAACGTTGCGATGCCGGCTATGGTGTAGGTGCCTCTAAAATGGCTGTTTATCTTGACTATGCCTCGGCTATTGAGCGATACGGTAAAATTGAAGCCAATAAAAGAGGGTTGCATCACGCATCAAAAGAGGAAATTACCTTGATGGGTAAAGCCGTAGTAAAAGAGAAATACGGTAACCTTTTTGATATGTACAAACAGATTACCGGTGAAGACCCATACGAGGTTCCGATGCGTATATATCCGGCTGTTCACTATACCATGGGCGGCCTTTGGGTTGATTATAACCTGATGACCACCGTACCCGGACTATATGCTCTTGGCGAAGCGAATTTCTCAGACCACGGTGCTAACCGCCTGGGTGCTTCGGCGCTGATGCAGGGTCTGGCTGATGGTTACTTTGTGATTCCGTACACGATTGGCTCCTATCTTTCTGGAGAAATACGGACGAAAGCTATTCCGACAGACCATCCTGCTTTTGTGGAAGCAGAAAACGCCGTAAAAGAAAGAATAAATAAGTTTTTGAATATTAAAGGTAAACAATCACCTGAGTCTTTCCATAAACGCCTGGGTAAAATCATGTGGGATAAATGTGGTATGGCACGTAACGAGCAAGGCCTGAAAGAAGCGATTGAGGAAATAAGAGCTTTGAAAAAAGAATTCTGGTCTGATTTACGCGTGATGGGTGACGCTGATGAGTTTAACCCTGAACTGGATAAAGCCGGACGTGTAGCCGACTTTATAGAATTAGGTGAACTGATGTGCCTTGATGCCCTTAACAGAAACGAGTCTTGCGGTGGACACTTCCGCGAGGAATACCAAACCGAAGAAGGTGAGGCGCTTCGTGATGATGAAAACTATATGTATGTAGCCGCATGGGAATATGCTGGAGAAAGCCAATGGACCTTGAATAAAGAACCGCTGGTTTACGAAAACATTAAAATTGCGCAACGTAGTTATAAATAACCCTTTGCCCCGGCAGGGGTGAATTTAAAATATTTACTTTATGTCAGAAGGTAATATGAACCTCACACTGAAAGTGTGGAGACAAAAAAATTCAAAAACTAACGGTAGCCTTGAAACCTACCCCGTGAGTGGTATATCAGAAGACATGTCTTTTCTTGAAATGTTTGACGTACTGAACGAACGTCTGGTTTCTGAAGGAAAAGAACCGATTGCCTTTGACCATGACTGCCGCGAAGGTATCTGTGGTATGTGTTCAATGTATATCAATGGCCGCCCTCATGGCCCGCTTGAAGGCGTTACCACTTGCCAGTTACATATGCGTAGCTTTAAAGACGGCGATACCATTGTGGTTGAACCCTGGAGAGCAATGGCTTTTCCGGTTATAAAAGACCTGGTTGTAGACAGAGGTGCGCTTGACCGTATTGTTGCATCTGGCGGATATATTTCTGTTAATACCGGTAACGCGCAGGATGGGAACGCTATTCCGGTTCCGAAAGAAGATGCAGATAAAGCATTTGCTGCTGCAGCTTGTATCGGTTGCGGCGCTTGCGTAGCGGCTTGTAAAAATGCGTCTGCCATGCTTTTTGTATCTGCCAAAGTTTCGCAACTGGCTCTTTTACCTCAAGGACAACCTGAGCGTGAAGAAAGAGCTATTAAAATGGTAGCGCAAATGGATGCAGAAGGTTTTGGAGCATGTACAAATACCGGTGCCTGTGCCATTGAGTGTCCGAAAGAGATTTCGCTTGAAAACATAGCGCGTTTAAACCGCGAATATCTGGGAGCAAGCATTGCTTCAACAGTTGCTTAAAATACATCAAGCCAGCTTAAGGCCTGATTTAATATACAAACGCCTGTCATTTTCCGGATGACAGGCGTTTTTTTTATTGCTGTGCTTTCGCAAACTTTTGAGCCATTATGCTGGCGGCAATCAGCTGCAAAGCATGATAAACCATGAGCGGTAAAAGAATGATACCAATAATAATGCTTTGGGTAAACAACACTTTTGACATGACAGTGCCGTGTACTAACGATTTCTTTGAGCCACAGAACATCACTGTAATGGTATCGGCCATATCGAACCCCAGCAATTTAGCAATAAAGCGGGTTATGATAATAACTGCAAAGAACAAGCCAAGCAAACCGGCCATCAACAGAATGAGCTCAATAAACGATAAATGCCTGAACAGATTCAAAGCAAAAGACTTACAAAAAGAGGTATAAATAATGACCAGAATGATAGACTGGTCGAAGTTCTTCAGAGCGGTTTTGTGTTTATCAGCCAGCCAGCCCAGGCGCTTATTTAGCAGCAGACCTATTACCAGTGGCAATAATACCTGCAGGCAAAGTTTGATAACGATGCTTTGGGTGTCAAAACCGCCGGTATCGGCAGCAACAAAAATACCTACCCATAGCGGCGTCATAAACAAGCCTATCAGACTTGATATACTGGCATTAAAAATGGCCGAAGGCACATTACCGTTGGCCATTGAAACCATGACAACAGATGATGAAACCGTAGATGGCAAAGCCGCGAGGTAGAAAATTCCGAGCCAGAGATTTTCTGTATCTGCTCCTTTAAATAAGGGCTTTACCAGTAATGCGATGAGTGGAAACAATACAAAAGTAGTAAGCTGAATTACGAGGTGCATTTTCCAGTTGGCCAGGCCTTTCTTAAGTTTATCTATACTTAGCTTAAGCCCATAAAAGAAGAAAATGCCCGACACTCCATAATTGGCTAGTTCTTCTAAGGAAAAAGGCTCTTGCATAATGCCAAAAGAAGGGAAATAATAGGCCAGGACAACCATCAGAATAATGGCGCCTAAAAACCAGTCGAGACCGATACGAGAGAAAAAATTGCTTATCTTGTTCACAATTACTGACGGTTTTAGAATACTGAATCAAAAAAGTAAAAGCCCTACAAACCATTACTGGCTTATAGGGCTTTTGCATATCAATTAGCGGCTTATGCGTATGTATTTAACATTACCGGCATTACAAGCATCAAGGTATCTTCGTTATCAACTTTTTCTACAGGTATAATCAGACCGGCACGATTCGGCTGTGACATTTCAAGTGAGATATTCTTAACGCTCAGATTGTTGAGCATTTCTATCAAAAACTTGGCATTGAAACCAATCTCAATGTCGTCGCCGTCATATTCACAAGCCAGCTTTTCAGTTGCCTCATTTGAATAATCCAGGTCTTCTGCCGAAATAACCAGCTCGTTCTGTGATATTTTAAGGCGAATCTGATGCGTAGTTTTATTTGAGTAAATAGAAATACGTTTCAGGGTGCTCAACAATTCGGTGCGCTCAATTTTTAATTTATTAGGGTTGTTCTGAGGGATAACGTTTTCGTAATCAGGGAAACGCTCGTCTATCAGGCGGCAAATCATTTTTATATTGCCAAAACTAAAAAAAGCATTCGAATTACTGAATTCAGCCTTTACAGGCAATACTTCACCCGGCAAAGAAGACTTCAGGAGGTTAAGCGCCTTGCGCGGCAGAATCATTGAAGTACTGTTAGGCGAAGTAATATCTGTGCGTCGGTATCGTATCAATCGGTGTCCGTCAGTCGCTACAAAGGTAGTGGCTTTGTCTGAAGCCTGAACGAATACGCCGGTCATGGCAGGGCGGAGGTCGTCTGTGCTGGTGGCAAAGATAGTATTGGCAATGGCTGTACCCAGTATGTCTGAGTCCATTTCAATACTGAAATTTCTGTTGACCTGTGGCACACGAGGAAAATCCATCGGGTTTTCACCGGCTAGCTTATAACGGCCATTGGCGGTTACGAGTTCGGTGCCGAAGGTCTCTTCGTCAACATTAATCTGAACCGGCTGTTCAGGAAGGCTTCTCAGGGTATCAAGCAAAAGGCGGGCGGGTACAGCAAAAGATCCGGTATCGCGAGAATCAACCTCAAATTCGGTGATCATAACCGTTTGCATATCTGAAGCCGTTACCATTAAGTTGCCCTTGTCAAGCTGAAACAAAAAGTTTTCAAGAATAGGAACTATCGGGTTACTGGCAATGACACCATTGATGGTAGAAAGGTGTCTGAGCAGAGCAGATGAGGAAACAACAAACTTCATGTGTATATGCGTTTTTCTATTAAGTATCTCATTATCAATCCTTCACACAAAATACCATAAAAAGTAGCTTAGTTTGAGGATAAGTGAGCAAAAGTAGAAAAAAAATCACATATTACCCAAGTATAAGACAACAAAAAGCTTGCCGGCTTATTAACCGGCAAGCAGAGTATTGAGGTTAAATTCAGATGACATTAAAGCCGCTCTGCACCCAGGTTTTGGCTAGAAGAGCCAGTTTAATTGTACCAGGTACGCGTATTCGTTCCTGTTGAATCCGGGCAGCAGAAAGACTACGGATACGGCCAAAGAGTTTCAGATAATAGCAGTAGGCCAGGTATACGCCTTTTCTGGCGCCAGATGGTAGTGCCATTATACCAATGTAGGCATCATCAAAATCTTTCTGGATATCCTGCTCTATTTGTGTTTTGGCCGAAACGCCAAATTCGCTGAAATCTACATTCGGGAAATACACCCGCCCTCTTTCCATAAAATCGCTCTGCATATCTCGCAGAAAATTCACTTTCTGGAACGCCGCACCCAGGCTGCGGGCATGGTCTTTCAGTTTTTCATACATCGGCTCGTCTCCTTCACAAAACACCCGCAGGCACATCAAGCCCACTACCTCGGCCGAACCATAAATGTATTTGTTATAATTTTTATTGTCGTAGGCGGTATTAGAAAGGTCCATTTCCATGCTGTCAAGAAATGCGTCTATCAACTCCTGCTCAATTTTAAATTGCTTTACTACTTTTTGAAAAGAATGCAAAACAGGGTTGAGGCTGATGCCTTCTTCTATGGCTAAATAGGTTTCGTGGCGGTATCGGTCAAGCAAAGTCTTTTTGTCGAAATCATGGAAAGTATCAACAATTTCGTCAGCATATCTTACAAACCCGTAAATTCCGTAGATAGGGTCATGAAATTTACGGCTAAGTGTTTGTATACCCAGTGTAAATGAAGTACTGTAGTATTTGGTTATGAGCTTACTACAGGCAAAGGTGGTTTTTTCAAACAAACTAAACATATTTTGGTCTGTTAAAAGGTTGGGTAAAATCTATATTAGGCAATTGAAACTTCTTTTTGAGCTTTTCCAAACTCTTTTAATACCTCATTGGCCACTACCTGACCCGAAATTAAAGATGGAGGAACACCCGGCCCGGGAACTGTCAGCTGACCCGTGTAGTAGAGGTTCCTCACCTTTTTATTTTTTAAACTCGGTTTCAGAAACGCCGTTTGCAGCAGGGTATTGGCCAACCCATAGGCATTTCCGCGGAACGAGTGATATTCGCTTTTAAAATCGCTCACGGCAAAGCTGCGTTTATATACCACGTGTTCTTTTATGTTATGCCCCACGTAGTTTTCAAGCCGTGCCATTACCATATCGTAATACTTCTCACGCACGGTTTCATTGTCTTCCAGGTCTGGGGCGATGGGAATAAGAATGAACAGATTCTCTGAACCTTCCGGTGCTACTGAGGCATCAGTCTTTGAGGGCGCCGAAACATAGAACAACGGCTTTGAAGGCCATTGCGGACTAGTATATATTTCTCTGGCATGCTGGTTAAAGTCTTCATCAAAAAATAAATTATGATGTATCAGCTTATCAATCTTTCTATCTACACCCAGATAAAAGAGCAACGAAGAAGGAGCCATTGTACGGCTTTGCCAATAGCTATCGCTGTAGTTCCGGTAGGGTTTATCCAGCAGGTTTGTTTCTATATGGTGGTAGTCTGCGCCACCAATTACTACATCTGCATCATACCGGCCGGTTTTGGTTATTACCTTTTGAGCCATACCATTCTGAACTACAATCTGCGTTACCTCTTCGTTCAGGTGGATACCCACACCTTTTTCTTCAGCCAGTTGCACCATGGCTTTTACAATTTCGTGCATACCCCCCATCGGATACCAGGTACCCAGCGCTATTTCTGCATAGTTCATTAAACTATACAAAGCAGGCGTGTTTTGTGGCGTGGCTCCCAGAAAAAGAATCGGAAACTCCATTAACTGCAGGAGCTTTTTGCTGTTGAAAAACTTTCGGATATGCTTGCCAAACGAGGCAAATAAATCAAGGCTCAGGGCTTTGGTTAGTAGCCGAAAATCAAAAAATTCGGTAATCGACAAGCTGGGTTTCCAGACAAACTCTCCTACGCCAACTTCATACTTGTATTTCGACTCTTCCAAAAATGCTTCCAGCTTTTTACTGCTCCCGGGTTCTATGGTGTCAAAAAGTGTTTTCAGTTCGTTCAGATTGGCCGGTAGGTCAATGTCGTCTTCCGGTCCAAAAATCACTTTGTATGACGGGTTAAGCCTTACCAGATTATAGTAATCAGAAACCTTCTTACCATAGGTAGCAAAATATTGTTCAAATACGTCGGGCATCCAATACCAGCTGGGGCCCATGTCGAACATAAAGCCTTTCTCTTCAAAAATACGGGCACGCCCGCCTGCCATTGAGTTTTTTTCAAGTATTACCACTTCGTAACCTTCGTCAGCCAGTTTGGTTGCTGCTGACAACCCCGCAAATCCTGCCCCTATTACTACAGCTTTTTTCATTCAGAAATACCGGTTATTGCATTGTTAATTGTATAAACTTAGTTTGTTTAATTTTGTTTTCAAAAAGTTAAACAATTTATTTTCTTAGGTAAGATGCCTACTGCCCACAATCAGAAATTATCACTTTTTAAGTGTCGGGTATTCGTCTATCCCCAGGGTGGTTAGCTTCGGGTTAAGTGTTTTGGGAATAATAACTACCTGAAAGAATTTGGTTTTCATAGCGTCAAAGTCACACACAAATTTGTTTTTTGATTTCAATGCTCTATAAACGGCCGTGTAATTGACCTTCTTTTGCTCCCAGCCATTTATAGCCAGATTGGTCTGCACACATTCAATAGCTCTTTTAAGATTAGAGAAATAGACTGTAAATGGTTCCCGCTTTCTGACATCATTCAATGTACCAATGTATTGAATGGTAACTTCGTAAATAACTGATTGCCTCATAGAACATACAACTTAGTAATGTACCTGCCAGGTAAAAGAAGGCTTTACTTACTAAAACTACATATAAAAATAGAGTTTTTGACAAATTATTTGATAATTATTCTCAACCACAATAAAATCAATTGTAACACGTTATTATATCGTATTTCATTTAGTTATAAGAGAAAAAGCCTGAACATTTCATTTGTCGGGCTTTTTCTTTTGGTGGATGAGCTTATTTCTACGTTCTCCTGCCGACTTAAAACTCTGGGGCATCAACCGCACCGGCGCGAGTTATCCACATACCAACACACTTATCCACAGCATATTTTTAGTAGTTGCCTGTCATAATCTTTCGATTTTCCCCTGATTTTTCATAATAAATTGAGAACTTTGCCAGCTCATTTAAAATAGGCTGTAAAAAGGCCGCATTATCTTAAAAAAACCAATTTCAAATGACGCTTTTTAATGTGTATCCCCTTTATGACATTGAGCCGGTAAAGGCTCAGGGTTCTTATCTATGGGATAAGAACGGACAGGAGTATTTAGATTTATATGGTGGTCATGCCGTTATTTCAATAGGCCACACGCACCCTGTTTATGTCCGAAGGCTTACACAACAATTAAAAAACATTGGTTTTTATTCAAATTCTGTTAAAATTCCGTCGCAGGAAGAACTGGCAGATAAACTTGGTAAAATTTCAGGATTGAAAGATTATTACCTGTTTCTGGTAAACTCTGGCGCTGAAGCTAACGAGAATGCATTGAAGCTGGCTTCTTTTTATAATGGACGTAAAAAAGTAATTGCCTTTACCAAAGGGTTTCATGGCCGTACGTCTGCCGCTGTGGCCGTAACCGACAATCCTTCAATAAAGGCGCCCCTTAACTTTGCAGACCACGTGCAGATATTGCCGTTTAACAATGTGGAAGCGGTAAAGAAAGCCATTGACAATGAAACCTGCGCGGTAATTGTTGAGGGCATTCAGGGTGTGGGTGGTATTCAGGTGGCTAGCGATGCGTTTCTGAAAGCCATACGCACGGCTTGTGATAAAACAGGAGCCATTTTTATACACGACAGTGTACAGTGTGGATACGGCCGCTCGGGTAAGTTTTTCAGTTTTCAATACAGTGGTGTGAAACCTGATATTATATCAACAGCCAAAGGCATGGGTAACGGTTTCCCGATCGGGGCTATTCTTATATCGCCCAGGTTTGAGGCCAAGCATGGCATGCTGGGTACAACCTTTGGAGGTAATCATCTGGCCTGTACAGCTGCCAATGCAGTAATTGACGTTATAAAAAAAGAAAAACTGGTACAGAATGCCGCAGCCGTGGGCGATTATTTCTTTGAAAACCTGAAGCAGTTTAAGGGAATAAAAGAACTACGCGGCAAAGGATTAATGATAGGTATTGAGTTTGAACAACCGGTTGACCCTATCAGGAATTCTCTGCTTTTTGACCATAAAATATTTACGGGTGTAGCCGGGAAACACACCATGCGGTTGCTCCCCAGCCTTGCCCTTACAACCAAAGAGGCCGACATCTTTTTAGAAGCCCTGCATAAAGTTTTAGCTAAGGCTTAACAGCCTCAATGGCCAGCAGATACAATTTCATGGCCTGTGCTTTGTCAGCAATCCAGGTGTTATAATCCTGGATTGCTTTCCGCCGAACCTCTTCTGAAATAAACCCATCCTTCACAACCTGATTCCCACGTGTTTCTGCTACCACTGACCAGATTTCTGCATCACCTTTAAAACTAGCCTCTCCAACCCTGCTCATTTCATGTTGTTCAACGATTGTGACTGAATCCAGACCCAGGTCTTTGTAAATAGCGGGTAAATTATCAGCAATGGCGTTGTCATAACCGGCATCGGCCCGCCAGTTGAGAAATGCCTCATAAAAATCAAGCATTGACTGCGGTGGCTGTGGTGTCCATTCTATTCGGGTATGGTTATAATCAAGTATAGAAATTCGCCCGCCGGGCTTCAATAGATTTACCATATTTGAAACTACCTCTGCCGGGTTACTCACCCATTGCAAGGTTCGGGCCGCTATTACCAAATCAAATTTGTGGTCAGGGTTGTACGTGTTTATATCTGCCACTTCAAACGACAGATTGCTCAGAGTGGCATAATTTTTTGTGGCCATATTAATGAGGTGTTCGCTGAAATCGATTCCAACTACTTTACCATTTGGCCCTACCTGCCTGGCTACACCGGCAGTAATACTGCCCGAGCCACAGCCTACATCCAGCACTGACATACCTTCTTGCAGCAGTGGAATCAGTGACGAAAAGCTGTTTTCAACGGTACGGCGGTCAAGCACCTTGTTTGCTCCCTGCGGCATTTCTGCCCTTGTTTGAGACATCTGACTCATTACTTATTTGATAAATGGTTAATAATGCTTATTAAAAAATGGGGGGCCAACACAAAAAGCAATACATTTGTTTGTTCACATAAGCCTCTGAAAACATGGACATTGTACTATTAACTGTTGCCATTGTCTGCCTGCTGATTGGCCTTGCGGGGGCCGTTTTACCATTGCCCGGCCCACCGCTCAGCTTTGCAGGCATTGTTGCTTTGCATTTTACCAGATTTGCCCAATTCAGCGAAAACCTGCTCTGGACCCTGGGCTTGCTTACGCTTGTAGTAACAGTGCTCGACTACTACGTGCCCGTTTGGGGCACCAAAAAATTCGGTGGCTCAAGGTATGGGTCCTGGGGTAGTATGCTTGGCATGCTCATTGGTTTATTCTTTGGCCCCTTTGGCATCTTTATCGGTGCATTTGTTGGCGCATTGGTTGGCGAACTCCTTGCGGGTTCAACTTCTGAACAAGCCACCAAAGCTGCTATCGGGTCTTTTATAGGTTTTCTGGTGGGAATCGTTATGAAAGTAGCCCTTTGCCTGGTTATGATATGGTATGCCGGCAAAAACCTATGGTTTTATTTTAGTTAGGCCAGCTCAGGTATTTCGTTTCAGCTCCCACCTTAGCAGTTCATTCTCTACCCTAACCGATTGAAAACCTGCTTTTTGCAAAACTCTTTGCGAATGAAGCAAGTCGACAGGCGTATGTGCTACAATTGTATGCAGCTTGGGATGCATAAAAGCCCATTGGCTGATACACACCAGGGCTTCGGTAGCATAGCCTTTCCCTCTGTATTGTTGGCCTATTCCATAGCCCACCTCAGACTCCTGATTTTCATTAGGTAATCCGGTAAGACCAATGCCTCCAATTCCCACATTTTCTTCTTTCAACACCATAAGCCAGTTGGTAAACCACTGGTAATGCTGTGGGTTTTTCTCAACCGAGGGGATCCAGAAGTTTTGCAGGGCATCGTCAAACTCGTTCAGGAATAAAGGCTCCATAGCAATGCTTACTGAAGCAAGGCCCAGTTCTAGCGCCAGTGTGTCTGATTGCTGATATATACTTAAATGATGTAAATTTAAAGGGATGAGCTTTAAACGCTCAGATTGAATATAAAACATGATTGATAGTCTTTATTTGGATAAAAGAAAAGATCAGAACAAGTGAGAACTTGTCTTAAATTGTGCCGGTATATTGGTATTAAGCAATATCAGGCAGCAGACTATCGAGGAGTGAAGTATTAAATTTCAGAGGCAATAAATTACGCCTTAAAGGTATGAAAAAAAATTTAAAAAATAACCTAGACCTTAGTTGTAGCATATTTTACACAGTTCAATACAGGAAATTATCGACCCATAAACATTTAAAGCACATTAAGCTCACGCTTAAACCGCTACCTATCAACCTTTTGCATTGCCACCGTATAAATCTGGCACATTTCTTTAACAGACATTGAAGATTCATAAAATTCTAAATGTCATGAACCACACTAAATCCGTTTTTCAGCGAGGCCTTGCAGTATCGCTCTGTGGAGCCATACTATTGAGTTCTACTATCTCGTGTAATTCATTCAAGAAATTAACAAACGAACAAAAAGGCGCTATTATAGGCATAGGTACAGGTGCTGCCGCCGGTGCGGCTATTGGCAGCAAGAGTAAAAACCCGGCTGTTTATGCCATTATTGGTTCGGCGGTTGGCGGTGCTGCCGGGGTATTCATTGGCCGTTATATGGACAAACAGGCTGCTAAAATGAAAAAAGACCTGGAAGGTGTAGCTGAAGTTGAGCGTGTAGGCGAGGGTATTAAACTTACCATGAAGTCGGGTATATTGTTTGGCTTTGACTCGTACACATTAACACAGGCTTCAAAAGATAACCTCATTAAACTTTCGGAAACACTGAAGGAGTATGGCGATACCAATATTCTGGTTGGCGGCCATACTGACAACGTGGGTGCTGAAAACTACAACCTGAAGTTATCAGAAAAACGCGCCAATGCAGTTGCTGGTTTTTTAAGTAACAATGGTGTGAAACGCACCAGGATGTCGGTAATTGGATATGGGGAATCTACTCCTTTGGTTGATAATACCACAGAAAGCGGCCGTGATAAAAACCGCAGGGTAGAACTGGCTATTGTAGCGGACGAAAGCCTTAAAAAAGATGCCAAAAATGGCACTGGCGACATAGCCAAACAATAATAAGCGATTAACTAAAAAGCAGGTTTCAAACTTTTATTTGAAACCTGCTTTTTGTTTTGCTGCTTCAAAAACCAGTTGGCATAAGTTTTTGTTTAATTTAGTAAACTATAAAACTTTGTTTTCATGCCTCCACAACGTTTACCATTTAACTTGAAACTACCGCTTGCACTACTTTCAATTACCATTATTGTGTATTGGTTAAGTGTGTTGGAAGCCGTATTGGTGCCATTTATTATATCCATCATTCTGTCTATACTACTCTTCCCTGTCTGTGACTGGCTCGAAAAGCGGAAAGTAAACCGGGTGCTTGCCATTACAATTACGCTGGTTTTATTTGTTGTGCTTATAGCGGCCATCGTGTATCTGGCCTCTACACAGGTACGCGGTTTCTCAAAGATGATTCCACAGTTGATATCAAAAGTTGAACTGGCATATAAGAATCTGCTAAGCTGGACATCGAAAAAATTTGATTTGTCGATGGAAACCCAGGTTGACCAACTTAACAATTATACCGACCAGATTATTAATCAGGGTGGTGCAGTGGTGGGTACCGCGCTTTCTACTACATCAAACATGATCGGCAACATGTCTATCATGCCGGTGTATATGTTTTTTCTATTGCTTTACCGCGATTTCTTCAAAGAGTTTTTCTTTAAGGTGTTTAAGTCTACCAACAAAGACCGGGTAAACGAGATACTGGTTAAAATTTATGATGTCATTCATAGTTATTTATCTGGTGTTATTATTGTAACCATTATTGTTGGCACGCTCAATACCATCAGCTTGCTTCTGCTGGGTATTGAAGGCGCCATCTTCTTTGGTTTCCTGGCGGCAATTTTGCTAATTATTCCTTATATCGGTATTCTCATTGGCTCACTTCTTCCTATTGTTGTTGCACTGGTAACAAAAGACTCACCCATGTATGCAGTGGGTGTTGCGGCCTCTTTTTTTGCCGTGCAAATGCTTGAAGGCAACTTTATAACCCCCAATATTGTAGGTTCTAAAATCAGCATTAACCCACTGGCGGCTATTCTGGGCTTGCTGATGGGCGCCAGCCTTTGGGGTATTGCCGGCATGGCCCTGTGCCTACCCATTATTGCCATTATAAAAGTTGTTTTTGACTCGGTTCCCGATTTACAACCTTATGGCTTTTTAATGGGCGAACCCGCCAGCAGCGCTACCAGGATGGAAGAGAAGCGCAACAGAGCCAATAAAATTGAAAAAGAAATTGTTGAGACCATCAGTGAAACCACAGATGGCGTAAAAGCGCTATTCAAGAAAAAAGGTAACAACCAGAAAAAAAACAAATAAAAATTGCCTTAACCCACTTACCGGCTTGCTCATATTGTAGAGGGTTTTCCCCAGATGCAAGTGCTCGTTTTTCATAAAGTACTCATAATAAGCCACATACAAACTTGGCATATTAATTTTGACTGGGATAGTAACCATTTAACAATTAATAAATTTAAGCACGGTATGAAAAAAATTATTGCATTGGCATTTGTTTCTTTAATAAGTGCATCAGCATTTGCGCAAACTAAGGGTTTCACGGCGGGTTTAAGGCTGGGAACCAATCTATCGCAAGTGAGAGGAAACGACTTATCGATTACATCTGGCAATACTGTTTTTAATTTCAGAAACAACGAAAACAGAGCCTTTGGTTTTACAGGTGGTGTATTTTTAAGATTTGGTAAAACGTTCTTTTTACAACCGGAGATTCTGATTTCTCAGAAAGGCGGCAAGTATGAAATGTTCAACAACAATAACAACAGCACCACAACTGTCGATTTCAGAATGACCAACCTAGATTTCCCTTTACTTGTCGGTTTTAAACTGGGTAATGTGCTAAGAATCAATGCAGGCCCTATTGCCTCTTTTAATATCGGTAACGACGGCAACCTTGGCGAAGCAATTAAAGAAGCCAGCGGAGAAAGTACCGATGAGGTATTCAAGAAAGCGGTATTGGGGTATCAGGCAGGTGTAGGTTTTGATATCGGAAAAATCAACTTTGATGTTCGCTACGAAGGTAATGTAAACGACATTATTGATGTAAAATATAAAGATGCTGCCACGGCCAGCAAATTTGCCGCCAAAGGCAATTTGTTTCAGGCTACTGTGGGTTTCCATTTTTAACCTCCACAGCGTATCAGATACTATTAGTAAAATACATATCTAAATTATACACACTGAACAATGAAAACAAAAGTTATGCTGGCTTGTGCCCTTTTTGCTATCGGCACCATAGGCTTTACCTCTTGCTCAAGAGATGAAAAAAGAGAAGTAGCAGATACCGCCCAGGATACCCAGGACAAAGTAGAAGCCGAAGCTGAAAAAACTGCCGATGACATTAAAGACGGTGTTAATCAGACTTCTGAAGACATTAAACGTGAGAAAGATGAAATGGCTGCTAAAATTGAGAAGCAGCGATTAGAACTAAAAAAAGAGATTGATGAGGCGGAGGCAAAAGTTAAATCGGCCTCAGAAAAAGAAAAAGACAGATGGAAAGAAAGAAGAGAAAAACTAAAAGAGGAGCTTAACGACCTTGATAGTTCTCTTAAGGAAATCAGAAGCGATATGAAACAAGACTGGAAAGAGTTTAAGAAAAAACTGAACCAGAAAATAGATGATATTCAGAAAGATATTGACTAATAATAGGTGGTTTAGATTAGTAGCAATGGTTAGAAAAGCAGCGGATTTTATCTGCTGCTTTTTTTGTTTGTGGCTTTGTGCCGTTGTAAATCTTACGCATCCCTGCAATAGTTTTATACAGCGTACATTAAACACGACAGGCAAGATTATGGCTACGTAATACCCCTATTCTTTATGTTGTTAACCGGGTGTTTTTAAAACAGCCCCTACCCTATGAACAAAACTGCCGGTAATGGTACCCACCCGAATGGCAATTAAATGCGGATTAATTAGAAAAAAGCCAGTATAAAAAGCCCCCGGGGGACAAAAAAAACGGGAAATGCAGTTGAATGTGCATTTCCCGTTCTGAGTTAAACAAATAGCTGGCTAGGCCCTTCGTATCAACCCCACAATACCAAGTACTACCAAGGCGCCTATAACAGCTGTAAGAATATGTGCTATTGCACCCGTACCCAACGAGATACCAAGCGCTGCAAATAGCCAGCCACCTACCAGTGCGCCTATAATACCGACAATGATGTTGCCAATAAGGCCAAAACCGAAACCTCTTTTGATTTCGCCGGCCAGCCAACCTGCTATGGCTCCAATAATAATTGCATACAATAATCCTTGTCCTTCCATGTTTTTTGTGTTAAAGGGTTTAAAATAAACTGTTTATAAAACAATTCGATTTACTGCTTTTCTGACACGGATATACTGAAAGGTCATAAAAGTTGTGGGATTCAGTAAATCAAAATTTTTGTTTGCTTATTATAAAGAACTATCAATAGAAGCATAAGACAGGGGTTTTTCAATAAAGTTATGAGCCCCCACTTCTAACGCTTTTTCTTTAAGTTTACCAATGGCAGTTATCATAACTATTTTGGTATCAGGCAGTAACTTCTTGAATTCCGACAATTTTTCAATCCCCAGCCCATCAGGCAGGTTATTATCCAGAAAAACCCATTTGGGTTGTGGTGTCAGGCTACTGGCTTTTTCAAACCCATCCTGCAAAGTATGCGCATGAAAAGACTGTATTCCTTTCTTTTTCAAATACATCTTTATCAATAAGCAGGTATCTATTTCATCATCTACTATCAGGGCAGACAAACCATTTTCTTCTTCGCTTTTCATCTTTGCATAATTAACTTCTTTCTTGACTATTATAGAATAAAAAACTGTGCCAGCCCCATTTTTATTCATTTGGCAGGAGGGTAGTATTACACCCCAATAATGAGCAAAAAGTTCTACAAAATGGTTTGCGCCGTCATTTTATTGCACAAAATATGCTCTTTTAGCATAATGGAATAGGATTTTTACCTGTATATGCATCTTAATAAAAAACTTTTAAACATTAACTATTATGAAAAGTACTTCAAAAATCTTTTTGGGAGTTATCACGGCTGCAGCAGCCGGTGCAGTTATAGGAATGATGTTTGCCCCAGACAAAGGTGAGGAAATCCGCTCTAAAGTCAGAAAAACTGCTAACGAATTAGCCGACGAATTATTGAATGCGATTCGTCGTGGTAAAAACCAATACGAAGACACAAAAGATGAGCTACGCAATAAAGCATACGACCTGAAAGGTAAAGCGCAGCAAAAGTTTGATGATTTGGCCTCTGACGCCGAAGATCAATATAACTCTACAAAAAAGAAGCTTCAAATGGGCTAAGATCTTAAAAATAGCGTATGTCGAGTCAGTGAGCCAGGTTTAAACCCGGCTCACTATTTCAATTAAACAATCTGATGACATGGAAATATACAATGACATTAAAGAAAAAACAGAGGATGTCTTTGATGATTTATCCAATCATCTGGAAGCCCGATGGAATCTGGGAGTTCTGAATACCGTTGAAAAAGTTGCCGAAGGCATATCAACTGCCGCCTCTGCAATTGTACTGGGTGTGGCAGCAACTTTTGCACTTTTTTTTATAAGCCTGGGAGTAGCCTGGTTAATTGGCCAGCGCTTAAACAACCTGGCATTCGGATTATTTATTGTAGCCGGTGTTTATGTAGTTGCCGGATTTGTAATTTATCTGCAACGCAACAACCTGATTAAAATTCCAGTCATTAACTCTTTCATTCAGAAATTCTACTATGAAGACTAACATCAGAAATTTGAATGACCTGCGAGCCGAAAGAGCACGGCTAAAAAATGAGATTCAGCTTTCTCAATCAAAAATAAGAAGCAATTTTGATGCTATTAAAGAAGACCTGAGCCCTGCCCGCCATGCAGTGCGTTTTCTGGGAGACTTTCTGACCAACCGTAATAATGGTTTGTTGAATGTAGGCGTTGGGCTGGGTGTAGACACCATTGTGCGCCATGGCATTCTAAGGAGCTCGCCCTGGCCCATTAAGCTTCTGGTACCTTTCTTTTTGAAGAACTATGCAAGCAACATGATTCTCAAAAATAAAGATGCTATTATGGACAAAGGCCTGAACTGGGTAAAAAATGCAACTGACACCAAACCTAAGTTGGCAGAGCTTAACGGCGGCGCTTATATAGAAAATTACAAACCATCATTAATTGAAAAAGCATTAATGTGGGTAAAAGATAAAACCGCCGACAAACCTGCAACCCCGCCAACGGCCACACAAAGCAGGTTACCTGTTAATGCTTTGTAGGTATTGATGCTATGTTAAACCAGAACTTGTTTAGTTCGCCAATCATTTTCATGAGGCCTTCAAATGTAGAAGGCTTTGTTATAAAACAGTTTGCACCCAGAAAATAGCAATTTTTGATGTCTTCGGGTGAGTTTGAGGTAGTTAATATCAAAATAGGAATACTTCTAAACTTCGGATTCTCCTTAATCTCTTTTAGCGCCTCTCTTCCATCTTTTTTAGGCATATTCAAATCCAGAAGAATGATGCTTGGCAACTTCTTGGCCTTATGCAAAAAATCTACTAACTCCTGCCCGTTATCAACAAAAGATAATGGTGCCTCTATTCCGCTTTCTTCAAATGCAGATTTCAGTAAAAATTTGTCATCTTCATCGTCGTCCGCAATGAGGATTGATAATATGCTCATTCCTATATCCGAATTATTATTTATTTTGTTGGGAAATATAAAATAAAAGTGGCGCCTTCATCGGGTTGGCTTTCGGCAAAAATAAAGCCGTTATGATTACTCATAATACGTCTGCAAATAGCCAGACCAACACCGGTACCTTCGTAATGATTCCGCCCGTGTAAGCGTTGAAAAATAACAAAAATCTTTTCGGCATACTCTGCCTCAAAGCCAATACCGTTATCTTTAACAACTATTTTGTGGTAATCAAATTCTTTTCTCAGGTCCTCAATTCCCGGTATTTCAGCTCCTTTGGCAATGGTGTAGTCTATCTCAATAACAGGTAATCTGTTTTCACTGGTAAATTTAAGCGCATTACTGATAAGGTTGAGAAACAACTGATTAATCTGGAAAGAAACACCCCAAATATACGGCAATTTTTTGGTAATTATGACTGCTTTTTTTTCTTCAATTTTTACAGATAAATCGTTAAGAACCTTATCAAGAGTTTCCTGCAGATTAACATTCTGAAAATTGGCTTCCTTGCGGTTAACCAGCCTTGAGAAATCAAGTAAATCGTTTATCAGGTTCTGCATGCGTTCGGCGGCAGTAGTAATTTTCTCAAGGGTTTCTTTACCATCTTCATTCAGGGCGTCGGCATGCTTTCTCACAAGCCTGTCGCTAAACGACCTTATCTTTCGGAGTGGCTCCTGCAAATCATGAGACGACACATAGGCAAACTGCTCCAGATCGGCGTTAGAGCGGTTCAGCTCGTCAATCTTGTTTTCAAGCTTATGCTGAAACTTAAGCCTGCGGCGCAATTCTACAAAAATCAGAAAAAAACAAACAATCAGAAGAGAGAATGAAAATACAGAAAGCATTATCAGTATAGATGAGGTTTGTTGGTCGTTAACACTTTTCTGGTCTCTTCTTTTGTACAACAAATTCCGCTCTGTTTCCTGAAACTTGTTTATAATGGCTCTAATTTCATCCATCTCCTGCTTACCAAGTAAAAAT
Organism: Emticicia sp. TH156; assembly: GCF_002855535.1. Classification (NCBI taxonomy): domain Bacteria; kingdom Pseudomonadati; phylum Bacteroidota; class Cytophagia; order Cytophagales; family Leadbetterellaceae; genus Emticicia; species Emticicia sp. TH156. The sequence goes on from NZ_PKRS01000017.1 coordinate 20,936, forward strand.
GTCGACTTATCAATTGGCTTATTACTTTCAACTTGCAAAATATTAAGTTTCAGCAGACGTATACGCTCGGAAATAATACCCGACAGAGTATCTACCCTTTGCAATTGTTGAGGGTTTTTTCTAACAGCGTTTTTTAGTGTATGATAGATTCCATTTATCTGGTTTTCAGCTTTATAATAAGGTTCCAGAAAAATGCGCTCATGGGTAAGAATATAACCTCTTTGCCCGGTTTCGTAGTCTTTCAGAACTGATATGAGTTCTTCACTTTTGCGAAGCACCTCATGGGTGTCTTCTACGGCAATGGCATAGTTGGTTGACTCTTTTATTTTTTTATATGAAAGCCAGCTGAGCGTAGCCAGCAATATAACACAGATAATAAAAGATGAAAGAATTAACCGTAGACTTTTTTTCATAACAAAGGGTTGGTATCAATATAGGGCGTTTAAATCAAAATGTGGAATATTATACTCACATTGTGGAATATTTTTCTTTTGCCGTAAAACAAAAAAACATTACAGGAATTTTCTTAAAAAAAGTCTAATTTTTTAAATTACTGATAATCAAAATTTTACAATAACTTTTTTCGTTTTTTTATCTTGCTGATGCTTGTGGGCTATAAATTGATATATATACGCTTATAAAAAACCTTATGCCATGCTAAATCTCAGCCAGACCCAGAAACAAACTTTAAGAATTTCTCCGTCGCAGATACAACTATTAAACTTTTTGCAACTCTCAACCATAGAGCTGGAAGAACACATTAAAACAGAACTGGAAGAAAACCCCATGCTTGAAGAAGCCACAGTGGGCGAAGATACAGACGCAGATGATTTTGACCGTGACGATAAGGACGCACTTTCTGCTAGTTCTGCCGATTATCTCGACTGGGACGAATACGACGATGATACTCCCAACTACAAAACGCAGCTGAATAACTACAGCAGCGATGACGACTTCTACTCGGCGCCAATAATACAGCAAACATCGTGGCGAGACGACCTGAAAGAACAACTGCACGTACTTGCCCTGAACGAACGCCAACAATTATTAGGCGATTTTATAATTGATTCTCTTGATGAACACGGCTTTCTGAAATATGATGCTGAAGCACTGGCCGATGACGTATCGTTTACCAATAATATATTTGTAGACGTACCAGACGTTGAGGAAGTAATGGCTATTATACGTAATCTTGAGCCTATCGGAATTGGCACATCAAATCTGCAGGAGTGCCTGTTGATACAACTTGATAAAAAAAGAGAAGAAGGGCAGGACGTTGACCTGGCGTATGATGTTGTGCTAAACAACCTGGACGACCTGGCCGTGCGTAATTATGAGAAAATTATGCGTTCGAGAGAAATATGTTCAGAAAAACTCAAAAATGCTATAAATCTTATTACTTCTCTGCACGCAAAGCCTATTTCAGAAGAAAACACAAGTTCAATTCTGATAAAAGATAACATTATACCAGACTATCTGGTTTTTTATGAAGACAACAAGATTGAAGTGTCGCTTAACAGCAATCAGATACCGCCGTTACGGGTTAATAATTCTTTTAATGACTTAATACAAGGCACGCCCGATAAGGCAGCCGCAAACTATATCCACACAAAGGTTTCTGCAGCTAACTGGTTAATTGATGCTATACAGCAAAGAGAAACCACCATGCTGAAAACAATGAAAACCCTGATAAAAATTCAGGAAGAGTTTTTTAAAACCGGAAATGTGCAGAAATTAAAACCCATGACACTGAAAGATGTAGCAGAAATAATAAAAATGGACATCTCGACGGTATCAAGGGTAACCAGCGGAAAATACGCACAGACACCCTTTGGAACCATACATCTGAAAGACCTGTTTTCGGGAGGTATCTTTACAGATTCCGGAATTGAGGTATCGAATCGAGAGATTCAACAGACACTGGCGGGCTTGATATCTGAAGAAGACAAAAGCGCACCGCTGAATGATTTTCAGCTGGCCGATATGCTGGCCCAGAAAGGGTATCCTATTGCACGGCGCACAGTAGCAAAGTACCGAGACCATCTGGGTATTCAATCGGCCCAACTCAGACGTGTCTTATAATTTCCAGTTTTCAAAATCTTTAAAATTCAACCATTATACTATATGCAACGTATCCTTGTTATTGATGATGATACCGATATTTGTCTTTTACTACGCCGCTTTTTAAGCAAAAACGGGTATGATGTGGCTATTGCCCAAAACGGACAAACAGGCCTCAGTTTGCTGGAAGAGTTTACACCAGACCTGGTAATGACTGATTTTAGGCTGGGCGACTTAGATGGCGGCCAGATTCTCCGTAAAATAAAAGAGCGTTTCCCAGAGGTGCCGGTACTGATTATTACAGGCTATTCAGACATCAAAATTGCGATAGATGTAATGAAGATGGGTGCTTTTGATTACATCACCAAGCCGCTTTTCCCTGACGAAATTCTTTTGACAATTAAAAAAGCCTTAGGCCAGGAAAAACCGTCAGGCCAGATGCAGTCTGCTATTGAAAAAGACACAAATACGAGCGTTAATAAATCGGCACATAAAACCTCCAGAAGCAAGTCTGATAACAACTATATTTTCGGAAGCGGGCCTGAATCAAAAAACCTTTACAGACAAATAGACCTGGTAGCGCCAACCAATTATAGTGTTATAATATATGGCGAAAGCGGCTCAGGAAAAGAATCAGTAGCACAGGAAATCCATAAAAGAAGTAAAAGAGCCAATGGCCCTTTTGTTGCCATGGACTGCGGAGCGATATCAAAAGAGCTGGCAGCAAGCGAAATGTTCGGCCACGAGAAAGGCTCATTTACCGGCGCGTTGAATCAGAAAATAGGGCATTTTGAAATGGCCAACGGTGGTACGCTTTTTCTTGACGAAGTAGCCAACCTGCCATACGATGTGCAGGTTGCTTTGTTACGGGTTGTACAGGAACGTAAATTGCGCCGCATTGGGGGTAATAAAGAGATTTCGGTAGATGTAAGAATATTGGTGGCGTCGAACGAACGATTAATGGAAGCCTGCCGCAAGGGGAAATTCAGAGAAGACCTATACCACCGGTTTAATGAATTCAGCCTTGATGTTCCGCCTTTGAGAGACCGCAAGGCTGATATCATGGAGTTTGCCCGGTTTTTTCTGGACAACACAAATGAAGAACTCGGCAAAGATGTAAAAGGCTTTGAAGAAGACGTAAAAACCGCTTTTTTGAGTTATCCGTGGTATGGAAACCTGCGCGAGATGCGCAATGTAGTAAAAAGAGCCACGCTGTTGTCAGACGGCGACTACATAGAGTCTAAATCTTTGCCTTTTGAGATTATAAACTATTCAAGGCTTTTGTTCTCAGACCCTATTCAAACGGTGGTGCCAGAAGAGATTGCCCCCAAACAGGAAGACCCCGTTAAGCCGAATCTGAAATCGGCTGCCCTGGACGCTGAATATGAAATGATACTGCAGGTACTTAAACAAGTAAACTACAACAAAAGTAAGGCAGCCCAGGTATTGAGCATTGACCGCAAAACGCTCTATAACAAAATGAAGAGCTATAATTTATAAATTTTCTTAACCTGAGTACAGTTTTAAATAACCATTATAAAACCTTAACTCTCTAAATACCACAATAATGATTCAATTTCAAAAAGACAAAAGCAGTATTATGATTTTGATGGCTGACGATGACCCGGACGACAGAGCGATGACAAAAGAGGCTCTGGAAGAGAATTTTTTATTAAATGAGTTAAGATTTGTAGAGGATGGTGCCGAATTAATGGATTACCTGCGACGCAACGGTAAATATAGCAACCCGGACAGCTCGCCAAGACCCGGTGTAATTTTGCTAGACCTTAACATGCCTAAAAAAGATGGCAGAGAGTGTTTAAGAGAAATAAAATCAGACGATGACCTGAAGAGCATCCCTGTTATTGTACTTACCACCTCAAAGGCAGAAGAAGATATTCTGAGAACCTATGACCTGGGCGTAAACAGTTTTGTAACCAAGCCTGTAACATTTGTTGAATTGGTAGAAGTAATGAAAAACCTGGGCAACTACTGGTTTGATATAGTTCAATTACCCAAACTTAACGCATGAAAGAACTCGACACAATCAGGGTTTTAATCGTTGATGATGATGAGGATGATTTCTTCCTGACAAGCGACTACATTAATGACATACAAGGCAAAAAGTTTACTATAGATTGGGCAAAAAATTTTGACAATGCCGTTGAAAAAATCATAACTGCAGCGTATGACATTTGTTTTTTCGACTTCCTGTTGGGTGCCAAAACTGGTTTGGACCTCTTGAAGAGAGCCATACAGGAAGGGTGTCAGAGTCCGATAATCTTACTTACCGGTAAAGGCGACCAGAGAATTGATATGGAAGCCATGAAGCTGGGTGCGGTGGATTATCTGATAAAAAACGAACTGGACCCCGAAAAACTGGAACGATGCATCAGATACTCTCTTGAGCGTGCCGATACCTTAAAAACACTGCGCGAAAGTGAGCAGCAGTATCGAACCATTTTTAATCATGTAAGGCAGGGTATAATTGTTACCCAGCCGGAAAGCGGCCGGTTTATTTATTATAACCCGGCCACGCTTGAAATGCTTGGCTATGCTGCCGACGAGCTGAGCCAGATGAGTACCGCCACCATTTTTGAAAAGCCGGAAGTTTGGGAGCAGTTTAATGAAAAACTGGAAGAAAACGGCAACCTTGACAAATTTGAGGCCATTTTCATAACCAAAAAAGGAGAAAAGAAAATATGCCTGATTGATGCCCAAAAACAAAAGAACAGCGAAGGCAAAGAATCTTTTCTGAGCATTATTCATGATGTAACCGCACAGCGAAAAGCCGAACGTGAAGCCATGATGCACGAAAAAATGGCTGCTACCGGGCGGTTGGTACGCACTCTGGCACATGAAGTACGTAATCCGTTAACAAACATCCACCTTTCTGTTGAGCAACTTGAAAGTGAATTTGATGATGAAGATGCAAAGCTTTTTCTGGGGATTATCAGACGTAACAGCCAACGCATCAGCGACCTCATAACAGAACTGCTGAATAACTCCAAGCCATCTGAGCTGGCGTTTTCTAAAATATCTGTTCATGAAATTCTGGACGAGACACTAGAGCAGGCCATAGATCGCATCAATTTGAAAAACATTACGCTTGAAAAACAATATGGGAGCGATGTGCTGCTGAATCTGGATAGAAATAAGATAAAAATTGCATTTCTTAACATTATAATCAATGCAGTAGAAGCCATGGAAGAAGGCAATGGCGTTTTGATTATAAAAAGTACAATAGATAATGACCTCTGCTATATCTCTATCAAAGACAATGGCACAGGTATAAGCCCCGAAAACATGAGCCGTTTGTTTGAGCCCTACTTTACGGCAAAAAATAATGGCATAGGTCTGGGCCTTGCGGCCACCTTAAATATTATCCAGTCTCATAAAGCAACAGTAGAGGTAAACTCTGAACTTGGCAAAGGAACCGAATTTATTATTACGTTTTTGCTAAAATAAAATAGCCATCGGCTCACCAATGGCTATTTTGTTATTTTATTTCCTGCTTATTTAATCATCATTAGAGCCGGCCTTCCATAAATAGCCGTTTGTAAGCTCAATAAAAATGGCTATACCTACAATAGCTATGCCTATCCACGCACACAGCTCTATGTATTTATGATAAATTATGTTATTTCTTCGCTGAGTGATGATCCCGCCTAGCGCCCAAATGACCGACAACCCAGTATAAATACTACTAAATCTGAAAATAGCTACTATACTTATTATTGCCCCTACTATTATCATAATAAACGCCCACGACTCTTCACTTAAACCGAAGCCTTTCCACCCATAACTAACCAGTAGCGCCGTAACATTGGCAATGGTGGCTATGCAAATCCAGCCAAGGTAAAGACCAAACGGAGCCTTCAAAAAAAACTTCTCAGTTTTTGATAGCCAGGGGTCAAGGGCTACCAGATAACTGTTTAACACAATAAGCAGCAATAGAAGCAATAGCATGAGGATCACACTTAGCAGTATAAGGCCATAATGCCAGGCTACAATCCAGCTCATGTTAATAACACAGGTAAAAATAAAAACCACGTTAATGTTTTGTACTGAAGAACGGGTGTCTTTTTTTTGTTTTAAACCGGGTGAACCGGTAAGCTGAAAAATCAAAAAAACAAGAATAGATAGATAAATTACACCCCAGATTGAGAATGTGTACGGAGCAGGGACAAACAAATTTGGATACTGCGCCGAAACCTGGCCTGTATTTTTGCCGTTAATGGGCAGGTAATTTGCCAGAAAATTGATAAATACCATTGCCAGATAAAACAGAAAACCAAGTATTAGAATTGAATTGTTTTTAATTGCACTCCTTTTAATTTCCATTGCCAGATAATTTAATTTCGATTTCCTTTTTTTCCAAAAGCACAGCGTTTTTGTCAGGTTGTATGGGAGTTCCATAATGGCGGGTATAAACTTTGGTAAACTCGGCCCCTAAAAAAAGTATAGTAGACGAATAATAGACCCAAAGCAAGATTATTACTATAGAACCAGCCGCACCGAATGTGGTAAGAACAGTTGACTGCCCCAGGTAATAACCAATTAAAAACTTACCCACCATAAAAAATACAGCAGTTACCCCAGCTCCAAAAAAGGCATCTTTCCAAGCTATTTTCCCATCAGGCAAAACTTTAAAAATAATGGCAAACAGAAGGGTGATAACGGAAAAGACTATCAGCAGATTAATGACGAAAAAAAAATAGACAGTTACATCTTCAAATAGCAATTGCAGGCGTTGGCTAAAGATATCAAGCAGGGTATTAACCAACAATGATACGATTAACAAAAAACCAAGTGACAAAATTAATGAAAATGATAATAACCTGTTAAATAAATATTTCAGAATACCAGATTTTGGCTTAGCCTTAAGCGACCATATAAAATTGATTGAATCCTGAATTTCAGCAAAAACCCCAGTGGCACCCAAAAGCAGGGTTATTGTACCTATAATTGCCGCCATGCCCGACTTTCTGGAAAGGCTTGCATTTTTTATTAACTCCTGCACCTGCGTAGCCGCATCTTTACCTATAAGCCAGTTTATTTGTCCGTAAACTTCACCCTGTATGGCTTCACGACCATAAAAAATGCCGGCCACAGAAATAATAACCACAAGCATAGGAGCCAGAGAAAAAATGGTGTAGTAAGATAAAGAAGCACTCAATTTGGTGGCATTATCTGAGCTGAATTCATTAAATACTTCTTTAGCAAAAGAAATATAGTTTTTCAGCTTTGTTTTCACTGATGTCATAAAGTGGCTAGATTTCCGTCAGATTTTTACTTTCAGTATTACACGTTGATATTGATATGTTTATATTGATAAATAATTTGTACCATACCACCATTGTGGCACAACTCCATTGATTGGGGCATATTTTCTACACTTAATTTCCCAAAACACCACACTTTCCTCAATTTTCAACTAAAAAACCGGCTTACCTGCATTAACTAATTAATGGAATAACATTTTTAACCTATCTGGTGTAAGTTTCATTAAATTATTGAAATTATGACACCCATCATCTTCATAATAGGTATAATGACCATGTTCAGTATGGCGGTGGTTTTGTTAAAGATTGTTAGCATCAATCAACAAAACTGGGATGGCAGAACGAGGGGTTCTCAAACTCATGAATTCAATAATTTTATGAAACGAACGAAACTTTACTCTTCTAAAATGAAGAGAACGCACATTGCGTAAGCCAACCATATAGCCATGAAAACCCTCATAAGGTTTACTTGATAGAATAACTAACAGAAGAAAAATATGTTTTGAAGCGATGTTTGTCTGATTGCACGGATGCAATAAAAAACAGATTTGCCAGGAAACATGAAAGATAAAAACGAAGTACGCTTAGAATGCAGTTTCAGCAGTTTTTCTAACGAGATTTCACTGAGCAGCTAAAAGAAGCTCAACAAGAGTTTAGGGTAGTGTTTAGGTTAAAAAAGGTGGTACAAAAGGGGCAATTTTTGCCCCTTTTGTATTTGTAGTCAGTGTAGCATTATTGCTGGCAGATGCCACTAAAAAGGGGCAGATACCTAACCGCATCTGCCCCTTTTACGATATATCTATCTTATTACAAGTGTATCACTTCACCATAAGCCGCTGCCGCTGCTTCCATAATGGCTTCCGACATGGTTGGGTGCGGGTGAACCGACTTGATGATTTCCATACCGGTGGTTTCCAGTTTACGGGCAACAACGGCTTCGGCAATCATTTCTGTTACGTTGGCGCCAATCATGTGGCAACCTAACCATTCGCCGTATTTGGCATCAAAAATCACTTTTACAAAGCCTTCCGGGCTACCGGCAGCTTTTGCCTTACCAGAGGCCGAGAACGGGAATTTACCTACTTTGATTTCATATCCTGCCTCTTTGGCAGCTTTTTCTGTATAACCCACTGAGGCGATTTCTGGTGTACAGTAAGTACAACCCGGAATATTCTTGTAGTCAATCGGCTGAGGATGATGCCCTGCAATCTTCTCAACGCAGATAATGCCCTCTGCTGATGCTTTGTGCGCCAGTGCAGGCCCCGGAGCTACGTCGCCAATGGCATAGTAACCCGGCACGTTAGTTTCTGACCACTGATTTACAGTAATCTTGCCTCTGTCGGTAGCAATTCCTACTTCTTCCAGGCCAATGTTTTCAATATTTGCAACAATACCCGCCGCTGAAAGCACCAGTTCTGATTCAATTTTTATTTCTCCGTTAGGCGTTTTTACTGTTGCTACACAACCATTGCCACTGGTATCTACTTTCTCAACGCTAGAGTTGGTGTAAATTTCAATACCTGCTTTTTTGTAGGCTTTTGCCAGTTCTTTAGAAATATCTTCGTCTTCAACCGGAACAATATTTGGTAAAAACTCTACGATAGTTACCTTGGTACCCATGCTGGCGTATACGTAGGCAAACTCTACACCAATCGCTCCCGAACCAATCACCAATAGTGATTCCGGTTGTTTTTCGAGGCTCATAGCTTTGCGGTATTCTATTACTTTTTTACCATCAATGGGCACATTAGGCAATTGTCTGGCTCTGGCGCCGGTAGCTATAATTACATGCTTGCCTTCCAGTTCAGATTTTTTACCTTCCGCATCAGTAACCTCAACTTTTTTACCGGCTTTTACTTTACCAAAACCATAGATAACATCAATCTTGTTTTTTTTCATCAGAAACTGCACGCCTTTACTCATGCCGTCGGCCACACCGCGCGAACGCTTAATAACCGCCTCAAAATTGGCATGTGCCTCGCCTACCTCAATACCATAATCTTTAGCGTGTTTAATATATTCATAAACCTGGGCAGACTTCAACAATGCCTTTGTTGGAATACAACCCCAGTTAAGGCAAATACCTCCAAGGTTCTCTTTCTCAACAATGGCAGTTTTCATGCCTAATTGTGAAGCACGAATTGCGGTTACGTAACCACCGGGCCCACTCCCAAGTACAATAAGATCATACTGTGCCATAATATATAATTTTCTGGTTTACATAAATTTTGATGCAAAATTAGACAAAATAGCTTATCTGCAAAATCCTTTTTGTTGGTTCAGAGGCATACAAACCCTGCTCTCCGGCTTTAAAAAACTATTCTGTTCTTATAGAACAAATCAAGCCAGTTATTAAATTCCGGTGATGACCAATAAATCAGAAATACTTCTTCAATCACTATTGGCAGCAGGCGGCCAGCCTGCTGTTTAATTCAATAATTTTCTCTTAAATGCGAACGATTTCAAAAAATCTTCTCAAATTTAGCATTCAATTATTACCAAATCTTTTTAATCTTATGAGCGGTATAGCCGGGGCCAAGTGTTTTTTATCATTCGTTTTAATACTTTCTGGTTTTTACTTATCCTCTTGCCAGTCAAAATCCTCTGAATCTTCTCGAAGAGATATATTAACCGAAGTTGTAGATACTACCGTATTGCCAGGTGATGATTTCTTTAAATATGCCGTTGGCAACTGGATTAAGCATAATCCTATTCCGGCCTCTGAAAGCAGCTGGGGAATCGGCAGCCTGGTGCAGGAAGAAACTTACAGCAGATTAAAGAATATCAGTGAGGAGTCGGCGAAAAATCCGGGCAAAGCGGGCTCAAATGAGCAGAAAATCGGCGATTTCTGGTTTACAGGTATGGATAGCATCGGCACAGAAAAACAAGGCCTAAACCCTGTGAAGCCTGATTTAGACCGCATTGCCGCAATTAAAGATATGGATGGTGTTTTGAAAGAAATTGCGGTTCAACACACTTATGGTGTTGGGGTATTATTTGGCAATTATGTGTTTCAGGACGAGAAAAATAGTGAAGAGCAAGCCCTGCACTTGTATCAGGGTGGTATCCGACTTCCGGACAGAGACTATTATTTTAATACCGACAGCCGGAATACCCAGATACGGAAAGAGTATAAGGCACACCTGCAACGCATTTTTCAATTGTTGGGCGCTGACCAAGCCAAAGCCGCAAGTAATGCCGCCAGCGTGTATGCATTAGAAGAGGAGCTGGCCAGACACTCACGCAAGATAGAAGACCTGCGAGACCCTTACAAAAACTATAACAAAATGGATATGGTGGCTCTGGAAAAGCTGGCTCCGGCCATGAAATTCCGTGAGTTGTTTGTGAACATGAAAATGCCGCAGGTAAAAAGCGTAATTGTAGCGCAGCCTGAATTCTATACTGCAGTTGACAAGCTATTGAAAATCACCCCTGTTGAAACCTGGAAAGCCTACCTGACCTGGAACTTCATCAGCAGCTATGCCAGTGAATTAAGCAGCCCTTTTGCAAAAGAAGACTTCTATTTTTACAGAACCGTGTTGCGTGGGGTAAAAGAAATGAAACCGCGCTGGAAAAGAGTACTGGATGCAGAAGAAAACCTGTTAGGAGATGCCCTCGGCCAGCTTTTTGTAAAAAATTATTATTCAGAAAAAACTAAAAAACGCTATGAGGAACTGGTGAAAAATATCTTCAGCACTTATAAAGAGCGTATTGAAAAACTGGATTGGATGTCTGACAGCACCAAGCACAAGGCTTTACTTAAACTATCAACGGTAATGCCAAAGGTGAGTTATCCTGACAAATGGAAGGATTTTTCGTCGCTTGATATCAAACGAGACTCCTACGTTCAGAATATCATCCGGGCTAACCAATGGTGGTATCAGTACAGTATCAATAAAATAGGCAAGCCAGTAGATAAAACCGAATGGGATATGACCCCACAAACTTATAATGCGTATTACAACCCCTCAAACAACGAGATTGTTTTACCGGCAGCCATTTTCTTTATAGCCGGTTTGAACGACGAACAACTGGACGACGCCATTATTTATGCCTATGCAGGCGGCTCTACCATTGGCCATGAAATTACACACGGGTTTGATGACCAGGGCAGACAATTTGATGAAAAGGGCAACCTGAAAGACTGGTGGACCAAAAAAGACAGTGATGAATATAACAAGCGTGCCAAAGGTATTATTGAGCAATTTAATGATTACGTGGTGCTTGACTCTCTGCACGTAAGAGGAGAAGCCACACAAGGAGAAAACATTGCTGATTTGGGTGGGGTGGTTTTAGGGCTTGAAGCCTTTAAGAAAACAGAACAGTATAAATCTGGCAAGAAAATAAATGGCTTTACCCCTTTACAAAGGTTCTTTCTGGGATACGCACTGGCTTGGATGGGGCACACACGCAATGAAGCGCTGGCAAACCAGATTATGACCGATGTGCATGCACCGGGTTTTCTTCGTGTAAACGGCCCTTTGGTTAATATTGACGAGTTTTATGAGGCGTTTGGTATAAAACCAGGCGATAAGATGTATCGAGCGCCTATGAAACGGGTGAAGATATGGTAAAGATAGTGCCGGTTAAAGACATCTTTATTTTTGCCGAGGCCTGGGTAACAATTGCTTTGGCAAGGTTAATACTGCTTTTTGTGCCTTTTTCGAGAATTATTCCTTTGATGGGCAAGCCGGTAGATACAAATGAAAATGTGATTGAAAATAAACGTGAATTGTATGATATACAGGTAGCTATTAACCGTGCCTGCAGGTACTCTTTCTGGCGAACCATGTGTTTTGAACAGGCATTATGTGCCAAATGGATGCTTAAACGCAGAAAATATGCAAGCACTATTTATTTTGGAATCAAAAAAGAACAAGCAGATAATCTGATTCAGGCACACGCGTGGGTTGTTTGTAATAATGAAATCGTTACAGGGGGCAAACAAGCTGGTGAGTTTAAAGTTATCAGTAGATTTTACCAGTAAATTTCTTTTCTCTTTTACCTTATAAATGGTGCCGCTTACTAATGTTTTGCCTTATGACTTGTGAGAATTTAAAAATTGCTTAACTTGCAGTTGAATGTATTTAGGATAATAAACAATACTAACATGAACAATCAAGTTACTTCAAAAGAAACTCAAGAAGTTGAACAAATAAAATCTACTTGGAATACCCCTGAGCTGGAAGTGTTTTCTATTAAAGATAAAACACAGGCAGGTCCAGCAGGTGTTTCTGACGCCGGTATTTTTTCTTAATCAGTTTTAAGACACAGCCCTAGCTATATTGCCTCAATATGTTAGGCCAGGTGCTGTGTCTTCATAACCTAAAAATACTTACTTAAAAAATCTGCAGCCTGCAAAGTTTTTAAATCTATTTGGATGTTTAAAAGCGATGCTTCATTATTTCCGTTCAGATACCTTTCAAGGTTTTTCTCAAGTTTTGCCATATCTATATAATAGTTAGCCACATCAGACCCACTTAAACGGGGCAGGTCTTTCAATATTTCAGCTTTAGAATTTCTTACTCTGGATAAAACATCAGAGCTCTGTAGTCCTTTGTTCTTAGCAAATAATACTTCATCAGGCATTTGGTTTTGCATCATACGCTTTACCAGCATTCTGTTGGTAAAGTTATCATCGAAAAACACTTCATTGGGTATAGTAAAAAAGAAATTCATTAAATCAATGTCAGTTGTAGGGTCTCTTAATTCTATACCGTAATGATTTCCGAAAGTTGCGCCCAATAAAGACCGCATCTGGTACAAGACTTGAAAGTATCGTTTTAAATCCAAAACATGCTGATAGTATTTCAGAAACCCGCCATCTATTTTTCTGATATCAGCCATGATGTTGTACTTAGTAAGCATATCTGTACTTAAATACCCCACTTTTATCTGATCCAAAAGGTTATTAAAACCAGACATAGACCTGAAATACTTTAAAACCAGTGGCTTGGCTACCTGCCTCCTTAAATAATTATAAGGGTTTCTTAAAAACCTGTTCAGACTAGGTGTTCGTTGATAATCAATACCCGCAAACGAGGTGGAGCCATTGCCTCCTTCACCAGTCAATAAAACACCATAACCCTGCAGTACGCTGGTTTTATAAATTTCGGTTAGCCAGTAAGCATTGCTGGCTCCATGCAGAAAGCCGTCCAGAACTTCAATACTTTCAAGACTTCCTTGCCAGGGAGAAAACTGGGCGGAATCTAAATATTGTGCGTTGATATTGCCTGATGCCCTCACTACGGCATCAATCAATGGTGTTTCATCAAGCACCCTGCTTTTTGCCATCTGGTTATTGGCCAGCTCACTCTTAAACAAAGGCACATGGCTGAAGGTTGTAAGCGATGAGTTCTGTTGTTTTAGCAAGTCGGCAGCAATATAGCTGACCATGCTGCTATCAAGCCCGCCACTAAGCATAGATGCTACCGGCTTATGACTCCTGAGCCTTGCCTTTACGGACTTATATATGAGTTCCGACATTTGGTCGGTGTAGTCCTGCTTATTTTTATAATGGATTTCATTAATGTTGGCTGGCGGCCAGTACTGCTTGGTGCTGATTTCCTTGTTTTTCAGACTTAAAGTAAATCCGGCTTTTAGAAAGAGTACATTTTTATAAAATGTCTGGTTGCCGGATACTAATTCAGTGATGTTCCAAAGGCTTAAGAACGAAACAAAGTATGGCTCGTTTAAATTCTTATTGAAATAAGGAAGCGCTAAGATAGATTTGAGAGATGTACTAAAAGCAAAATACTTACCTGTATTATAATAGTAAATGGCCGTATAACCCATGGTGTCGCGGGCTATAAACAGCTCTTTTATCTGGTAATTGTACGCAGCCAGGCTCCAGTCGCCCTTCAGTTTTTGTTGTACTTCTTTGCCATATTTCAGATACGCCATTAGCATAAAATTGCTGTCTGATACAGTATTGTGGTTTGGCAGGCCGAGCAATGCTGACAACTCTTCTCTGTTGTCTATACGACCTTCTGCCGTGAAAAGTATATCAGATTGCTGAACATAAACAGGCATCGAATCAAATACGTCTTCCGGCGTCTGATACCTCAGAACCCTTCCAAATGCTGCTTCATGCTTCTGTATTTTGTCAGATTTTTGCTGTGGAAAATCCTTCAATGGCTCATACATGGCCTGAAGCATTTGTGAATCAATTGCATCTTCATTATGGCAGATAATGCCAAATATTATACTCATAATGACACCAGGTTTGCTTTTTTGTGATGGCGGTAAGATTTCAACTTATCAAACCCTGTTCTTTTAGTTTTTCAAGGAACGCATAAGTTTCTCTGGCACATTGGTCTTCGTTAACATCAAATCTGGAAATAAGATGCTGAATTAAGTTTTCGGCAGTAGTTGGCTGTTCTAACTTTTCCCATATTACTGTGGCTATGTTATTGAGTGTAATATATTTCCCAGTTTCAACATTCATTATAACCAGCTCGTCTCCCAGTATATTACTTTCGATATTTTCTTTTTTGCGGATAATAATCTCTGTTGTATTGAGTTTTTGGTTCATAAAATGTAGAGTAGATTTTTAGTAAAGTTACCAATACACCAAACAAAAGCAAAGCATTTGATTCATATCCCAACTAAACAGATGAGCGATTGCACTCAAAACAAAGAAAGCCGCTTTTTTCAAACGGCTCTCTTTTATTAAAAATTCTTAGCAATTGTCTCCGTCAATTTCGCAGGCATTGCCGCTTACTTCAACAGGTTTCAGCTCTTCAGCCACTTTTTCAAGCGCCTCCTTAAAAACCGAGGTTGGCTGAGCCCCGCTTAACCCATATTTATTGTTGAGAATAAAGAAAGGAACACCCGAAACACCTAAATTCTGGAAATGCTTTATTTCCTGTGTAACCCAGTAGGCTATCTGGTCGTCGGCCAGAACACTCTCTGTTTTTTCACGGCTCCAGCCGAAATCTTCCATGAAAGCCAGAATATTTTCTTTTTCAGAGAAATCAACGCCATCAGTAAAATAGGCCTTAAATAAACGCCCCTCCAATTCATTCTGGGTTCCTTCCTCACGAGCAATATGCAATATTTTGTGCAAAGGTATGGTATTGATAACCTTTGGCATTTTTTCAAATTCGAACTGAATACCGGCTTCTTTACCTACGCCCTCAACGCGCTCATGCATTTGCTGAATGCGCTCGGCACTTCCGAATCTGTTAATGAAATACTCTTCCCGGGCAAGGCCTTCTGCCGGGATTGTCGGGTCAAGCTGAAAAGGATGCCAGGTAATGTTAAACTCCTGATTTTCAAAACCTTCTAACGCTTTTTCCAGATGTTTTTTACCAATATAACACCACGGGCACGCTACGTCTGACACTATATCTATCTGAATGGGTTTATTTGTCATATTATTCAATGTATTTTAATAATAATAAAACTGCCTCGTTTAAAGAATAGTTCAATTAATGTAGTTACATACAATTACCCCTTAAAAGCTGAATTATTAGATAAACATTAATAAAAAATGCGAGGCTACATACCTCGCATTTCCTGATTATAACTATTTATTTCTCTTAGTTAATGCTATCAAACCCACAGTATGGCACCAATACTTTTGGTATCCTGATGCCCTCCGGTGTCTGGTTGTTTTCCAGAATTGCCGCTAATATACGAGGCAAAGCTAAAGCAGAGCCATTCAAAGTATGCAGTAACTGGTTTTTACCGTCTACCTTATAGCGTAATTTAAGGCGATTAGCCTGATAGGCTTCAAAGTTTGATACTGAACTACACTCTAACCATCTTTTTTGTGCGGCAGAATATACCTCAAAGTCGAAAGTTAAGGCAGAGGTAAAGCTCATGTCGCCACCACACAGGCGAAGAATACGGTATCGCAGCTCTAGTTTAGTGAGCAACCCCTTTACGTGCTCTACCATTTCTTCTAAAGCCTGATATGATTCTTCCGGCTTGCGTATCTGCACAATTTCCACCTTATCGAACTGATGCAGGCGGTTCAGGCCCCTAACGTGCGCACCCCAGCTACCTGCCTCGCGGCGGAAACACGGCGTGTAACCTACATTCTTAATCGGTAATTCGTTTTCTGACAAAATTACATCACGATAAATATTGGTGATAGGCACCTCGGCTGTCGGAATCAGGTATAAGTCGTCGGCAGTGGCGTGGTACATCTGCCCTTCTTTGTCGGGCAGCTGACCGGTACCAAAACCTGAATCTTTATTAATCAGAATCGGCGGTTGGATTTCTCCATAACCAGCTGCCAGGGCCTCATCTAAAAAGAAGTTTATCATGGCACGCTGTATTCTTGCTCCTTTCCCTTTGTAGACCGGGAAACCCGCTCCGGTAATCTTATTGCCTAAATCAAAATCAATGATGTTGTATTGCTTGATTAGCTCCCAATGAGGTTGCGCCGTTTCAGGTAACTCAGGTATTACGCCCGCTTCAAAAATGTTCAGGTTCTCTTCAGGCGTGCGTCCTTCAGGTACACTGGCATGGGGCAGGTTGGGTAAAGTAACCAGCACTTCATAAAGCTCGGCCTCCAGTCCTTTCAGGCTTTCTTCCAGTACCTTCGATTGCGCCTTCAGTTCAGCAGTTTGCGCTTTGGCTGCTTCGGCCTCTGCTTTTTTGCCTTCTTTCATCAGGCCGCCAATCTCTTTTGCCAAGGCGTTTGATTTGGCCAGTGTGCCGTCTAACTCGGCCTGAGTATCGCGTCGCCTCTGGTCAATATCCAGCAGGGCATCAATAGTTTCTTCAGCGTTTTTAAAATATTTACGCTTCAGCCCGTCAATAGTAGCCTGCTTGTTTTCTTTTATATAATTCAGTTGTAACATGGTATTCCTGATAATGGAGCCACAAGGCTTTTCAAAATGTTATTCAAAAGTAAATAAACCTTCGTTCAGGGCATTGAGCGCTGCTTCTTTGTCTTTGGTATCAACCAATAAAGATATGTTATGTTCGGAGGCTCCGTAGGCAATCATTCTGATAGGTATGTTTTTCATAGCCTCTATTACTTTAAGTGCCACCCCGGCTTTATCAGCCTTGAAGTCGCCCACGATACAGATAATCGTCTGGTTGCGGTCGTGTTCTTCCAGCTCTGCTATCTGGCTAAGGGCTGCGCTTATATCTGCCAGGTGTTCGGGGTTGTCTATAGTTACTGCCACCGATACTTCGGAAGTGGTAATCATATCAACCGGGGTTTTAAACTTCTCAAATACTTCAAAAACCTTGGTTAAGAATCCGTAGGCATTCAACATACGTGTCGAGTGAATGTATATTGCCGTAATGCCGTCTTTGGCCGCAATGGCTTTAATTTCAGACTCGGTTGTGTTATGCGCTATTACGGTGCCAAAGGCGTTTGGCTCCATAGTGTTTTTCAAACGCACAGGTACTCCTCTCATTTTTGCAGGTGTAATGGTATTTGGATGTAATATTTTTGCTCCGAAATAAGCCAGTTCAGCGGCTTCTTCAAATGTCAACTCACGCACCGGGAATGTCCTTTTTACGATACGCGGGTCGTTATTGTGCATGCCGTCAATATCTGTCCAAATCTGTATCTCCTCAGCACTGATGGCGCCACCAATCAGCGAAGCTGTGTAATCAGAGCCTCCGCGTTTCAGGTTATCTACTTCGCCACGAGGGTTGCGGCAGATAAAGCCCTGCGTAATGAATATTTCTGTGTCTGGTAATTGTGCAAGCATGGCCGACAGCTTCTCTTCCGTAAAACTCAGTACTGGCTCGTTGTCAGCATCAATCAGCATAAAATCAAGCGCGGGTAACAAAGTTGAGCTTACGCCTTCTTCTTTCAGGTAGGTCTCAAACATTTGTGTACTTAGCAGCTCACCTTCGGCCACTATTTCTTTCTCCTGCTTTAGTGTAAAAGGTTTGATACTTACCAGCGAGCGGATAAAGCCAAATTCTTTATCTACAATTGCCTTACCTGCATAATAGCCTGCTTCGGTTTTATACAAATCTTTAATAAAAGCCTGATAGTGCGCATAAAGGGCATCTATTTTTTCGGTGGCTTCGGTATCATTATTTGCCTTCAGAGATTCGCCGATGGAGATAAGAGCGTTTGTTGTACCCGAAAGGGCAGATAAAACAACAATCTTACGCTGACCGTCTTCTGTAATCAGTGTACGAATAGAGTGCATACGCTCCGGTTTCCCTACGGATGTACCGCCAAATTTCCAAACTTGCATTTTTTGTATTGTGATTTTGTGATTAAGTATTTTTCTATAAAAAATCAGGCACTAATAACCCTATTCATTCCATTGAACTTAAATACTTTTGAACTTCAGCCTTTATCACTTTTTTTACCTCTTCCCAATTAGTCTGCACAATCATATTCAAATCAATATCATAATTTGCATCTTCAAAATAAACCAGACTTTGAAGCAGCATGAAAATCTCCGCATCGTATTTCTGTTGATACCATTCTATAATTTGTTTTAAGGAATAAAGCTTTAACAGAAAATACAAATCTATAAAATCACGTTTTCTACCTCTATTTGTAATAGCTGCCATTTTCATAGTTGCAATATCAGGTAAAACAACCATTCTTATTTCCTCTAATTCTACAAGGTCTTTTATAGGTTTATATGGGTACTTCAAAATATCAACTTTTATGTCTTTTATTTCTCCCTGTAAAAAATACCCTCTGTTAAGATTCTCCTTAAAATTATACTTTTCTTTCAGTTCGGCAGAAAGGATAATTGAATCAAACGGATTGTTTGTAAACAAGTCAATATCTACCGAAATCCTATGACCAATTTGCAAGGCGAGAGCGGTTCCACCAACTAAGTAAAACTCTTTAAGAAGTGGGTCCTGCATTAATTGCTTTAAAACTCCCAAAGTTTCGGGATAGACTGTTTGTGTTTGTAACATCTGAAATCCTCTTTGGGAATTTTATAATAAAAACTACAAAAGTTTAAAGCCAAATCTGATAAATAGCGCATTTCAACCAACTCTTTTTTTATCTTTTCAGCACCATAATATTTATTCATTTCTACCCAATCCGACAATTTACCATTCATCAAAATACGATTGATAACATCCCGAACATGTTTATCAAAGTCAATCTCTTCAAAATTGACATCCCAGAATGCTGCTTTCGATATGTTTGGTTTTACTTTTGACATCTCCTTACTGCAATCCTAACATCTTTATGGCTGTAATAGCTGCCTCGTCACCTTTGTTGCCGTGTATGCCACCGGCGCGGTCAAGCGCCTGCTGTTGGTTATTTGGCGTTAATACTCCAAAAATAACCGGCTTGTTATATTTCAGGGCCACATTGGTAAGCCCCCCGGCCACGGCATGGTTAATGTAATCGTTATGCTTGGTTTCTCCCTGTATTACGCACCCTAATGCAATTACAGCGTCTATCTCCGGCTTTTGGGCAAATATCTGCGAGCCAAAGCTCAATTCATAACTACCGGGTACATTTGCCCTTACAATGTTCTCTGCCTTTGCGCCGTTGTCAAGCAATGTCTGATATGCGCCTTCAAAAAGTGCCTCTGTTATTTCACTGTTCCATTCGGCCACTATAATGGCAAATTTTTTATTGCTCACATCAGGCAAGCCTGTGGTGCTGAAAACGCTAAGATTTTTATTTGCTGACGACATACCGTTAAATATACTTGATAAACAGATACTTTAATTATTAAAAAAGGGATAAACCTGATTCGGCTCATCCCTTTGATTATACTGAATAACCAAATTTTACTCGCCGACAACGCCTTCGAGTTTGGACTTATATTTCTTCGCATTAGTTACTTCAACTGACTCAGGGAATTTTTCAATTAACTGCGTATAAGTATCTATAGCTGACTTATTATCTTTAGCAACTTCATAAGCTCCGGCCAGTTTCATCAAATATCCCGGTGTGAAAGACTTGTTAGGCTTGTAATCGGCTGCTTTTTTATAGTAACTGATTGCGTCTTCGGTATTCTTTTTCTCCATATACACATCGCCGATCAAGGCAAAGGCACGGCCCTGAACTAATAAATCGCCTGAATTGAATTTTTTCAGATGCTCAATAGCCTCATCGTATTTGGCTTGTTTTACCAATGCAACACCTGCATAATAATGAGCCAGATTACCGGCGTCAGTTGAGCCGTAGTTTTCTGCCACGCTCAAGAGACCTTCGTTACCGCCTGTACCGTTCAGTGCCTGTTTTAAAGAATCGGCTTCAAATGCATAAACAGCATTAAACATCGCTACCTGTGCTTCTTCATCCTGCGATTTCGACCAGTAATTGTACCCTACAACACCTAAAACTATAGCCAAAATACCTCCACCCAGATAGGCAAGCAATGTCTGATTCTTTTTCAAAAAGCCTTCTGCTTTTCCGAAGTCTTGCTTTAAAGCGTCTGCATTTTCAAGAATCTCAACTCCTGTTTTGTCTTTTTTTGCCATTTTTAAAACCTAATGATTGATTGACTGAACGCGCATGTATCAGGCAATCTGATATTTTATTAAAATTTTTGAATGTCCGCGATTTTCGGACTGCAAAGTTATAAAATTGATTCCGAACTTGTTGTATTCTTTTATAAAAAATATACCAGAATCTTGCCACTTTATTCTATTTTCTTTGTTTTTACAGTGGCTGTGGCCAACAAGCGGCCTGGCAATTACATAAAAAAGCCGGAGAATACACCTCCGGCCGGTTAATAATACGTTTTTAAGCTGCCATGAAATAATCCTGCACCTCATGTGGCTGGACCTTTATGACATTGGCCAGAACCAATACCACCAGTGTTCGCGAGGCTATCTTACGGGGTATATTAGCAATACTTGCGTAGGTTTCAACAGTAATGTGTTTGTTATCTGCCAGATACTTCATCAATGTCCGCTCTTTGTCTCCGTAATGAAATCTGATATTCTGTGCCTTGCGTTCACCTTTCAGAATTTCTCTCATTTCACGGCTTGCCTGTACCGAGCGATCTTCTACACGTACGTAGGCTCTTCTGTTTTCCACTATTCCATCAAGGTCTACATAGTGGGGCTTGGCCTGGCTTTTCGGAATGTTAAATATCAGCACATCACGGTCTCCTTCCAATTCAATGCGTTTTACGTCATACTCAATAGCCGGAAAAATATGCCGCTCTATAGCCCTGCGTAGAATAAACTCATCCTCATCGGCAAATTTCAGTCCTTTTATGCTTCTGTCATCACCAACACCGATAATGAGCTGGCCTCCGTCTGAATTGGCGAAAGCAACTATTTCACGGATAATCTTCTCAGGATGATTCGTCTTCAATTTAAACTCAACGTGCTTGTTTTCTCCGTGTCTGACAAGCTCTCTGAGCTCCCTCAAATCATTTCTTGACTGCGGGGCAAATGGATAATCCAATATCATTTCCAGAATGATTTTGGTTTCTTAAAAATATAAAAACCAATTCTTTTGTGCAATAGCTGTTTATAATAAACGAATATTAGTCGCAAAAGTTTATTCAGAAACCCCAAACATCTGAAAAATATTTATGCGCCTTTACAAATGAAAGGCATTCAGAATGAGCGCGGCAATTACTCCGCCAATCACCGGGCCCAGAATCGGAATCCAGGCATAGCCCCAGTCGCTTGTTCCTTTACCGGGTATCGGCAAAATTGCATGTGCAATACGTGGGCCAATATCACGCGCCGGATTAATGGCATAACCTGTTGGCCCGCCCAGAGACAAACCAATTGACCATACCAGAAAACCTACCAGCAAAGGGCCATAGCCAGAGTCTGGCATACTATAAAAAGATGATGAGGCGATAATCAGCACAATAGTGCCTATTACTTCGGCCATCATATTGCCTGTTGTATGTCTGATAGCCGGGGCTGTAGCAAAAATACCCAGCTTGGCGCCTTTGTCTTCTGTTATGCTCCAATGCGGCAGATAGGCCAGCCAAACCAGCACCGCCCCTAAAAAAGCACCAATAACCTGGGCGGTTATAAATGGCACCACATTAGACCAGTCGCCGGTTCTTACTGCCATGGCTACAGTAACTGCCGGGTTCAGGTGTGCGGCAGAACTGCCGAACTTCTGAGCCACAAAGATACCCGTCATTACGCCAAATGCCCAGCCTGCTGTAATAGATATCCAGCCGGCATTTTCACCTTTTGAGCCTTTTAATAATACATTGGCTACCACGCCGTTACCAAGTAGAATCAGTACAAGTGTACCTAAGAGTTCTCCTATAAAATTAGAGGTTTGCATTGATCAGGTTTTGTTGAATAGGTTGAAAAGTGGAGCAATTTAATTTTTTTTTTGATAGAACCATGATTCCGTTACCATTAAAACATTAAATTTGTAGGTAATTAAGCAAAAGACCCTCAATTGGTAATGCACCACTTTACTTGTAGCAATCTTAACCTTTAATTATCTCTGCCATAGAAGATTGGCTACATTTTAAATAACATATTTATGATTTTAAGTTCTCTTTCTGCTATTTCTCCTGTCGACGGTCGTTACCGTAAACAAGTGGAGGACCTAGCGAAGTATTTTTCAGAGTTCGGCCTGATTTACTACCGTGTTCGTGTTGAAATAGAGTATTTTATAGCATTGGTTGAATTACCCCTTCCGCAACTTTCTGCTTTTGATAAATCGCTCTTCAAAGACTTAAGAGCTATTTACCTAAACTTTACGGAAGAAGATGCTCTTACAATTAAAGAAATAGAAAAGACTACTAACCACGACGTAAAAGCGGTTGAGTACTTTATAAAAGATGCTTTTGAGAAACTCGGTGTCAGCCAGTATTCTGAATTTATTCATTTCGGGCTTACTTCGCAGGATATTAACAATACGGCTATCCCGCTTTCACTTAAAGAGGCCGTTGATAATAACATTCTACCGGTTTTTGCACAGGTGCTGGAAAAACTACATTTTCTGGCCGAACAGTGGAAAGATATTCCTTTGCTGGCACATACGCACGGCCAGCCGGCATCGCCAACCAAACTGGGTAAAGAAATTCTGGTTTTTTGTGAACGCCTTGAAAAACAGCTTGATTTACTGAAAACCATACCTTACGCTGCCAAGTTTGGTGGCGCTACCGGCAACTTTAATGCCCACTTTGTGGCTTATCCGCAAACAGACTGGGTAGCATTTGGCAACACGTTTGTAAACAATCAGCTCGGGCTGAGCCGCAGCCAGAAAACCACCCAGATAGAACACTATGATATGCTGGCCGCAATGAGCGACAACATTAAGCGTATCAACAATATACTGATAGACTTCTCGCGCGATGTCTGGACATACGTGTCTATGAACTACTTCAAGCAGAAAATTAAAGCCGGCGAAATTGGCTCTTCAGCCATGCCACACAAAGTTAACCCCATTGACTTTGAAAACGCAGAGGGGAATCTTGGTATTGCCAATGCCGTTTTTGAACATTTTGCGGCCAAATTGCCTGTTTCTCGCCTGCAAAGAGACCTGACAGACTCAACAGTGCTAAGAAACCTGGGTGTACCTGTGGCACATACGGTAATTGCCTTGAAATCGTTACTGAAAGGACTGGACAAACTGGAACTTAACCGAGACGCCATAGACCAGGATCTGGAAGAAAACTGGGCAGTAGTGGCTGAAGGTATCCAGACCATCTTAAGAAGAGAGGGTTTCCCGAAACCTTACGAAGCGCTTAAGTCGCTGACCCGTACGAACGAGAAAATCACTGAAAAGAAAATAAAGGAGTTTATAGACACACTAGATGTGGGCGAAAAAGTAAAGTACGAATTACGCCGTATTACTCCGTTTAATTACACCGGTATTTAAGGCATAACCTCATCTTTCTTCCCTTTACCAGTAGCAGCATGATTCTTCATGTTGCTACATTTTTTTTATTCTATCGCTTCCTTGCAAATCACCTAATCTATGGTCATTTTTGTAGTTTGTTGAATGAACAAAGTCCACGCCATGACACGGATAAGAAAAGTTTCTCCTAAACACCCAAGCGGCAGGGCTTCCTATTTTGTAAACATGAAAGTATCTACTTTACAACCTTTTCAAATCGTATATTCATTATTTGAACATGAGTATCTGGGCTTTTTGTTTGAATCTTTCATTATTCAGCTCAATAGCAAAGGAGAGCTTACACTTCAAAACCAGAACGTTTCGTCTAAGAACATCAAAGAATTTGCAGAGCGGCTCGATTCTACCGATTTTGAACTCGTGAAATTGATAGATGCCATACAGCAGGAAGCTATTTTAAAGAAATTCAGTACCCGAAAAATAAGTCCGCTTGATTTTTTCCTGAAAGTTTACGACACAGAAAAAGGAGATAAACTATTGCAGGAAACCATTCATAGCTATATGGAAAAACACCGGGCTCAGATTTTAGAAAAGCTGATGCCCAAGCAGGTTTTTATAATGGGTACCGACGGCGACCCAACCTGGAGAGAGGTAAGAATGATACCCGAAGGTGCACGGGTATTCTTTAATTTTGTTCGAAATGAAGAAAACACCCATTATTTCCCGACGATCAAACACCAGGGCGAACGGGTACAGTTTCAGTTTAAGAATGCCAGCATTTTGTGTGAAGAACCCGCCTGGCTGCTCATTGATGATAAACTATACCATTTTGAAAAACAGGTTGACGGCAAAAAACTACGGCCGTTCCTGAACAAAAATCATATCATTATACCGCGTAACATTGAGGAGACCTATTATCAAAAATTCATAGCCCCGCTCATAGCGCAGTTTGATGTTTTTGCACAGGGTTTTGAAATACGATTTGAGAAGCATACATCTAAACCATTGCTGACAATAAGTGAGGTAGTAGCCAGTAGTCAGAAAGTGTTGGCCTCATTATTTGAACAAGACGAAGACGAAAAAGATGAAAAAGAAAGCAAAATTGTTTTTGACCTGGCATTTCAGTATGGCAGCTATACTTTTCGTTTTGATAGTTTCTCGGCCGAAGCCTACGTAAACGTAGAAAAAAAAGGCAATGACTGGATTTTCCATAAGGTAAAGCGCGACCTGGCCTATGAGCGAAAGCAAATAAACCAGTTGAAAGAATGGGGGCTTGATTTACGACAGGGACGGATTTCGTTCCCGAAACCTCAGGCTTTTTCCTGGTTACAAAAAAATGCACAACTACTTGAAGAAAACAATTATAAGGTAAAACAAGATGAAAACAGCCAGAGCCAGAAACAGTATTTTCTGGGGTACTCGGCCATTGAAATAAACATTGAAGAAAAAAACGACTGGTTTGATATTCAGGCAAAAGTGCGATTCGGTGAGTTTGAGATTCCGTTCCTGAAACTGCGCAATCTGATTATGGCCAATAAACGGGAGTTTGTTTTGCCCAATGGGCAGATAGCCGTGATTCCTGAAGAATGGTTCACGCGCTATTCAGAGCTGTTCAGCTTTGTAGAGCGAAACGATGAAGATGAAGTAATTCTGAAAAAACACCACCTGGTGCTGGTGCAAGACCTTACCGATGAAGGACTGGCTCATTCGGTTATTACCAGAAAACTGGAAAGACTCCGCGATTTTGAGAAAATCAGTCAGTATGATACCCCACAAAGGCTGTTAGCAACCTTGCGGCCCTATCAGAAAGCCGGATACGATTGGCTGCGGTTTTTATCGGAATACAAGTTTGGAGGTTGCCTGGCCGACGACATGGGCTTGGGAAAAACCATTCAGACATTGGCATTTCTACAGTCGGAAAAAGAAATGGGATTAGCCCAACACCCCACGCTGCTGATAATGCCTACGTCATTGGTATATAACTGGCTAAAAGAAATTGAGAAGTTTACACCAGACCTGAAGGCATTTGTTTACACCGGTACGTACCGCGAGAAAAACACCCAGCAGTTTGATAATTATGATTTGATTCTGACATCTTACGGCATTGTAAGGCTGGATATTGATTTACTTAAAGATTACCGTTTTCATTATGTGATATTGGATGAGTCGCAGTCTATTAAAAATCCGACATCGTTCATCTCAAAAGCAGTAATGCAATTGAATAGCGCCAACAGGCTGATATTGACGGGCACTCCGCTTGAAAACAGTACAATGGATTTATGGACACAGATGACCTTCATTAATCCGGGTTTGTTGGGTACACAGCACTTCTTTAAGAATGAATACCAGATACCCATTGAAAAACATCAGGACGAAAAACAGACCAGGCACCTTTATAGTCTCATTAAACCTTTTATGTTGCGCAGGCATAAGTCGCAGGTGGCAACGGAGCTTCCGCCCAAAGTAGAAAGCGTGCATTATTGCGACATGTCGGAAGAACAGGAAAAAACTTATGAAGAGGCCAAGTCTTACTATCGCAACATTATTCTTGAACAGATTGAGCAGGATGGGCTGGCGAAGTCGCAGATGGTAGTTTTGCAGGGCTTAACCAAGCTACGCCAGCTGGCTAATAATCCGGTGATGATTGATGAGAATTATGACGGCAGCTCTGGCAAAGATGAGGAAGTACTGCAAAGGTTAGAAACCATTGTAGACGAAAACCACAAGGTATTGGTGTTCAGCCAGTTTGTAAAACACCTAGCTATTTTCAGGCGATATCTGGACGAAAACAAAATACCTTACTGTTATCTGGATGGCTCTACGGTTAACCGCCAGGAACAGGTAGACCGCTTCCAGAATGACAAGAACATTAAGATATTCCTGATATCATTAAAAGCAGGGGGGCTAGGCCTTAACCTTACTGCAGCCGAATACGTTTTCCTGCTTGACCCCTGGTGGAACCCGGCCATTGAGGCCCAGGCAGTAGACAGAGCGCACAGAATAGGCCAGCAAAATACCGTTTTTACCTATAAGTTTATTACACGAAACTCGGTAGAAGAAAAAATTCTGGCTTTGCAGCAAAACAAAAGGAAGCTGTTCGATAACCTGATTACCACCGAAGAAACCTTTGTGAAATCTCTATCAAAAGAAGACATCATGAATTTACTGGCCTAGTGGCCGGCAGTGCAAAACCATTCAACCTTAAAAGAACAAACGTATGAAAATAGTATATCTTGATGCCCATACAATAGACATCCTTGGCGACCTTGATTTATCGGTTCTGAACGATTTGGGTGAGGTAACTCTCTATGACCGCACGCCTAAAGAACAGATTATTGAACGTGCCAAAGACGCAGAAGTTATTCTGACCAACAAATGCCCGCTGGATAAAGATACCATCAGCCAGTTGCCTGATCTTAAATACATTGGAGTAACAGCCACCGGTTTTAATATTGTAGATGTGGCGGCGGCAAAAGAGCAAGGCATAATAGTTACCAATGTGCGTGGCTATAGTTCTGCCTCGGTAGCCCAACTCACATTTGCGTTATTATTAAGCTTTACCAACCGCGTTGCGCAACATGCCAATAATATTGACCAGACCTGGCCATCATCTGCCGACTGGTGTTTTTATCATTCGCCTTTAATTGAACTGGAGGGTAAAACGCTGGGTATTGTGGGCTTTGGCGATATCGGCAAAAAAGTAGCGGGCATTGCCCTGGGCTTTGGCATGAAAGTACTGGCTAATAAAAGAGACCTTACCAAAGGCGGTATGGAAGGCGTAGAACTATGCGAGGTAGAAAAAATTCTGAAAGAGAGCGACTTCCTTACTTTGCATTGC
Source organism: Emticicia sp. TH156 (assembly GCF_002855535.1). Lineage (NCBI taxonomy): Bacteria > Pseudomonadati > Bacteroidota > Cytophagia > Cytophagales > Leadbetterellaceae > Emticicia > Emticicia sp. TH156. The sequence goes on from NZ_PKRS01000017.1 coordinate 48,834, forward strand.
CCTCTTACAACCGCAAATCAGGGATTCATCAATCAGGCTTCTATAGGTCTTATGAAGCCAAACGCAGTTTTAATTAATACTTCGCGCGGGGGTTTAATTAATGAACCCGATCTGGCCCATGCACTAAACGCAGGCCAAATTGCCGGTGCAGGGCTTGATGTACTTTCTATAGAACCACCGGCATCTGATAACCCGCTACTCAAAGCTCAGAATTGCATCATAACGCCACATATTGCCTGGGCCGGTGTTGATGCCCGTAAAGCGCTTTTAAATGGTATAGCAAGCAATATTGCGGCCTATCAGAAGGGGCAGCCAGTAAATGTGGTTTCATGATAAACATGAAATTATATCTGTTTACATAGTATCTTTGCATTAAAGTACTATCCGTATTATACACTTTTATGAAAAAACTTTACTTAGCCATAGGAGTATTCTTATGCGCTTTGAACCTGATTGCACAAGAAAACAAAACCTCAAACGAAGAGAAATACGTTATCCATATTAAAAAATCTGTTGCCCCGATTAACCTTGACGGGCATTTAGATGAAGAGATTTGGAAAACCGCAGACGTGGCCGGGAATTTTTTTCTGAAACGCCCCTACGATACTTCTTTTGCCCAATTACAAACGGAAGTACGCGTAGCTTTTGATGATAACTTCTTGTATGTGGGTGCCGTTTGCTACCAACCACGTAATACCTACACCATTGCATCGCTCAAAAGAGATTTTGAACCCGGCACCAGCGATGTATTTGCAGTGAACCTGGATACTTTTAAAGATCGCCTTAATGCGTTTCAGTTTGTTACCAACCCTTATGGGGTGCAGCGTGAAGGACTGGTTTTTAACGGAGAAGAAATCTCTAATTTCTGGGATAATAAGTGGTATTCGCACGTTAAAAACTTCGATGACTATTGGGTGGTTGAAATGGCCATTCCTTTCAAGACAATACGTTATAAAGTGGCCGATGGAGAAAACAGCTGGCGCGTAAACTTTACCAGAACTGTATTAAAAACAAACGAACAGTCTAGCTGGAGACCCGTTCCACGTAATTTTGCACCAAGTAACCTGGCCTTTACAGGTCTGATGGTCTGGGATGAAAAACCGCCCAAGCCAGGTGCCAATGTATCTGTGATTCCGTACGTTTCACTGGCCGCTGAGAAAGACTTCCCCCGAAATGAACAAGACCTGAGCCCTATCGGAACAACTACCGGCTACCCAAAAGGAATCGGTATGGATGCCAAAGTGGCGGTTACGCCATCACTTAACCTGGACCTTACAATAAACCCGGATTTCTCGCAGGTTGAGGTGGATAAACAGGTAACAAACCTAAGCCGCTTTGAGTTATTCTTCCCCGAACGGCGCCAGTTCTTTCTGGAAAACAACGACCTGTTTGGCAGTTTTGGTTTCCCCGATACCCGACCGTTCTTCTCTCGCCGTATAGGCATTACCCGTAATCCAAATACGGGGCTCAATCAGCAGGTGCCTATCCTGGCCGGTGCACGCCTGAGTGGCAAGTTAAACGATAAATGGCGCATTGGTCTCATGAATATGCAGACCAAACGCGTGAGCTTCGGTAACAATAAATACCTGCCTGCTGCCAATTATTCTGTGGCCACAGTGCAAAGAAAGATTCTGGACCGCTCAACCATTGGTGCTGTTTTTACAGATAAAGAAAATATATTTGGTAATTTAAGCGAAGAACAAACCGGTAGTTACAGAAAATATAACCGGGTTGGTGGCCTTGAATTTAACTACTACTCTAAAGACAGTCGTTTTGAAGCTGAATCCTACTATCATCAGTCGTTCTCGCCCAATGAAAACAAAGATGCTGCCAGCGCGGCACATTTTATGGGGTATCATCACCCCAATATAGACTTGAATTTTGGTGTACAGCGGATAGGTAAAAACTACCGTGCAGACGTAGGCTTTGTGCCTCGCACGGGTATATGGCAGTTGTTTCGTCCGGTTACTGTAATATTAAACCCGAAGTCGAAGAATATATCCAGATATATAAATGCCTATGGGGTAGGGTCTGAAGGTTCTGATGTTTTTGATTTGAAAGGAAAGTTGCTCGACAGTGAGTCTAACCTGTTTGTTTTTGCTAACAGCCCTGCAGGAGATGAAGCCTATATAGCCTACAGCTGGCAATTTACTCATTTGTTTGAAACTTTTGACCCAACTAATGCCTCAGATAATCCGAATCCGGATGCTTTCAGGAATGTTGTAGAATTGCCCGTTGGTAATTATAGCTCCAGATTTTTCAATATGGGCTACACCAGTAGCCAACGATATACCTTAAATGGTACTTTTGACTTCAGTAAGGGCAAGTATTTTAATGGTAATGCTACAATCTGGGAAAGCAGCATAGCGTATAGATTCCAGCCGTACGGCATATTAACAGTAGACTGCAACTTTACTGACATCCGCCTTCCACAACCCTACAACAGCGTAAAATATTGGTTGTTAGGACCCAGAGCCGAACTGGCCATATCAAAAAGCTTATTTTTTAGCACGTTCTTTCAGTATAACACACAAACCAACAACATCAATATAAACTCACGTCTACAATGGAGATTCAGGCCGGTGAGTGATGTTTTTCTGGTTTATACAGATAACTACTTTGCTGAAAACATTAGCAGGTACTACGTAAATGCATGGGCTCCTAAAAACCGGGCGCTGATTTTAAAAATGACCTACTGGCTAAATATATAGATAGCTAATTCTAAACCAGATAAAAAACTATAGAAATGGGGGAAAGATTACGATTAATTGTCTTTGTTAAAAATAGAAACATGCAACCTTTAAGCTTGCAAGCGCATCATTTACAAAAACAAACTGAATCATGAAACGATATGCTTTTTCTCTTTTCATTCTGCTTTACTTTTTGTTCGCTACCGAAACAAATGCCCAGAGAAGGGCAAACAGATATAGGCATAACTATGGCCCTTATGTACGAGTTATTCCACGTGTGTTTGTCCCACGGATTGTCGTACCACCACCAATAATTGGTTTTTCGTGGGGCTATAGCCCAAGAGTATATGTAATACCCCCACCGATTATTATAGGAGGCGGAAGAGGCTGGCGCCACTACCACGGCCGCGGATATGATTGTAATAGCCATTGCCACCGCTGGAGCGAGGACCCTTATTATCAAGAAAGAGAGCGAAGGTATCATGACCACAGAAGAGACCGTGAGTACTATGACGACCGCGACAGACGCTATAATGAAGATAATCGTAACCGCAGATACAAGGATTATGATAACTATTATAATCGTTTAGAAAATAATCAGCAGTCAACTCCGAAGACTTATAATACTGACGAGGACACTTTTGAAGACGAAATTGAAACGATTTGATTTAAATAAACTGAGAGCGAGAAACAAAAGGATAGGAGATTCTTCTATCCTTTTTTGATGTTTTTAAAGTTCTACTCTACATCACCATGTGGATTTCTTAATATGTATAGGGAATATCCGTTTGAATCTGACGATCCCTAAAAATATTCGCAACTCTATGCTTAACTTTATCTACCCCACAACTTTTAGAGTTGATGCGAAATCAGTTCAGAGGTGTAAGAAATATTACTTTCTTCCTCTTTAGACTTACAAAAATTTATGCTTAGCCCCCAACTTTTTCACTTGAGCCGCTGTTTTAACTGCTCGGTTCGGGATGGGAAGGGTATAAAGCAAAAAAAAAGACCCTAGAATTGCCTCTAAGGTCTCTGAATAAAAAACTGGGCGGACGGCTAGTCCATCTACTTACTCTCCCAAGTATGAACCGGCGAGCGCATCGTCAGAACCATCACGCGGCGCGTAGCCGCGGTGCGGACTGGGCGTCCCCGGGCCGGAACACGCTGTTTTAACTACTCTGTTCGGGATGGGAACGGGACACGTAGTCGAGGTGTTCACCCGCCCTATGGACGCTATGAAAATCTTTTGTGATTTGCGTTAGGTAAAATGCAAAAAAAAAAGACCGCTACTTTCGTAACGGTCTCTGAATAAAAAACTGGGCGGACGGCTAG
>NZ_PKRS01000018.1:0-19002 GCF_002855535.1 Emticicia sp. TH156
TGCAGAAATTATGAATTGCTTATGGAAACGGCAGAAGAAATAGTTAAAGTTTCTGCTATAAAACATTTATTGAATAAAATTTAAACAGGCTCTTAGTCATAAGTCTTTTTTATAAAAAATCCGGGAAGCTATGAGTACCGGGCCAAGTATCCAGAAAAACAACAGAACTATAGCGATTATAAAGCCAACATATGAACTGAAGAATTGTTGAAAAATGGCACCTGTTACTCCTAAAAGTGCTGAAATATCGAGTTTCATTAATACCAGAATACGGGCTAAGTCTGTAGGATTAAGAGCCGTAAAGAACAGGGAAGCCTTTTCGAGCGGATAGTCGCTGAATGATAAGAGGGCCGTCAGTACAAGGCCATCATAAACAATGCTAAAATAAAACCAGATACCTAGTGAGATACCGATACCTTTGGCTTTGTCTTTCGTGATGGCCGAAGCCAGAAATGCCAGTGATATAAACGCTAGTGTAAGAAGTAAACCGCAAAAGACCAGGGTTAAGCCGCTGGCTGAACCCTCGAAAATATAAACAGGAATACCAATGCCTATCATAAAAGCCAGACATAGCGCAATACAAACACCCATATATTGGCTAAAGAAAATGGTTTTCCGGCTGATGGGTTGTGCAGAGAGCAGTTCCAGAAATTCATAAGAATTGTAAAAATGAATAGTGCTAAAAATAATACTTACCAGCGGTACCACCATCAGAATTATGTTCAAAAGACTTAAAAGCCCCTTATTCGGGTCAGCTTCGAAACCAAAGAAGGCAAGACTGATAAGTAGTAATAACAGGGTATAGCTAAGTACAAAGCGGTTACGGACAATATCGTAAACTACATATTTAATGACCTTATTCATTATTTTTGCTGTATTTTCTTTTTGATGATTAATAGTGCAATAGTGAGTAGGTATCCTACAAAACTGAGTCCGTTGAATAATCCTCCGAGTTTACGAAGGTCATAATTCTCAAAAATATCCCCGTATACCCGCATGAACAAACTGATGTGCAAGGCAAAAAGCCAGACATACATGAAAGGATGAAATGGCGAAACTCTGATTTGAAGCAAAGCCGGAAAAATAATAGGCGCATGGGCTAAAACCATGCTTAACACAAAACCTATGAAAAATGCATGCAGGAGCGCATCGTACAGATAGGGATTATCAGATTTGATTAAACCCAAAGCACCTGTGATAAAAAGCCAGATATAGGCCCCGATGAGTGCCGCCCCGAGAAATTTATAATGCCCGTCTTTTCGGATGTTAACAAGCGCAATATCATTTCTGAGGAGCCATTGGGCTATACCCCATAAACAAAGACTGACTACCACAGCAAACCCGAAATGATAGAGAAATGAACTGACTATCAGCACCCCGAACCAGGTATAGAGCTCTCTATCTGCCTTGCGCGAAACAGGCAGAAATCTCGTCAGGTTTAATCTCTCACCCACAATAGTAAGCAGGAAGAATAGTAACCAGCCCGCAAATGACATGGGGTATGAATGAGTAAAAATAAAAATGGTGAAAGCCACTATCTGGAAAAAGGCGCCGACAAGCATCAGCATATCTCCTTTGAGTTTATAAGTCAGAAAGTTTTGAAAGCTTATACCCAGATAGCCGATACTACCTGCCAACAAGACCCCGAATGCCAGTTGGTCTTGTTGAAAAAGCAGGAAGAACAGACTAGAAATCATTAGTATAGGAATTAACCATACCCAACGGGTTTTTAAAACGGATACTCTTTCTACACTAATCAACGTACCTAAAAATGAACCTGCCATCAGGATTCCGTGATGAGGTACAGGTAAACTGGCTGATACCGGAAATGCCCAGCCAATGCGTATAAAACCAATATATATCCCGGTCAGCATTGACAATAAAGCTAAGGGTAGTATAATAAAAATCAGGTTTTTCATAGTTGAGCAGTTTGTTTTATCTTTTTCTGCATCAAAAGAGCGATTATTTTATTTAGTTTCGATTCGCCTGTTTCCTGTTTCAGGCTTTCCAGCGTTTTGAAAAATTGAATCTGTCCTTCCTGTATATAAAGAATATGGCTGGCCAGTTCTTCAAGGTCTGAAAGGATATGCGACGTAATAATCACCAGTTTACCTTTCAGGTTTTCTTTGCGAATTTTTTCTTTCAGTATTTCGCAGGACAGTGGGTCCAGACCGGCGGTTGGTTCATCTAAAATCAGAATCTGAGGATTGAACAAAAATGCCAGGGCAGCGCTGACTTTTTGTTTTGTTCCGCCGGATAAAGTTCCTAAAGACTTTTCGAAAATCTCTTTTAACTGAAAAGCCTTTATTATTTCTTCATCTGTTTCTATGGCGTGTTTTTTATCTGCCCTGATATCTGTCATCATCTCAAACAATTGCCGTATCCTGAGATTCGGTGGGTAATGTCCTATCTGAGGCATATAGCCAATTTTTGAGCGGTAGGCAAAATTCTGTCGCGTATCCTGGCTATCTACATAGATATTCCCTCCATCCGGAATAACCATACCGAGCAAACTTTTGATAAGCGTTGTTTTTCCTGAACCATTGGGGCCGATAATGGCAACAGACTGGCCGTTCTCGAAACTGACATTCACGTTTTGCAATACTTTCAGTTTTCCAAACGATTTATTAATGTTATTGAAAAGTATCATTGTTTTAAGCAGTTATAGAATGGACAGAAGTCTTAAATGATGCCATTTTGATGGGTTTCATAGCTGGCTTTTCATCTTTCAGGTTTTCGGGTGTCAGACTTGGAATTATTTTTTCGATTTTATCCAGCAAGGTGGCGGTAAAACTCCTAAGCAACATCATGGCCTGCGGTACACGCTCAATAAGTGTCGAAAACAGACTTACAGGTCTGTAAGCAATATCTCCGGTGCCGTCTCTGTTTAGGTCATATCCCTCATATTTATCCCAATAGTTGTGAGCTACTTCATTGTAGACAGAATTGCCATTGGTGGCAATATCAAATGTGTTGGCCATAAAATTATTGGTTTTAATGCGGTTATCATCGCAGTTGGCTTGTATACGCATTGCAATGCCGTTTTTTGAAAATTCATTTTGCAGGAATGTCGTTCTGCTACAGCCCTCCATATAAATACCGACGGTATTAGACAGAAACTGATTATGCTCTATATGGCTATCTGAAATATCTTTCAGTAAAATACCATAAGCTGCTCCTCCCCAGTTATCTCTGAAAATATTGTTTTTCATGGTTACGTGTCTGGTATACATCACTGCTACTCCTGCTCCGTTTTTGACAAACTGGTTAAATTCATAGGTATTATTATGCGAAAACATAAAGTGCAGACCATACCGGATATTTAGCGTTGAAAAATTATTGCGAATGAGTGAGTTAGTGACAAATTCGAAATAAATACCATCACGATGTCCCTCAACTGAATTGTTCTCAATCAGAATACTATCGCATTTCCAGGCATGAATCCCATTGCCTGTAGTTTGCTCTTCTTTGGGTTGGCCCACTATCCGGTTATCTGATACTCTGGATTTTGTACAGGCAGAAAGATAAACCCCGAAATAGCAGTTTCTGAAACGGTTGTTTTCCACCACCACATTTTCAGCTTCCAGTACTTTTACCCCCGCCCAATCAATAGAACTCGTTTCACCTACATTCTGAAACTCAATACCTCGTACCTGTGTACCAGATGCCTGTATGGTAAGTATTTCGCCTTTAAACTGCCCATCCAATACCGGGAAATCCCTGCCGATAATTACCAATGGTTTATTGATGATAATAGTATGAATTTTATACATCCCTTTCGAAATTAGAATGGTATCTCCGGCAGAAGCTTTTTTGATACTCTGGTAAAGGGCATTTACTGTATTTACCTGCCAGGTTTTAGCATTAACCGAGTGACCGATAAAAATAAGTATGCCGATAAGAAGTCTCATAAATGATTAATTATTGAAATTTTTCCAGAACCTGTTTCCATGATAAAATCGTGATGCCTGCATTTTTCTTCTTTTCGGCCTCAACTTCCTGAATATTGGCAAAAGCCGCCAGGTCGCCGCGCATAGGGCTTCTGAAGTCGTCTCCACTAACAAAAAGAGCTTCCCGCACATCAATAAACTGATTCGTTCTTTTGAAATCATTTACTACCAGAAAACTATAGTCTGCTTCAGTAGTCTGGCTTGATTTTATATATTTCACCAGACAGCTGATATCATCAAACTTAAATACCTTGCCTTTTTTTGTGACCAGTTCACAGGCATATTCCTTTTCCATGATGGTCATCCGGCAAAGGCTGCAATTATCCTTACCATAATTAATGGGTTCGGTCTGGCTCGAACAACTCGACATAAAAACCAGAATTATGCTGACGACCGCTAATAATTTCTTCATGTTTATTTGTTGTATTTGAATTCATAAAAAGTTACTCCAATGGTTATGACACCTAACAGTACAAATAACCAACCACCTGTATCGGGGATAGAATAGGCTCCGAAATTCAACAATTCTTTATAACCCAGTAAAGGCGGCTGATATGACATACCCGGTACTTTAATAGCTGCATCGGGACTTAGATTATGCCCGTATTCATACCCCCATTTCCAGAAATCATAAATGGCTATAATACCGCCAAGTATAAGTGTTGATAGAAAAGCCACTAATACCCGTTTGTTTTTTAAGAAAGCGGTTAGCAGTCCAAAAACTAGATAAAAGCCCACGAAATAGGGTAGAACATTAAACTCAGGAAACATCTCCTCTTTGATATGCGCCATGCCTATATAGTGATTCAGACCATTGATTATATCAACGTCTCCCGAAAGTCGGGTAAGCCATATTTTCATGGATAGTCCTTCAGGATATTGAGGTGCCCATAAGTCAATCCGCCAGAGTGGTGTGAAATAAGTAATAATCAGCCCAAGAGACCCTAAAGCAAGTAATGCCTGGGATATTTTTCTGAATGGTTTCATAAATCTTTTTAAACCCCTCACCCAAGCGAGCGAGGGGTCTTGATTATTGGTATTTGTTTACTTTTTAACCACTTTCTTTTCGGCTTCAGCCGCAGGGGTTTTGCCAGTACTCCAGATGAGGGGGACATTACTACCTGCCGGAGATACGCGTACATAGCCTTGCATCTCCTGATGGAGTGCAGAACAGAAGTCGGTGCAATACATGGGTGTTACCCCCACTTTGGTTGGTATCCATTTTAGTGTCTGTGTTTCACCAGGCATAACGAGTAGTTCTGCTGTCTGTGCGCCTCTGATGGCAAAACCATGTGGTACATCCCAGTCCTGCTCAAGGTTTGTGAGGTGGAAATACACCACATCTCCCATTTTTATACCCTCAATATTATCAGGTGTAAAGTGTGAGCGAATGGCGGTCATATACACATGCACTTCATTGCCTTTTCTTACCACTTTGGTTTCTTTCTCCCCTTTCGCAGCATAAGGGTGCCCATTCTCTTCAATCTTGAAGATTTTGAGCGAGTTTTTCTCAATCATGCTGGCAGGAATAGATTCTGCATAATGAGGCTCTCCGGAAGTCGGGAAGTCAAGCAGGAGTTTCATTTTTTCACCTGAAATATCATAGATCTGTGCCGATTGAGCTAACTCAGGGCCTGTTGGCAGGTAACGGTCTTTGGTAATTTTGTTATAAGCCACTACATATTTACCCCAGGGTTTGGCAGTTGGGCCTCCCGGAATACTTAAGTGTCCCACAGAATAATATGTAGGCACGCGGTCAATTACCTCTAGTTTTTCGATATTCCAGCGTACTAATTCTGATGAAACAAAGAATGAAGTAATGGCATTGCCTTTGCCGTCAAACTCGGTATGAAGCGGCCCAAGCCCCGGTTTTTTTACTTCTCCATGCAGCACAGATTCGTATTTTAAAACAGGAATGCCGTCAAAATCACCATCATAGGTTTTAGCAGCAATGGCTTTTTGTATCTTGTCGAATGAGAATACCGGAATAACAGCAGCCAGCTTACCTGAGCCTACAATGTATTGCCCGGTAGGGTCAACATCGCATCCGTGTGGAGATTTTGGACAAGGGATAAAGTATAGCATATCCGGACACTCTTTAGGGTCAAGTGTCATTACTTCATTCATAATGGTAGAGGTAGCAGAGTGCACTTTATCATCATAGACATTGTGCGCATATTTGGCAGGCTCTTTTCTGCCTTTGCCCTGTGCCAGATATTGCTCGGCTTTTTTCCAGTTTACGGCCAGAATAAAGTCTTTGTCTTTCTGTGAGGCATTCACTTCCAGCAGTGAATTGGCCTGCTCGGTATTATAGGTAGAGAAAAAGAACCAGTCTGCTGATTTCCCTTTTCCTGCTCTTGATAAATCGAAACTTACCCCGGGTGTTTTTAGCTGAAACTTAATACCCATCCGGCCTGTGTTTTTATCGATGCTCACAAAACTTATGTAACCTTTGAAGTTTTGTTTGAACGAACTGATAGGTACATCGGCTTTGTCATCAGGTGGAACAGAAAAACGTGTACCTGCTACAGCATATTCAGTATTGGCAGTAATAAATGGCGATGAGTGATTACCCCCTGAGTTAGGCAACTCAATAATCTCTTCCGTTCTGAATGTTTTCAGACTAATGCGGGCTATACGAGGGGTATTATTACCATTAATAAATGCCCAGCGCCCATCGTGTTCTGAATTAGTGGTTGAAAGCGCCACATGGTGGGAGTCGTCCCAGGGTACATATCCGTGCGAAGTATTGAGCATTGGTTTGGTTTCTTCACTGAAGCCATATCCACTCTCAGGGCTTTGTGAGAAAACCGGAATTACCCTGAAAGTGCGCCCCGATGGTAGCCCGACTACTGAAAGTTGCCCATTGAATCCACCGGAAACGATGTTATAAAACTCATCGTGGGTACCGGGCGCTACATATACTTTTTGTGCGGCATCTCCGGCAAGTTCAGAATTTCCACCGGCTTTACCTTTGTCGGTAGGTTTACAGGCTGTCTGAGAAAAAGCTATTGCGGCAATAGCCAAACCCCCTAATAAATGTCTTGTTTTCATTTTGAATCGTTATTTATTTTTCACCGTCGTTTTTCCGCATCATTTCAATGATGCTCCGGGCTTCTTTTTCGTTAATGTTCTGATTAGGCATTCGTACTAAACATTGCTCAAGCAGTTTTTGAGCCTCGGCATCCTGGGCCAGCATCATGTCTACATTGGTAATCATATTTATGATCCAGACTGGCTGGCGCCTTTTAGTGACCCCGGCCCAACCGGGACCAACCAGACGCTCTTCGGTGAGTTTATGACATGATGAGCATTTCATATCATAGATTTTCTGCCCCTCGTCTATCATGGTTTGGTCTAGTGGGTTGCTCAGTGCAATTTCCTTTACCTCTGCTCCGTGTACTTCTTCCTGTTTCAGAAGTACCGAATCATTGGTTTCTGGCGTTTCTGCCCTTTGTTGAGCCCCTCCGCATCCCCAAATCATGAAAGCTGTCAAGACGGTTGTAAAAACAGATGTCCTCATTTGGTAAGTAATTTAGAATGGTTAATAATAAAAGACCTTTTTATCTTTTATGCAGCAAATGTATTCAGCTATGATAGATTAAAATCTGACCTTTGAAAGGTGGGAATATGATAGAAATCATAAATAAAGACATTAAGGTCTTTTTATCTTTGTTAAAATTTTAAAGAAGAAAGAATTATGAATAATACCTTTGAAGATTTACCTGTTGGCGAGATTGTAGCCAATAACCCTAAAGCCGCAGAAGTTTTTATACGTCTGAATGTCGATTTTTGTTGCGGTGGCAAAAGAAGTTTTATAGAAGTATGTCAGAAACAAGGGGTAGACCCGCATGAAGTATGGGGAGAAATAGAGAAAATCTCACAAGGGAGCAAACCATCGCTTGATTTTAAGAATTTTGAGGTAGATTTTTTGATTGATTATATCACCAACGTTCACCATGCTTATCTCTATAAAAATCTGCCTGAAATAAAGGCTTTTGTAGATAAGGTTTGGCATAAGCATGGAGAAAAGTATCTATATTTGGATGAATTATCGGCGCTTTATACTGAACTGGAAAATGATTTGCTCGCACATTTACCTAATGAAGAAACGATTCTTTTTCCGTATACTAAAACATTATTGACAGCAGTAAAGACCAATCAGTCGATAGATATACCATTTTTTGGTACGGTGTTGAATCCAATCAGATTAATGTATCAGGAGCATGAAAGAGCAGGCGAGATTGTGCATAGAATAAGAGAAATTACGAATAACTATACCCCTGCGGCAGATGCCTGTAATTCGCACCGGGTGATGCTTTTAAAATTATCTGAATTAGATGCTGATTTGATTCAGCATATTCATATTGAAAACAATATTCTTTTTCCTAAAATAGAAGCACTTGAAGCAGTTTTGAAGGAACGAGTATAAAATAATACGGGAATGATTTCAAAAACCTGCGGCTATGGGATAAGGGGAGTAGTGTTGCTGGCCGTAAAAAGTAGTGAGCATAGAAATATCGGAATTCATGAAATAGCTGAGGAATTAGACATTCCTCAGCATTTTATGGGCAAAATTTTGCAGGATCTGGTCAGGAAAAGAATTATTTTTTCGATAAAAGGCCCCAATGGTGGTTTCTATGTAAAACCGGAAACCCTTAAATTGCCTCTGATAAAAATCGTAGAGGCTATTGATGGCCTGGACGTATTGAAAAAATGCTATCTGGGGCGTGAAGAATGTTCAGACGAAAACCCATGCCCGCTGCATAACGAATTTGCTCATTGCAGAAATGAGATTTTCAGAACTTTTAGAGAAAAAACCGTAGGTGATTTGATGGATGATGTGCATAATCCGGAACATAGAGTTTATTTGAAATAAGGCTTATAAATGTTTTGATAAATTAACAAGGTATTAGCAGTTCGATAGTAACCCTGTTCAGTCATAATTAGCATAAGGCGATAATCAGTACTCTTTTGTTTTATAGTTTCTAGTCCTGTGTCTAAAAAAGTTAAAAGCGGTACCAAGGGTTCGAATGTAACCCATTCAGCCAGCAACTAAGTTAAAGCACTGATTGTCATTGTTTTTTTGTGGTGAATTAAGTGATCGAACACTTTTTGCAGATTAAGGCCCAATCTAAAAAGGGAACAAATTTAAAACCTGTGGAGAGGATAAAATTAACAATAGATTTGAACAAGTCTACACATGAAGAAAGTGGCACATATCGGGGCTCACGGGAGCAGTAGGTTTGCTATTCAATAAATTTTATTTGCGTTATGGATTAACCAAAGAAGAAATTGTTGCAACAAGAGTTGCCAACGAAGTGATAATTCATCTCGTAAAGATAGTTTTACATACACTGCTTGGGTTGATTCCTCTAAAAGTGGTCTATGCAGATATAGTGGTCGCTTCATCTACTGTGTTTTCTACTTGGTCTATGAAATGGATGTAGCCTAAACTTAGTGAGGGAGTATTTAAAAAAATAGGACACTTTGCGACAATCTTTTCAGGGATAGTCATGCTAGTAGTCAAGTTCAGATTTATGAATTGCTAATAAAGGAATTCTGAATACCAATACGATGACAAAAGGGTTAGAAACAAAATTGAAATGGCAGAATGCCAATTATGCTCTTGAATTTACCTGCGATGAAAGTTTTGAATTTGAACAGGTTATTACTAAAATTGACTTGACTCCAAGTCAACAAGATTTAGTGATAAATAGAGTAAAAAATGCAGATAGAATAGTAGTTGAAGCAGTGTAAAGCATTGTATCTAAATTCTATAAAGCCTATTATTTTATAATCATGAACTAATTAATAAACTTGATTTCATCAGATAGATTATGAATTGTGTATTAGAGTTTATATACAATGTTATCTAAACAAGGTTTATAGGCTTTTGAATACTCCGTTTTAAAATGCGTAATGTTCGCACGAATAACCTAATGTTGATTTTCAGGATATTCTATTCGTAATTCCAATGCCAGGCAATTTTTCTAAATCCATTGTTAGCACATCTCCGCCAAAATCATACTCGACATGCAGATTTTTATGTTCCCAGACAGGGTTTCCTTAGTATATTAATGAGGTTGCACACCGTCGGAGAACCGCACGATGGCCGAGATAGGTAGTTAATGTATCCGGTAGTGGCAAATAAACAGAACAAAAGATATATACAAAACCCCTGCTGATTTCAACCAATGGCAAAGCTGAAGGTAAATGGCAACAGGGGTTTCTCTATTTATTTATAATTTTACTCGCTGAGTCTCGTCCTCGGCGCTGGTCTTCGCTTTCGATGAGCTGCCTTTGATGGCCTGGCCGAAACGGTAAGTAAATGCTATGTTGACCACCCGCGTGTCTCGCTCGATGTTCACAGTAGAAATTACGTTCTGGAAATTTTGAATCTCCCGTATGAGTTGGGTATGAAACACGTCACGGACATTGAGAACCAGACTTGCCCGCTTGTTCCAGAGTTGTTTCGAGAGACCCAGCGATAATTGGCTCATAGAACGAATAATGGCCTGCCCTTCGTCGCGATTGCGTCCATTGTAAAAACCAGAAACTTCAACGGCCCATCCATTTCTTAGCGTGAACTGATTAAGTACGTTCAGATTGACGCTGAAGGCCGATGCCAGGAAGGGGAAGCCAGCAATGGTACCTTCATAAGCCGTATATGCCCCGTTGACGAACAGATTAGCTGACCAAGCCTTTGTGATGGGCAGTTGCAGACTAACAGCCAACCCTATGTTGTCACGAATGGCAATGTTACCAACGCTTCGGATGATGACATCGCCCTTTTTTTCAAGCGTCTCATTAATAAACCCATCAGTGCGGCTGTAGTTGAGAGTCGTGGTCAGGAAGTTCTTATAAGTATGGCTTAATTCGATGTTGTTGGTAAACTGGGGTTGGAGAAATGGGTTGCCCGTCATGAATGTATACCGGTCGATGATACTCAGGAGCGGGTTGAGATCGCGGTAGGCCGGGCGGTCGATACGTCGGCCTGTCGAGAGTACGAACTGATTTTGGTCGTTGGCTTTGTAGCTGACAAACAGGGTTGGGAACAGGGTGCGATAGTGCCGGACAAATACCGAATCCGGTTTTGCGGGATTGCCTAGTTGGTGGCCGGTATACTGCGTATCTTCGTAGCGTAGTCCCACTTGCCCGTACCATTTACCCACCTGTCGGCTTAGGTTTCCGTAACCTGCATAAATGCTTTCCTGGTAATTAAAATGGTTGCTCAGGTCATAGTCGGGGCTCTCAACGCCATTGGTAGTTCGGAAATAATTCGCCTGATTGTTGGTGGTGCTGATGGCGGTTTTTAGACCGGTTTCCAGTTTGTACTGACCTAATGGCTGGCTATAATCCAGCTTAGCCGTGAAAATAGTGATGTCAAGGGGAATATCGCCCCGCTGGGGTACCTTAGTTAGCAAGACATCTGCCGACGAGTAGGTGTTGATGACTAAGTACTGAGAATTGCTGGCATTGTAATTGAGTAGATCCGCTGATGCACTGATTTCTCGCCCCTTATCGTCGAAGGTATGATGAGCGTTGATGTTTAGGGAACCGTTGCGCCATAGTGTTTTGTTGGATGATGGCGTAAACAGTGTTAAGTCAATATTACCCGTTGCGTCGGTTAAGTGAGTCCTCGTTTCTATAGAAGGACGCTGGGGATTAAGAAAACCCGACAGGCTGATCCCGACTTTGGTGCGCTGGCTGACGGAGTAGTCCATGCCCATCCTCAGATTGTGGGACTGGTTGCGATAAATTATATTGGCGGACTGGTTTAGTTCACCAGTCTTCAGGCAGTTGATACCCATAAAATTACGCTGTGCTTCGATTATACTGTAACCGTAGTTATGAATGAAGCCGTAGTTGAAAAATGTATTCAACTTTCCACTACGGTAGTTAAGGCTCAAGCCATCGTTACTTTTTAGATCAGATGAATAGCCCACGCCCAGGGTAAGAGTTCCATTAAAGCCTGGTGCGGTTTGTTTTTTAGTGCGGATGTTGATAATGCCCGCATTGCCAGCCGCATCGTATTTGGCCGAAGGATTGGTCATAATTTCGACCTGACTCAATTGGCTAGCGTTCATTGAGCGCAGCAGTGTCACTAGTTCCTCGCCAGAGAGGTAAGTGAGCTTATCGTCAAGCATAATAACCACTTCTTTTTTTCCTTTCAGGCTGATTGTATTGTTGTTAAGATTTACGGTTACCCCCGGCGATTTTTCAAGAATATCGAGGGCCGATGCGCCCGCGTTTGAGGGTAAGGCGTCTACATTGAGTACCATACGGTCAATCCTTTGCTCAATAATGGCTTTCTGACCCGTGACTACCACTTCGGCCAGTTGCTTCGCTTGTGGTTGCAGGCGTATCGTACCTGCATCAGCGATAGGCTGTTCGGTAGTAAGCGTCAACACTGATGAAACTCCATTGTGGTATCCCATGAACGTAACTTTGGTCAGGTAACGTCCCTCTGTCAACGACTCGAAGACGAAAGCGCCCGTCGCATCCGTATACGTTGCTTTGATAAACGTTGAGTCGGTGGTAACAGCTATCAGGGCAACGGTGGCAAATTCGACAGGTTTTTGCCCTTCGTCGGATACAAAACCACTGATACGTCCAGGTTTAGACTGGGCTAGTGCGGAAAATGACAAGCACCCTGTCAAGAGAATTATTAGGTATTTTTTCATAGTAAAGCAGGCATTCACCCCGATTATGTTTGTTCACATCAAAGGTATTGCTGCTTCTTTCCACCTCAAAAAAAATCGAGTCAGATACCCCGTATCCTCGGTTGAGGGGACTGTTTCGACTGACGAATGCCAAACCAACTCTACCGGTTTATTTACCCAGCCACGCCTTAAAATCTGTGACACGATCCCCACTCACAAATACGTCCTTACGGGATGTGGGTTGTAACTCCACTTTCAGTTTGCTTCCAGAGTAGGTATGGATGGAGCGAATCGCAGCGATCGTAACCAGAAATGCCCGGTTGACGCGGAAGAACTGCCTGGGATCAAGCATCGTCTCTAACTTGTCGAGACTATATTCGATATCGATATGTTGCCCATCGCGAGTAATAAGCCAGGCGGCTTTATCTTCGAAGAAAATATACGCAATGTCAGAGGTTTCGATGCTGCGAATTTTAGCGCCCACTGTCACCATAAAACGCTCTTTATAGGGTGAAGGTGCCGATTTTAGGGCCTGTAATAAGGTGGATATGTCAGGCATCGGGCTCGATGGAGCGGAGCTGTGTAATCGTTTGAACTTGTTGAGTGCAACCGCCAGTTCGACCTCATCGATAGGTTTGAGCAGGTAATCGACGCTGTTGGTCTTAAACGCCTGCAAGGTATATTGATCGTAGGCGGTTGTAAAAATAATGGGCAGGGTTATTCCCGCCAACTCAATAAGCCGGAAGCCCGAATCATCCCGGAGATGTATGTCTAAAAAAAGCAGGTCGGGCTGGGTACTGGTTTGTGCGAACCAGGCCACCCCTTTGGTTACGGAAGGCAGCACGGCCAATACCCGAATTGCTGGATCGTACTTAGCCAGCAGTTTTTCTAACCGGAGGGCTGTTAGTTTTTCATCCTCAACAATCACTACGTTCATGGTAATAGGGGAATTTTTACAACAAAGTCACCACCGACTTCGCCAACCCAGACGGGTCGATTCGACAGCAGACGGTAACGAGAGATAATATTAGACAGACCAACTCCCATCGATTCATCCGACTGTGGTCGGGGTTGTAGTGGGTTGGCAACAATGAGGTACTCGTCCTGACAGTCGATGCGCACAATAAACGGTTCGTCGTCCAATAGCTGATTGTGTTTGATCGCATTCTCAATCAGCAGTTGCAGCGTTAATGGGGCAATCTGGTAGCGATCCCGGTCGGAATCGGATACGTTGACCCGCACCTGCAGGTGTTCATCGAAACGGATACTAAGCAGGAATGTGTATGAGTCGATAAAATCGAGTTCGGTGCGGAGTAATACTTGTTCCGCGTCCCGTTGTTCCAGTACGTAGCGATATGCTTTCGACAAACGATTGATAAACTGTACAGACAGACCGGTATCAACCTCTACTAAGGAAGATAGGATGCTCAGACTGTTAAACAAGAAATGCGGATTTACCTGATTTCTTAGAGCTGCCAACTGCGCCTTTGCAGCCTCTTTCTGCGATTGCTCTGCTTTTATCTGTAAGTACTGCAACTGCCGGCTCGCTCGATGATTGGCCGTCAGATAGTAAGCTGCCAACAGAGCCAGTAACATAAGCCCGTTACGTTCGTCAGGGTCATCTTTATCGTCCTGAAACCAAAGCACCTGCACATTAAAAAGGTTTTCCCATCTCCAAACTATAGATTCATACACTTCCCAGAAGATACCGTTGAATAGTATGGCCAACAGACAGGCCATCCCCAATCCGATAGACTGAACTGATAGCCTGATAGTGCCCGCATCCGGGTCAGAAAATCGGCTCATGAAACGCGCCAGCAACCAGTCCACCAGCCGAATCCAACACCACACCATCCCAATCGTTAGCGCAATTTCAATCAGAAAAAAAACCAGTCTATTGGCTTCTACTACCGGAATTAATGACGACAGATTAAAATAAATACGTATAGTCCAGAAAATCAGGACGATGCCCAGCGCCAATCGGATTGATTGTCGATTCGTCAGTGAAGGGTCTGATGTCGTTTGAGTCATTGATTTATTCTTATGAAACCATTCCGTTCATCACCTGCTCTTGCCAGTAAGCTTACACTCAATAACTAGTTGTTTCTGTTTATCCATTTTGCTTACTATGAATTTCTACACCCTGATGCCACAGGTATTTGTAAAACCTCACTTTAGAAATGGTCAACTTTTTAGCAATCAAGTTGACACTTAATAGCCCTTCCTTGTAATACATCTCCGCCAGCGAAGCTAACAGATTTAAGACTAATCGACCCTGAGCGGTGGTGTTACCTATTGCATCGGTTAGGCTCAGTAAGCCAACGCTCTTGTGGCTAAACTCTTCTACGAGTTCCAATAGATGCTTCATCGAGCGGCCTAACCGATCCAGCTTGTAAATACAGACGATATCCCCTTGGCGAAGCATAGCCCGCAGTTTAGCCAGGTCGGGTCAATTGGCTTTGGCACCTGATACAATTTCTCGAAAGATTAATTCACAGCCTGCTTTTTCCAACGCATCCACCTGCAGATTGACTTGTTGGCCCTGGGGTGAGACACGGGCATAGCCTATTTTTATGCTCTTTGTGCAGGTTAGTAAAGTCTATTAGCAAATATACTGAACTTTGATTGATGAACAAGTTTGATTAACTAATTTGGGCGATTGTCTTACAGTATGGATCTGGATTATTAATAATTATACCTTGATCTGAAGCTAATAGTTTTTGAATATTAAATATTATCCAGGAAGTAGCCCGCCGGGATAATCTTTGAAAGCATCAACATATTGCATTCTCGTATATAATGGATAGCTCAGTATACGTTGGATAACTATATTGCCTGAGCGCCTGAATCCTTTTTCTTTGGCTTGTTTAGCAAGAAAATAGATTGACTAAATGATACTGAACTTTCGTAATTGATAGTAAAAAAGTAATGTAATTGTAGCGGATAATAAGAATTTTTTCTAAGTTTGTGTCTGCAAAAAGGCATTAAAAGTTTCCCTTTAATCAAACGATAACTTAAATGAAGACTCGGTACGGATATTTGGAGGATTTTCTTGTTAATCTCCGTTCAACAGGCAAGTATGCATTTTCTTTAGCTGAAGTCAGAAGCAAATTTAAACAATCTGATGAAGCGATTAAAAAAGCTTTGCAGCGATTAAAATCCAAGGGAGAAATCGCATTGGTAAGAAATGAATTTTATGTAATTGTAACGCCTGAATACCGGAGTAGGGGAGTGCCTCCGCCGTCTTTCTTTGTTTCAGACTTAATGAAGTTTTTAAATCGGAAGTATTACGTAGCATTATTGAACGCAGCGGCGTACTACGGAGCTGCGCACCAGCAGCCGCAATCATTTTCGATAATAACGATCAAGCCCAGCTTAAGAAATATCACCAAGGAAAATCTTAAAATAAACTTTATTGTGAAGAAAGACTGGTCGGAAATTGATATAATAAAGAGGAAAGTAGACACAGGTTATATAAATATTTCCTCTCCGGAATTAACAGCGCTTGATCTGGTCTATTACTACGAACAGTCAGGAGGAATGAATCGAGTAGCTACTATTTTAGAGGAATTAAGTGAGTCCATAAAGGCCGACAGGTTGGTTGAAACAGCCTCAAGGTATGTTCCCATAACGGCCGTTCAACGCTTAGGATTCTTATTCGATGAGGTATTAGGATTAAAGGAGTTCAGTGAACCGCTCAAAAAGTATTTAAATACTGTTAACCATTTTCCAGTATTACTTAGACCTCAAAGGAATAAAATGGATATGATTGTTGGGAATAATTGGAAAGTAGTGCATAACATAGAAATAGAAATTGATTAATGGTACCTAAAGCTTATATAACGGCATGGAGAAATAAGGCTCCCTGGCAAGAAGATTATCAGGTAGAACAGGATCTCGTAATTGAAAGGTCATTAATGGCTATTTATGAGGATGATTTTCTCCGGGAGCGGCTTGCTTTTAGGGGAGGGACTGCCTTGCACAAGCTCCATCTGGCACCGGCAGTGAGGTACTCAGAAGACATAGACCTTGTACAAATCAAAGCCGAACCTTTCGGTCCAATCATAGACAAATTGAGAGAAGTATTATCATTTCTAGGCGACAAACCTGTTAGAAAGCAAAAGCAACACAACAACACACTAATCTATAGATTCGATTCGGAAGATAATATTCCCCTCCGTTTAAAGGTTGAAGTAAATTGTCGTGAGCATCACACTATTTACGGCATTAATGAGATGCGTTATACCATGGATTCTGAATGGTATAAAAGTGAGGTTTTAATTCCCACTTACGAACTAGCCGAATTGTTAGGTACTAAAATGAGAGCGATGTATCAGCGAAGCAAAGGCAGAGACCTTTTTGATATGTGGTACGCGATAACTCAAACCGGTATTGAACCATTCAGAATTCTGGAAGCCTGGGATTTTTATATGAAGCATGAAGACCATACTATATCAAAGCAGGAGTTTATAGATAATATGGAAAAGAAAATAAAAGATAAGGATTTTGCAGGAGATATGAACGGTTTATTAAGAATGGGTAAAGCATATGATGCTGAAAAGGCCGGTCAGTTTATTTATAAAAACCTTTTGGAAAAGATTTAATGAAAGTTTCGTGTAATGAGTGAGGATATCATATCTGCTGCAGGTGAGCGGGCAGCAATGGGGGGCTATGTGCCGCAATTTAATGAATTCGCCCGTTTTGCTTACCGTGAGTTGGTGAAAAACCATCTGGAATGGGTTAAAATTGCCGATCCGGAAGCTGAAAAACAAGTTTGAGCATATGGGTTTCTTTATCATTTCAATTAGGCCTTTTGAATGTACTCTATTAGACTAATACCTTTTGAAACCTTTGAATAGTACCATACTTTAATCTTAAATTTTACTTTTCTTAAATGCACTACAGGTTAAAACTATCAGATAGATTATGAATTGTCTATTAGAGTTTATACATAATGTAATCTAAACAAGGTTTTAAAAGCTTTTGAGTACTCAGTTTTAAAAATGCTTAATGCTCGCCTGAATAACCTAAAATCTGAGATGAGACAAAGATTTTAGATTTGACATGCCGATAAATAAGTTTTTTTTGATTTTGAATGAATAAATACTTTATTTATGTTTTGCTAAAATCATTTTTTTAATTGTTAAAATAAATGTTTATTATCAATAATTTAGCATGAAATAATTTCTCAATAGAAGAATCTTAAAATAGTTAAATTCTTAAATGAAGTGGATTATAATAATATCGAACTTAGTTATGGCAGAACTATTTTAAAATAAAGTATAAAAATATTAATTATTTACCCTAAGACGGTATTTGATTTTTTATTGCCAATAATAGATAACTACTAATTATCACATTATGAACTCAAAAATAGACAAGGAGAGTAACAATTCTAATAATCACCCTTCTGATCGTTTTTTAGATACTCCACCATTCTATTATTCCGACAAGTTTGCAAAGGAAAATGATTGTGATTTAGCCGCACTCAGTGGAGATAGTATTGGAAATATTCTAGTTTTTTCTAGATTAGTTGAAGAATATGCACTATCAATTGGTCGACCAATTAAGCTACTCACAGCTCCAATTAATCTACTAGTAGGAGTTATTAAAAATGAAGAAAAGTATCCTGTCTGGAAGTACAATCCGTTCATTTCAGAAATTGTAAATGCAGAAGAAATTAATAAAGGAATAATTGGTTTAATTAATCGGGAGCAAGATAATTATTGCCAGTTTAATCATATGATTGAAAATATTTGTTCTGTTTATAATCTCAGACCAAGAAAACTAAAACCTTCAATTTTCCTAAGTCAGGAAGAAATGCAATGGGGATTAGAGACATTATCGCACCTTCCGAGACCTGTTATAGCTATTCATCCCTCTGGAAAGTCTTCAGTAAATAGTAACTCTAAATGGTACTATGAAAACTGGGAGATTATTATTAAAGAGTTTTATGCTAAGGCCAGTTTTGTGGAAATCAGTAAATTTGATTATGATAAAAAAGAACTTTCCACATTCTCAATACCGACTTCTATTAGGCAAGCAATGTCTCTAATTTGGGCAAGTGATATTTTTATAGGATTTGACAGTGCACCTGCGCATATTGCAACTGCTTTTGATAAACCAGCACTAGTTTTATGGAATATACTAAGAAAAAATGAATTAGAAGAACCTTTTCAAGAAGGATTTGGACCTGCATCATTACTTAGATGGTCATATCCTCAAAATAGGAATATTATGCTACTTGGAGAAAGAAATAGTGAAATTTTGAATTTAATAATAGAGTATTTGTAATAGACAAGACTTAATCTGACAGAAGGGCACTAAAATTAACTGTCAGATAGCATATTAATATAGTTCCAGTTAAACTCTGGATTAGATGACTG
>NZ_PKRS01000019.1:0-16456 GCF_002855535.1 Emticicia sp. TH156
TTTCTCTTTTTTGTTTGGTCACTTCAAAGAAAGTGTTTTTCGGCGAGCATTAGATGCTCTTATTATTTTTTATTAGCTATTTTTAAACAGGCTCTAAATGAGCAAAAAGAATAGATCAGATTTTTAATTTGAAATATATAAGTCCAAAAGGATTTAGTTGCTTAACTTTGATTGGGAGTGACATTTGAAGAGGTGGTATAGTTTAATAGTAAAAATATAAAACCTATAACACCTAATTCTTGTGTATCCATTTCTAAAAAAATAATCAAACCTACCTAAAGAAACCATTGATAAAGTGTGAAAAGAACTCTTATATTTCACCCAGAAAATAAATTTTAATACATTTATTATAGTAAATTTAGCATTAAAAAATCTACATGATTTTGAGATAGACAGATGTTTAGCTAATTTACTCTTTCTTCTAAGCTATTTTGCTGTCGCGTAATTTCTACAAAACCAAATTATTGGATAATTATAGATTTATATAATTTTCCAAATAATTTATAAAATTATCAACTCCGCTTATTCTGAAATATCGCTTTAATGCATTTTATATCCTTGTTTTCTTGAAAACTACCTTAGTTATTACTCTTGCATTTTAGATTTCTGGAATAGTTTTTTCGCAATTTCAGAAAAAGATTGCCATGAAAACACATTCTATTATCGTCACGTCATTACTTGCAATGAATGCCCTGACAGCACTTGCTCAACACCATCAACGTGAGCACCAAAAAACTGATACAAGTAATACAGGGCATCACGAGATGATGAAACATGACTCGTCTATGAAAGACATGCCTCCTATGAATCATGCTTTTTCTCTCAATCTTCCCATGAACCGTAATGGTTCAGGCACGGCGTGGCTGCCGGATGCGGCCCCTATGTATGGTACTATGATACATAGCCGGAAATGGATGTATATGTTGCATTGGAATATTGCACCCAGATACACAGTCCAAAATATGGGCAGGAAAAATATGAGGGGAGGTGAAGCATTTAGTGCCCCTAATTGGTTGATGTTTATGGGGCAAAGAAAAATAGGAAAAAAAGGATTGCTTCGGTTTAATACCATGTTATCTGCTGACCGTTTGACTGAAGGTGGAGCAGGCTATCCACTTTTATTTCAAACAGGTGAAAGCTGGCAAGGACGGCCTTTAGTGGATTCACAACATCCGCATGATCTTTTTTCAGAGCTTTCTATTGGGTATACTTATGCCTTCTCCAAGAAATCAGATTTATCATTTTATTTAGCATATCCGGGGGAGCCTGCGTTAGGATCAGTAGCATTTATGCATCGACCGTCAGCTTTAGCTAATCCGGATGCACCTCTCAGTCATCATTGGAACGACGGAACACATATTACATTTGGTGTAGCCACTATCGGTTATCGTTTCAATAAGCTAAAAATTGAAGCATCGTCTTTTACAGGCCGGGAACCTGATGAGAACCGTTATAACTTTGATAAGCCACGTTTTGACTCTTATAGCGGACGTTTATCGTATAATCCAACTCGTAACTGGTCTTTTCAGGTGTCGCAGGGTTGGATAAAAAGCCCTGAATTTTTGCATGCTGACGAAGATGTTACCCGCACTACGGCTTCTGCAATCTACGCGAAAAAATTCGGGGAAGAAGAGTTTCTGAATATCACGGCACTTTGGGGAGTTAATAAACAGCATGAAAGCAAGAGTGAGAATGCTGTATTAATTGAAGCTAGCCTACGTCAGCAAAAAACAGCGTTTTACACACGTTATGAATGGACACAGAAATCAGTTGAAGAACTAGATTTAAATGAGGCAGATTTCAATATGGGTAGTTTATTTCCTGTCAATGCATTTACACTTGGATTTAACTATGATCTTTTCTCATTGAACAATGTTCGTTTTGCCGCAGGTAGTCAGTTTACAGTTTATCATACTGATAACCGTCTAAAAGATTTGTATGGTAAAACTCCTGTTTCCGGGCAGGTTTTTCTAAGAATATATCCGTCCTTAATGAATATGTAGCAGCAGTTTCAATATAAAGATTCTAAAAACGCAATCACTTACAGATAACTATATTTTATTAAAACAACTTCAAACAGAAAATATTATGGCACATCAAAAATTTCAAGACTGCATTCAGGCCTGTAACGCCTGTGCAACTATTTGTAGCCACTGTGCTACAGAATGTTTAAAGGAAGAACATCTGCATCACTTGACAAAATGCATTCAACTCGATTTGGAGTGTGCAGCAATATGTCGCTCGGCCGCAGAACTCATGAGTTTGGGAAGCGAGTTTTCTGGTGGTCTTTGTAAAGTTTGCGCTGATGTATGCAAAGCCTGTGCAGAAGAATGTGAGAAACATGCAAAAATGGGTATGGAACATTGCCGTGAATGTGCAGAAGCATGTTATAAATGTGCAACTATTTGTGAAGAAATGGCGTTGGTTGTGTAACCGCCGATTTACAAAAATCTATAATATTGAAATAGAGTGCCTTACGGACAGGTACTCTATCATCTTTTGTAAGAGCTATTCTTAGTAGCTTTAATTTAACTAGAGAAAATTGGTATAAGGGATGGACATATCTGAAAATTATATAAAAGATAAAGAACAAAGTATAACCTTATTTTTAGGAAATGTTTGACATTTGTACTTTCTTTCAACGAAGTGAAAAAAAGACTTACACAAATATTTTGTTTACTCATGGCATTCCAGGTGCTTTTTGCAAGCATGGGGTTTACCGTGATAGAACATTTGTGTAAGGTTAAAGGGAAAAAAACCTTTATAGTTTCTACACCGAAAAAATGTTGTTCTAATAAAAAAACAGCCACAAGTTCGTTAAAACTTCAACATTTCAAGAAAACAAAATGCTGCGAAGAGCATATGGCTGTTTACAAAGTCATTACGGATTCTTCGAGTGGATACAACCCGGAGTTACAAACCCCGGCTTTTTTCTGGTTAGATAAACCAGTGTCAAATTTCACCTTAATTTCATGGGAAAACGAATCTGTTTCATTCAGGATTCATCATTTCTATGATACCGCACCACCCCTATCAGGGAAAAATCTGCTTATACGTATCCGGACTTTTTTGATTTGATTGAATAAACTCATTTTCAACCATGCACATGTCACGGTTGGCAAAATAGTTTTTAATCAAAATCAAAATATCATGTCGGCTAATTTTAAAAACATCTTCATAGGATTTTTTGTCCTTCTATCCTATAATTCATTCTCTCAAACCTTGAAGGGTATCGTTTTAGAGAAAAAAGCGGATGGTAAAACTGAACCCGTTATTGGTGCAGTCGTTCGTTGGAAGAACTCTAAACTTGGTACATCTGCTGATGTTGAGGGCAAATTTAATCTGCCTAAGACTGCCGATAATCGTCAGCTTATTATTAGTTCAGTTGGATTTAAAACTGATACTTTAATAGTCCAATCGGAAGAATCTCTTACTATTCATCTGCAACCTGAATCATCAACGCTTCTGGAAGTCACAGTTAAAAGTGAGGCTACTGTTATTGATCGGTTAAATCCGATTCAGACAGAAATCATAACTACAAAAGCTCTTGCCAAAGCAGCCTGTTGCAATCTGTCTGAAAGTTTTGAAACGAATGCAAGTGTTTCAGTTAGCTATGCCGATGCAGTCACAGGATCCAAACAAATTCAGCTATTAGGTTTAAGCGGAAATTATGTACAGACCAATTCTGAGAATATACCCAATATTCGTGGTCTGAACACTACTTTCGGGCTTAATTATATTCCAGGCACCTGGATAAGTTCAATTGATGTAGGCAAAGGCGCAGGGTCAGTAGTAAGTGGCTATGAGTCTATGACAGGACAAATTAATATTGAACTGCAAAAACCTGAACTTGCCGATAAACTCTATCTCAATACTTATCTAAATTCATTTGGACGAGGGGAAGTTAATCTCAATCTGGCAAAAAAAATCAATAAAAATCTTTCTGTCGGCTTATTAAGTCATGCGTCTACGCTTCAAAACAGAATTGATAAAAACGGTGATAATTTTTTAGATATACCACTTTACAATCAGTATAATGTTATTAATCGCTGGAAGTATCAAACTGACAATTATATGGTTCAGTTTGGTATTAAAGGACTATATGAAGACCGTTTGGGTGGGCAAAACAATTTTCAACCCGAACAGAGAGGTTCATCTTTAGTCTATGGTTTCGGAAGCCAAACAAAGCGTATTGAGTTTTTTAGTAAAACAGCCCGTCTTTATCAGACTAAGCCTTACAAGGGATTAGGGTTGATTTTAAATGGGGCAGTCCACGATAACCAATCATTCTTCGGACTTCGTAATTATACTGGTGTTCAGAAAACCCTGTATGCAAATCTGATATATCAGAATATCTTTGGTAATACAAACCATCAATACAAGGCTGGCCTGAGTTATTTACTAGATGATTACAATGAAACGCTTTCAGGTATTAACCCCCGCAACCGCCAAGAGTCAGTACCGGGTGCGTTCTTTGAATATACCTATACTTTACCTGAGAAGTTGACAATTGTGGCAGGCGGTAGAGTGGATATACACAATCTCTATGGCATAAGATTTACCCCAAGAATTCACGCCAAGTATGACATTAGCAAAGACATTCATTTGCGGGTAAGTGCAGGCAAAGGGTGGAGAGTGGCAAACCCATTAGCAGAAAATTACGGGCTTTTGGTCAGTAGTCGTTTTGTTGAATTTGAAAATACCCTTAGACCTGAAGAATCCTGGAACTATGGCATAAGTCTAAGCAATGAGTTCCACATATTTGGTAATAAGGCTTCTCTTATTATCGATGCTTATCGTACTGATTTTCAAAATCAGGTTATTGTAGACATGGAAACGGCTGGTTTGCTTCGGTTCTATAATTTACAGGGCCGTTCTTATTCCAATAGTTTTCAAGCCGAACTTAACTATGTTCCAGCAAAGCGATTCGATTTAAAAATAGCCTATCGCTTGTTTGATGTGAAGAATGATTTCCTTCAAACAGATGGGAGCCTGTTATTAAAGCCCAAACAATTCCTAAACCGGGATAGGGTTTTATTTAATATAGGTTATGCCTTACCCTACGATAAATGGAAATTTGATTTGACATGGCAGTGGAATGGAGCAAGAAGAATTCCCGCAATGCCACAGCATATTGAAAGCTATTCCAAAGCAGCTGCTACTGCACCGGGATATTCAAATATCAATGCACAGCTTACCCGGACTTTCTTAAAATGGGATGTCTACTTAGGAGGCGAGAACCTGAACAATTTTACACAAGCCAGTCCAATCGTTGCTTCTGATGATCCTTTCGGAAGGCATTTTGATGCAGGTATGACATGGGGGCCAATTATTGGCAGAATGGTCTATATCGGTATGCGTTACAAAATCAAATAAAAATCGAAAAACATGACTTTATATATTAAAAACATGGTTTGCGACAGATGCAAGATGGTAACGGCAGACCTCTTTAAAAAAAATAACATTAAAACGATTAAGGTTGATTTAGGCTTAGTGGAAACAGAATCTGAGTTAGATGAGAAACAAATTGAGGTTATTTCGAAAGGTCTGAAATCATATGGCTTTGAATTGTTGGATGACAAACGTAAACAGATTGTCCATATCATTAAAACAACGATTATCGAACTGGTACAAACTCAACCCGAGCAATTGAAAAAAATCAATCCTTCTGTCTACATCGCCGAAAAACTAGGCAGAGATTATAAATATCTGACGACGCTTTTCTCAGAAGTTGAGGGGACAACTATTGAACAGTTTTTAATCAATCAGAAAATTGAAAAAGTTAAAGAACTTTTGGTTTACGATGAATATTCTTTGAGCCAAATTGCTGATTTACTGTATTATAGCAGTGTCCAGCACCTTTCAATGCAATTTAAGAAGGTGACGGGTTTAACACCAAGTCATTTTAAGCTATTAAAAGAAAACAAGCGCATCTCCATTAACCAGATTTAGATATGAAAAATATACTTATTATAGTTTCCGCGTTGTTGTTTTCCTCATGTATGGACATGAGTACCAAGCAACCTGAACCCTATATCAACTACCCGGCGGCTTATGTAGTCAATGGTGAAAGTAGTACACTTTCAGTAATCAATTTAGCCACTAATGAAATTTCTGCCACCGTTCCCTTAACGGATGGAACAGGCACACGGATGGATGGTATGAATATGGGTAAGGCTTTATCTTACCCGCATCACATTTATCTGAACCCAAGTAAAACACAGATTTCAATTGCTGCCCCGGGAATGGATTTAAGTGAAGGGCATTCGGGTGGTATGGCCGGAATGAGTGGAAAAGTCGCGATTCTGGATGCAACAACAGGATTGAATATTAAAATTTTTAATTCTATTGGCATGAATCATAATGCGATCTATTCACCTGACGGTAAAGAAATCTGGACTTCAAAAATGGATGAGGATGGAAAAGTTTTAATATACGATGTGAATACGTTTGCGCTTAAAAATACTGTCTCTGTCGGCAAGGAGCCTGCCGAAATCACATTTTCTTCTGATGGCAAAGTAGCTTTTGTTGCCAATGGAGCAAGTAATACTGTTAGTGCGATTAATCCAGATACTAAAGCTCTTTTACAAACAATCGATGTTGGCAAAAATCCTGTAGGTGCATGGGTTGGAACTGACGGACGCATGTATGTTGATAATGAAGACGGCCAAAGCGTTTCTATTATTGATGTAGAAACGCTAAAAGTGGTCGAAACTGTACATTTGGGATTTATGCCGGGTTTTGTGGCTTATCATGATGCTACGAAAGAAATGTGGGTTACTGACCCTAACGCAGGTAAGGTGCATTGGTGGATAAAGGATAATTCCGGCAAAATGAGGCATGAGGGGGCATTTACGACCGCTGCTGGCGCCCATGCAATAGCCTTTAAGGACATGACTGCCTACGTAACCAATCAGGAAGCTGGCAGTGTTTCTGTCATTAATGTTACGCAACACAAGGTAGTTAAAACCCTTTCAGTGGGTAAAAAGCCTAATGGAATAGCCATTAAACTCTGACGATAATTCTAAAATATAATATTTTTTAAATCATAAAACAATTCAAACAATGAAATCGACCATTTTTTCAGTCTTGGCAGTATTATTTATTTCAATTCTCAGTCTCGCATTTAAAGCAGATCCTCCTTCACAGGTAAAAATCAAAACATCTGCTATTTGCGAAATGTGTAAAGAGCGCATAGAAAAGCAGTTAGCTTTTACCAAAGGAGTTTCTGAGTCTAATCTTGATTTAAAGGATAAAGTGATAACGATTACTTTCAATCCGAAAAAAACGGATATTTCAAAATTGAAAAAAGCGATAAACGATGCTGGCTATGATGCAGATGAAACAATAGCTAATGAAAAAAGCTACAACAAACTTCCGTCATGTTGTAAAAAAGACGGAGAGCCTATGCACAATTAAAATTAATCAGTCAATCCTTAAATAATAGAGTCATGAAGAAGATAGCAATAATTATTTTGTTTCTTGGAATCTGTATTATCTCTAATGCACAAATTGAATTAAAAACCCCTCCACCAAGCCCAGAGGCTGAATGGAAACAAAAATTAGGTTTTACTGACATTAGTCTTAAATACGAAAAACCTCTGATGCGGGGTCGCAAAATTTTTGGCGAATTAGTTCCTTTTAATCAAATCTGGCGCACAGGGGCTGGAGAAAGCACAAGAATTCGTTTCAGTGAAGATATTTTTTTTGGCGGGCAGTCTGTTAAAAAAGGTGTCTATTCGCTGTTTACCATTCCTAATTCAAATGAATGGACAGTCATTTTAAACACAGATACAACTGGACATGGCGCATTTAGTTATGATGACAAAAAAGATTTATTCCGTATCAGGGTAAAACCAGAAACTACTGCCAGAACATATGAATCTTTTTCAATAAGCATAGAAGATATTCTGCCTGATTACTCTGCTAATCTTTACTTAAATTGGGAAAATACCCAAATCAAAGTTCCGGTTAAAAGTAATGCTGATGCAGTCGTAATGAATGATATTAATCAAAAAATCAATATTGAAAAAGTTGAGGATGCAAAATTCTTCAATAATGCCGCTCAGTATTATTTCGCTAATCAAAAAGACTTGAAGCAGGCTTTGATATGGTCAAGAAGGTCAGAAGAAATGGCTAATGACAATTTTAATTACGCCAACCTGACAATAAAAATACTGGAAGAGCAAAAGGATTATATTGCGGCCACGAAGTCAGCACAGAAAGCGATTGAATTAGGCAATAAAAAGAACCTGAAAGGGGCAGTTGCCAATTTGCAGAAAAAAGTAGAGGAGTGGCAGAAAATTACAGGTATTACCGCCCCGGCTTCAAATACGATGCTTGCTGATAATAGCGAAAATCATAATAACCATTCTCATGGTGGGCATGAGATGTCTTCAATGAAAGAAAACCAATCTATTTTTAAACCTGTTTTGGATGCTTACTACACTATAAAAAATGCTCTGGTCGCATCTGATGCAGATGCATCTGCCAAAGCAGCCGGAGTGTTGGTTTCTGCTGTGAAAGCTATTGATATGAATAAAATGGAAATGAAACAACACACTGAATTTATGAAGGTGAACTCAAAAATCATTTCAGATGCACAGAAAATCGCAGATGCCAAAGACTTGAAAAAGCAAAGAGAAGTATTCCAAAGTTTATCAGAAAGCTTATATACTTTAGCCAAAGGCGCAAAAATTTCGTCCGAGCCAATTTATCAACAATATTGCCCGATGAAAAAGGCAGGTTGGTTAAGTAACGAAAGCGATATAAAAAATCCCTATTATGGGAGTTCTATGTTGACTTGTGGCAGTGTAAAAGAGACTATTAAATAACTTTTCGAAGCCGAAGGAATTCTGTTTTCATTCTTAAGAGTTCCTTTGGTTCTCCTGAAAAACTCTACCTGAAAATTATATAAATCAATGCAAACAGGCTATAAGCAGGTTTGTTCTCTTTCTCTATACCTTTGTTCTATCAAAATATTTAGACAATGGAGAAAAATAAAAATATTACTTTAGAGATACCTCTTGAAGGGGTGGAAAGTGAACATTGCGCCTTGATTGTAGATAAAGGTTTGAGCAAAGTTCAAGGCGTATTAAGCCATAAAGTTGAATTAAATAATAATAAGGCAGTCATTACTTCATCGCCTGATAACAGTATCCTTACAAATGCAGTCAAAGAAATAAGGGACTTAGGCTATGATGTAACCACCGTAAAAAAGAATCTCTCAGTTTCAAATATGACTTGCGCCAGTTGCGCCAGTAGTGTTCAGAGTATTCTTGAAAATCAGGAAGGAGTTATCAGCGCAAATGTCAACTATCCCAATGCAACTGCACAAATAGAGTATATACCAACACTTGTAGATGCAAATCAGTTAAAAGCGGCATTACAGTCGATAGGATATGATCTTTTAGTGGACGAAAGTGAGGAGGCAAAAGATGAACTGGAAAAAGCCAGAGAAAAAAACTTTGACTTATTAAAGAAAAAAACGCTTTGGTCGATTATTCTTTCAATCCCTGTCGTTGCTATTGGGATGTTCTTTATGAACATCCCATACAGCAATTATATTATGTGGGCATTATCCACTCCTGTTCTTTTTGTTTTTGGCAAGCAGTTTTTTGTAAATGCCTGGAAACAGGCTAAACATCGTTCAGCTAATATGGACACACTGGTTGCCCTAAGCACAGGTGTTGCTTATGTGTTCAGTATATTTAATACCGTTAATCCTGAATACTGGCACGAAAAAGGATTACATGCCCACGTATATTTTGAAGCAGCAGCGGTAGTCATTTCTTTTATTCTATTAGGCAAGTGGCTCGAAGAAAAGGCAAAAGGGAATACCTCATCCGCTCTGAAAAAATTGATGGGACTACAACCTAAAACAGTTACCATTGTGCATGAAGGTGGACATCAAATGCAGGTTCCTATCTATAGCATTAAAATTGGTGATATCATTCTCGTGAAGCCCGGTGAAAAAATAGCAGTAGATGGTGAAATCATTAGTGGTGTTTCTTTTATTGATGAAAGTATGTTAAGCGGAGAACCAATTCCCGTAGAAAAAACAGTAAAGGACAAGGTTTATGCGGGTACAATCAATCAGAAAGGGAGTTTTCAGTTTAAAGCCATCAAAGTTGGAAGTGATACTATTCTGGCACAGATTATTAAAATGGTGCAAGAGGCACAAGGTAGTAAAGCTCCTGTACAAAAATTAGTTGATAAGATTGCAGGGATATTCGTCCCAATTGTTCTTGTTATTGCCATTGTTACTTTTTTTACCTGGCTCATATTGGGCGGTGAAAATGGTCTGACACAAGGGTTATTAACAATGGTAACAGTTCTGGTAATTGCCTGTCCATGTGCTTTAGGCTTGGCTACTCCCACTGCGATCATGGCAGGAGTTGGAAAAGGCGCAGAAAATGGGATTCTTATTAAAGACGCTGAAAGCCTCGAATTAGCAACTAAAATAAAAGTGGTGGTCTTGGACAAAACAGGAACTATAACTGAAGGCAAGCCTGCTGTAACTAATGTATACTGGAAAAACGAAAACCAAACAAACAGTGTCGCGTTAGTTTCAATAGAAAAGCAGTCCGAGCATCCGTTAGCGGAAGCAGTGGTGAAATACTTTAAAGATACTTTTCCTACACCAGTACATCATTTTGAAAGCATTACGGGATTCGGTGCAAAAGCGATGGTAGCGGATGAGTTATATTTTGTAGGAAATGAGAACTTGCTTATCAACAACGAGATAAAGATTGACGCTCAATTAAAAGCAAAGGCTGATCAATGGCTCGGGGAGTCAAAGACAGTTATTTGGTTTGCCAAGTCAGATGAAGCATTAGCTGTAATCGCTATTGAAGACCAAATAAAGAAAACGTCAATAGAAGCTATTAAAAACTTGCAATCTCAGGGTATAAAAGTCTATATGCTTACAGGGGATAACCCTAAAACTGCTGCATCTGTGGCTAAAATGGCCGGAATAACAGATTTCAAGGCAGAAGTATTGCCTTCTCAGAAGTCTGAATTCATTAAAGAAATACAGGAACAGGGAAATGTGGTCGCAATGGTAGGCGATGGCATCAATGACAGTAATGCGCTGGCTCAGGCAGATGTCAGCATTGCAATGGGAAAAGGCAGTGATATAGCAATGGATGTAGCAAAAATGACTATCATTTCATCTGATTTAACGAAGATTCCACAGGCTATTAAATTATCAAAGATCACGACTTCGGCTATAAAGCAAAATCTGTTTTGGGCATTCATTTATAACCTTATTGGCATTCCCATCGCCGCTGGTGTTCTATATCCCTTTAATGGTTATTTGCTCAATCCCATGATTGCGGGGGCAGCAATGGCGTTGAGTTCTATATCTGTAGTAAGTAACAGTCTTAGACTCAGAAGTAAAAGTTTACAATGAATCTCAAATAACAAAATACAAATCAAAATTAGAAAAATGGAAAATCAAGCATTCAAAACAAATATTAATTGTAGTGGCTGTGTTGCAAGAGTAACAAATAAGCTGAATGAAACTGTAGGAAAAGATAATTGGCAGGTAAACACTGAAAATCCTGATAAGATACTGACCATTACTCATTCAGATGTTCCAACTGAAGATGTTATCGAGGCAGTAAAAAGCGCAGGCTTTAAAATTGAAGCGATAAATTAAGTCTTCAAATAAGATTGAACCATTAAATAATCAAACATTATAACTAATCAAACAATGAAAAATGTAATCTTAACACTATCCCTCATTCTGATTTCAATGATGAGTGTATTGGCCCAGAAATCAACTAATTTAATCCCCAAAGTTGATTCAAAAGGTCATATTTATTATGAAAGAAAGCATATTGGTACTTTAACTTCGGACGGGAGCTTAGACCATGCAGGAAAGGCAATTACCAAAGTAGATGCTAATGGCAATATTAAAGATAATTCGGGTAAAGTAATTGGTAAAGCTCCTAAAAATGGCACATTTGTTTATTACATTAATGGAACCGAAGAAAATTACACCATTGGTAAAGCATCTCACACAGGAATGTGCGAAGTAAAAAATGCAAAAGGGGAAACAGTGATGCTGCTGCACGATAATTACAAACAACAGGCAGCCTGTGCTGTACACTGTTTGTATGAGAACCACTGTATGCCTGCTGATAGAATGGCAGGTCATAAGCACTAAATAAAATTTCAATATTAAAAAGGGGTAATATATTATTACCCCTGTCATCTTTTATGAGGAATCATAAGTTCATACCTGTACCTCCTGGTTACGTCTTGTAATTCATTCGTCAAACCTACTATGGCAGAGAAAGATTCGTGAGAATGCAGATTTGAAAGCATAAGAAAATTTGAAATAAATGGCAAAAAGTAAACATTATTATATTAGAAAATCTCATAGATATTTAGGGGTTATCCTGGGTATCCAATTTAGTCTCTGGACTTTGGGTGGTCTCTATTTCAGTTGGTCAGATATGGATGAAATTCATGGAGATCATCAAAAAGCCCATATTCATCCTATTGAGGGAAATATCAAATTAGCAAATCTGTCAGATATTTTGCAAAAGATTAGGGCAAAAGATACTGTTAACTATATATTGGATACTCGTTTAATTCAAATTTTAGGTGTACCATATTATCAGATTTCCTATTCCAAGGAACATGATGGAGCGAAGAAAATACAATTAGCCAACGCTATTTCCAGTGAACTGCGTGCCGGGCTTTCCGAAAAAGAAGCTACTAAAGTGGCTCAGTTAAATTTCTCTGATGACGCCAGAATAAAATCGGTTGAATACTTAACGACTATCAACAACCATCATGAATATCGGGGGCAACCATTACCAGCTTATGCTATTACATTTGAACACCCTTCAAACACGACCGTTTATGTGAGTAACGAATTAGGGACAGTCCAGAAATTCAGAAATAATAAATGGCGTATCTTTGATTTTCTGTGGATGCTTCATACAA
Organism: Emticicia sp. TH156; assembly: GCF_002855535.1. Taxonomy (NCBI): domain Bacteria; kingdom Pseudomonadati; phylum Bacteroidota; class Cytophagia; order Cytophagales; family Leadbetterellaceae; genus Emticicia; species Emticicia sp. TH156. The sequence goes on from NZ_PKRS01000019.1 coordinate 12,961, forward strand.
TGGATTATCAGGGGCGAGACAATATTTCTAATTGGCTACTAAGAGCATTTTCTGTTTTTGGTTTACTTACCATCCTTTCAGGTTTCTTATTGTTTTTTATCAGTTTTAAACGAGCAAAAAGAATATGAAGTTTTAAAGAGTATTCTTTTTATTATCCCCTAATAATTCTAAGGGTATCTCAATGCTATTCCAGTAAAAAATTATATTACTATTTCATTCCAAGTAAAATGAAACACTTTTTAATATATGCTCTATTATCTATTTCAAGTACTCTTTTTGCTCAACATGAAAGACATACAATGTCTGTGTCTAACAAATCTGTTACATCAGACAATAAGGCAAAAGATGCTAAATCCCTTAAAAAGTTAAACTATTTGAACAAAACAATAAGATACGATTTGTATGTCCGTGATACGCTTGTCAATTATTCAGGAAAACTAAAAAGAGCCATCGCTGTAAATGGGCAGATACCAATGCCGACATTGACCTTTACAGAGGGCGATACCGCCGAAATATATGTGCATAATGAACTAAATGAAACAACTTCCTTACATTGGCACGGGGTATTCCTACCAAACAAAGAGGATGGTGTTCCTTATCTCACTCAAATGCCTATAAGGCCTAAGACAACATATCTATACAAATTCCCTGTAATTCAAAATGGTACACATTGGTATCATAGTCATTCAGGCTTACAAGAGCAAATAGGTATGTATGGCAGTTTTATTATGAACAAACGACCGGATGACCCAACATTCAGAAAAGGAATAGATGACTTACCCACTATCCCGATTATTTTGAGCGAGTGGACAGATTATAAACCTGAGAACGTGCATCGAATGCTGCATAATGCCACTGATTGGTTTGCTATCAAGAAGGGAACCACTCAGAGTTACGGTGAGGCAATCAAACAAGGATACTTTGGCGTAAAGCTCAAAAATGAGTGGAAACGTATGAATGCGATGGATGTAAGCGATGTCTATTACGATAAGTTTCTCATAAATGGCCAGAATGAAAATACTCTTTCGCAATTTAAAGGAGGAGATAAAGTCCGTTTAAGAATATCTAATGGCGGAGCCTCTACTTACTTCTGGCTTAAATATGCGGGAGGGAAAATTACAGTTGTTGCCAGTGATGGCAACGACGTTGAGCCTGTGGATGTCGATAGATTGATTATCGCAGTTTCAGAGACTTATGACATTATTGTTACCATTCCCGAACATGGCATGAGCTACGAGTTTTTAGCGACTGCTGAAGATCGCACTAAATCTACATCATTGTGGATAGGTGAGGGTATGAAGATGAAAGCGCAACCCATGCCTAAACTGAAATATTTTGAAGGAATGAAAATGATGAATGATATGATGAATATCGATGGCAGTATGGACGATATGGGCATGAGTATGAGTCTGAACCAAATGGATATGAATGCTGTCATGTATCCGGAAATAACAGGTAGCAATACGAAAGAGATGAATATGTCTGATATGGGTCATCAATCACATCAACAGCCAGGAAATATAGTTACACTTAATTACGCCATGCTCAAATCACCTTTAAAAACTTCATTGCCTAGCGGAAATTCAAGAACATTGAAATTTGAATTAAGCGGAAATATGAATCGTTACGTTTGGAGCCTGGATAACAAAGTCGTTTCTGAAACAGACAAAATATTGATAAAGAAAGGTGAAAACGTAAAACTGATTCTTTCTAACGGCTCTATGATGCGTCACCCTATGCACTTACACGGTCATGATTTTAGAGTTATCAATGGGCAAGGAGAATATGCCCCGCTTAAAAATATTATTGATATTATGCCGATGGAAACTGATACACTTGAATTTAATGCAAATGTAGAAGGAGACTGGTTCTTTCATTGCCATATTCTTTATCACATGATGAGTGGAATGGGGCGCGTTTTTACCTATGAAAACCAAGCACCCAATCCACTCATAGAAAATCCTACACTGGCTCGCAGAAAGTTAAATGCTGACGATCGTAAATTTCATGTCATGGCCGAAAATGATTTTGCTACCAATGGAAACGATGGCATGTTCATGTTTCAGAATACCCGTTGGAGCATTGGTACAGAATGGAGATTAGGTTACAACGATATGCATGGTTATGAAACTGAAACGCACATTGGTCGGTATATTGGTAAAATGCAGTGGTTTATGCCTTTTATAGGTTTTGATTGGAGATATAGGAAATTTGGAATCAATGAAGTTGAGCGAAATATTTTTAAACAATCTAATACAAAGGATAACCGTAGTCTTTTGAGCCTCGGCTTTAATTATACGTTACCCATGCTGTTACGTTTTCAATCCGAAGTGTTTACTGATGGGAATGTACGCTTGCAATTATCAAGAGAAGATATTCCATTAGGGAAAAGATTAAGAGGCATGTTTATGATAAACACCGATAAGGAGTTTATGGGTGGCTTTGATTATATTGCAACAAGAAATATTCGCGCCAGAATTCACTATGATAGTGATATGGGTCTCGGTGTTGGTGTGGTTTTTAATTATTAGGCACGTTCTGGCAATAGGTTAACAGCACCTAGTAAATACTTACTGAAGAAGTTTTTGTTTTGACTGAAAAATTTTTTGATAATGTTGATGACCGTTGGGTTATTTTTGTATAATAGTTATAAACCTAATATACAAGGCAAGTGTTTAATTATAACTTTAGAGTTCCGGCATTCAATTCTTAGACGATTATCAATCATTCAGAATTTTTTATCGAACAATTATAATAACTTCCAGGTAGTATAGTGAAGCCAGTAAATTGCCAAAGCAGATTGGAATTTTTAATGAAGAGAGATCTCAACGCCAAATCAGTTCGCAAACTATTTATTAACGGCACTCTTTCTTTTGTATAAATGAGACTATCACTACATAATTGAATAACTTTACAACAACTTTATTTAATACGATACGCACATGAACATTAGTAAATTCCTTCTGAAATTTGAAGTATGCAAATATATGAATAGGGGGTAATATAATGAATTATTCTAGCTATTCCCATTCGTGTGTTTTTTCTTAGATAATAAGCGAATATTAAATAAGTACACAACTCGAATATGAATAGAAACCCAATATCATTAACACTTATTTTGCTTCACAGTTTAAGCAAATTTTAATTACTGGCATTCAAAAATACTTTCCAAAAAAGTTAAAATGGGTATTAAGGGTTCGATTGTAAGCCCGTTTAGCCGCAAAAAGCACTCAGAAATGAGTGCTTTTTTTGTTTTTATGGCGTTTTCAGTTGGTTAGAATATCGGATCAAACTGAAAAGGGCTCAATCTGAAAAGTTGGTGAGTAGATAAAAAAGGATTTTCTTTGCAGGAAAAAATGGCTCAAGCGAAAAAGTTGGGGACTAAGCATAAATTTTAGTTGAAATAGTCACGATTTAATCTGACAGTTACGATTTATTTAGTAACTTAACATTAAAGATTAAATCAATGACAACACAAGCAAAAATCATTAAGAAC